>DTVC01000064.1 GCA_012963775.1 Candidatus Pelagibacter sp. | reverse complement strand
CAACAAGAAAAAAAATTGGAAAAAGAACTATATTCAATATGATAGGACCTTTAAGTAGCCCTGCCCTTGTTGAAAGACAAGTTGTAGGAGTATTTGATAAAAAATTACTCAAAACTTTTGCAAATGGTCTAAAAAATTTAAATATTAGATTTGCATGGATTGTAAATAGTGAAGATGGTTTAGATGAAATATCTCCTTATGCAAAAACGAATGTAATGCAATTAAAAGATAATAAAATTTCAGAAATTACCATAGATCCTAAAGAGCTAAATGTTAATGCAGATAAATTTGAAAATCTACTTGGAGATGATGCTAAATTTAATGCTGACAAAATGATTGATATATTTAAAGGTGAAGACAATGATTTTTCTAAAGCAGTTTGTTTAAACTGTGCAGCTGGCCTTATTGTTTCTGAGAAGTTTTCAAATTTTGAAGATGCTTACAATAATGCAAGAGAACATATTCTATCTGGAAAAACATTTGAACATTTAAGAGGTATTCAAAATGGATAAAAAATATAGAAAATGGGATCCTATGTTTGACAGGTATTTTGAATCTGCAGTATTTAAGTATGGCCATAATGTCAACGTTTTACACGAAATTCTTAAATATAGATATGAAGACTTAGAACTCATAAGTAGATTAGGTATACCTATTGAGGAATTAAAAGAGCTAATATCAGAAATGGAAAGAAAAAAGTTATTTTTTAATTTTAAAGAAAAAATAGAAAACAACATAAATAATAACAAATTTTCAATTATTGCTGAGATGAAACGTATGAGTCCATCTGCAGGTGTTCTAATACATGCTGATAAATATAATCCTGTAGAAATTGCTAAAATATATGATGAAAATAATGCTACATGTTTGTCAGTACTAACAGAACCAAAATTTTTTGGTGGAGATTTTAATCACATGAAAAATATAAAAGAAGCTGGAATAAAACTCCCAATTTTATGTAAAGATTTTATGGTAACCAAATGGCAATTATATTTAGCAAGATCTAGAGGAGCTGATGCCATATTGATCATTCTTTCTGCTTTTGAGTATTTTATAGAAGAAAAAAAAAATCTTCTTAATGAATTATATGAAGAAGCTCTAAAATTAAATATGTCAGTAATCATAGAAGCTCACACTATTGAAGAAGCTGAAAAAGCTTTAAAATTTAAAGAAGCATTAATAGGAATTAATAATAGAAATCTTAATACTTTAAAAACCGATTTTAATGCAACTTATAGTATTAATAATGCATTAAGAGATTTTTCTGGACCGCTTATTTGTGAAAGTGGAATAAAAACAAAAGAGGAACTTTTAGAAATAAATAAAAAAACAAAAATTAAAACTTTTTTAATTGGTGAATCATTGTTAAAAAATTTAAAAGAAAATTCAATTTTCTCAATATTATAGGCAAATAATCTATATTTTAATGGGGTTTTGAGCTATTGATTAAACAACAGAACTTTTATAGAACAAATATGTACCTAGTTTGTTCTATGTTAACCAAAAAACAAAAAAATCTGCTTTTATTTATCAACAAGAAGTTGAGATCTTCAGGTGTATCTCCTTCTTATGAAGAAATGAAAGTATCTTTGAATCTTAAATCAAAATCAGGAATTCATAGATTAATTAGTGCTTTAGAAGAAAGAGGATTTATTAGAAGACTTCCTCATAAAGCAAGAGCTCTCGAAGTAATAAAATTACCTGAGACAGCATCAGCTAATGACATTTACAATAGTTTTTCACCAAGTGTAATTAAAGGTGGTTTAGATGAAAGTAATTCAAAAAACAAAAGCCCAGAAATTGCTGTGTTGGGAAATATAGCTGCCGGTACACCAATCGAAGCAATTCAAAATGAAGTTACTAGAATACCTTTGCCAAGTAATATTGAAAAGAATGGTGAATATTTTGGGCTGAAGATTCAAGGAGAATCTATGATTGAAGCTGGCATTCATGATGGTGATATTGTTATTATTAAAAAGACTGATACAGCAGATAATGGAAAAATTGTAGTTGCTCTAGTTGATGATCACGAGGTAATGTTAAAAAGAATAAGAAGAAAAGGCAAAACAGTTGCGCTAGAAAGTGCAAATAAAAACTACGAAACTAAAATCTTTGGTCCTGATAGAGTTAAAGTTCAAGGTGTTCTAATATCTTTATATAGAAACTTTCACTAAAATAGTCTAAATATTTGTAATGTCTAAAGTAGCAACTAGATTTGCTCCCTCGCCTACTGGTCCTTTGCATATTGGAGGAATAAGAACTGCATTATTTAATTGGTTATTTTCAAAAAATCAAAATGGAATATTTCATTTAAGAATAGAAGATACAGATAAAGAAAGATCAAAAGAAGAATATAAACAACAAATTATTCAATCTTTACAATGGATAGGAATTAAACCAGATAAAGAAGAATATATTCAATCAACTAAAGTTGGTAAACATATTGAAATTTCAAAAAAACTTTTAGATAAAGGTTTTGCATATAAATGTTATTGTACAGAAAAAGAGATAGAAGAAGAAAAAACAAGAGCTAAACAAAAAAAACTACCATATATTTATAATAGAAAATGTAGAGATCTTAAAGATACACCAAAAAATATCGATCCTGTTATAAGATTTAAGAGTAAAATTGAAGGAAATTCAATTTTAAATGACCTTGTTCAAGGTAAAGTTAATATCGAAAATTCTAATATTGAAGATTTTATAATATTAAGAAAAGATGGAACTCCAACATATAATTTATCTGCAGCAGTAGATGACAAGGATATGGAAATTACACATATAATCAGAGGTGATGATCATAAAATGAATACATTTAAACAAATGCAAATATTTGAAAGAATGAATTGGAAATTACCAACTTATGCTCATATTCCTCTAATCCACACTTCTGAAGGTAAAAAATTGTCGAAAAGGGATAAAGCATCAACTCTGGATGATTACAAAAAAATTGGCATTATGCCTGATGCTTTAAGAAATTATTTACTAAGATTGGGCTGGTCCTTTCAAGATAAAGAAATATTTACATTAGAAGAAAGTATAAAACATTTTAATATTGAGGGGATAGGAAAATCTCCTTCTAAGCTGGACATGAGCCGTATTTTATCAATGAACGAGCACTATATTAAAAATATGAATGAAAATGATCTTTTTGATCATTTAATAAAGTATTTTGAAAGTTATAAAGATAAAATTGATAATAAAGGAAAAAAAATTAAAAAATGTCTAAGTTTCCTTAAAAATAAAGCAAAAACATTAGAGGATATTTATAATAACGCACAATATATAATTAAAGATAAAATTCAAATTTCTACTGAAGATATAAAACTTTTAGATAATTTATCAAAAACAATTTTAAAAGATTTTTTAAAAGAATTTGAAAAGTTATCAAATATAAATAAAGAAAATTTAGAAAAAATAATAAACGACTTAATTAAAAATAATAAAACAAACTTTAAAGGTGTGGGTCAACCTCTAAGAATTGCTTTAGTAGGTTCAAAATTTGGCCCAGGTATATACGATATCATTTTGTCTTTAGATGAAAATGAAGTAATTGAAAGATTAAAGGCTGTTAGTTAAAACAGAAGCTGCAATTTTCGAAGACTGGTTTGTTTTAAAATTTTTTAAAATTTCTTGTGATTTATCTATTTGATTTTGCATAGATTCATTATTTTCAAAAAGACTATCTACATTATTAAATATATTTTTAGAATTACAATTTGATTGCAATAGTTCAGGTATAATTTCCTCATTGGCAGCAATATTAATTATATTTGCATATTTAACTTTGACTAACATTTTAATAATTAAAAAATTTATACTATTCATTTTATAAATAATAATAGATGGTACTTTTGCATTACAAATTTCTAATGAAATAGTTCCTGACTTGGCTACAGCAAATGTTGAAGATTTTAAAACCTCAGATTTAACTTTTTCATCAGATATAGATCCACAATTTTTAAAACCTACTTTTATTAATTTATCTTGTATTAATTTATTAAACTCAGTGGTTGAGTGAAAAACGTAAAAAATATCATTATACTTTTCATTCATCATCTTTATAAAATTAATCAAAATCGGCAACAAAACATCTATTTCAGATCGCCTACTGCCTGGAAAGATGGAGATAATTTTTTTATGATCTTTTATAATTTGACATATATCAATTTTGCTTTTCTCATTATTTTCTAACAATGGATGACCTGTAAATGTTGATTGAATATTTTCTTTATCAAAATATTTTTTTTCAAAAGGAAACAACAGTAATACATGATCTAAAAAAGATTTGAGCTTCTTAACTCTATGCTCTCTCCAAATCCACACTTGAGGAGCAACAAAATGAATTGTTTTTATATTAGGATTGATTTTTTTTACCTTTTCGGCAACTCTTAAAGTAAAATCAGGACTATCTACACTAAATAAAATATCAGGTTTAAATTCTATTATTTTATCTACTGTTTCATTAATTTTTTTTTTAATCTTAAAGATATTCAACAAAACTCTAGTAAAACCAAGATAAGTAACTTCTTTTAAGTCATATAGTGATTTAATCTCTAAGGATTTTAAATGCTCACCACCTACGGACAAGTATTCAATATCTGATTTTGAGCTTTTAACCTGAGCAATAACTTTTGAAGCGAGTTTATCTCCTGACGGTTCACCTGTTAAAACAAATATTTTCTTCATTTTACAATTATAAACATTTTGTTTTTATTAGCGAAGCTGATGCATTTCTTTCTTTCTAGAAAAACATTTTGCTTACTTTTTAAAACTATTCCTTTAAGCCCCACAGTTTTACATTGTTTTAAAGTTTTTAATCCTACGGTAGGTAAATCAATTCTTAGATCTTGCTTTTTCTTAGGAAATTTAACTAGGACACCATTATTTCTAAATTTTTTACTTTTACATTTTTTAAGCATCGTTTCAGTGCCACCCTTTCCTTCAATGGCTACTACGTTTTTATTTCTAACAACAGTTCCTTGACTAAAGTTATATTTTCCTAATCTATTTAATGCTGTGATAGCTCTATTAATATCTATTTTATCTTCTCTATTTGGTTTAATTCTTGAGTAGTTACCTTTTTTCAATGTTAATTCGTGATTGAAGGTAAGCGAGCTTATTGTTTTTATTTTTTCTTGTTTAAATATTTTGATAATTTGTTTTAAAATAGCTGCATCGCCAAGCTTTGAGCTTTTAATTATCCTAGGCATATAATAAATGCCTTTTAAATCTAATTTAATTTTATAAAAATTTGGTTTAACAACTTTTCCAGCGAATAATACTTTGCTACATTTATTTTGCTTTAAAATATTTATAATTGTTCCGAATTGTCCGATTGATACATTGTAAGAGTTTTTATCTTTTTTAAATTTATTTGACTTTGATAAATCAATTATCAAATATTTTAGTCTTTTTTTTTTTATTTTTTTAAGAATCTCTATTGGAAAATTTGTTTCTCCAAATATTAAACCAATCATCTTACTCCTTGGAAAAAGGTGTACAAATAGATCTTTTTTTATCCTTTGTTATAAATTCAATAATATCCTTAACTAGTGGATTTTTTTTAAATTCGCCATTTAATTTATCTAAATTATCTGTAAGATTTTTCGTAGCAAAAATTTCTTTGTATGCTTCTGTTAGACCAAGAATATCTTTATTTTCTAAATTAACTCTTCTTAGTCCAATTAAATTAAGACCGTGTAAATAATTTCTGTTACCTATTGATAAACCATATGGAATAACATCATGTAAAACACCTGTCATTCCACCAATCATTGCTAATTTACCTATCCTTGTAAACTGCTGAACTGCTGAATTACCTCCAATAACAACATTATCTTCTATTGTAACATGGCCACCCAAAGGAACATTATTTGCAATAATTACATTGTTTCCAACATGACAGTCGTGAGCTATATGAGATGAAATCATAAATAAGCAGTTATTTCCAATTTTAGTTAAACCTCCACCATCTACAGTTCCTGGATTTATAGTTACATACTCTCTAATTTTATTATTGTTACCAATTACAAGTTTAGTTTCCTCTCCATTATATTTTAAATCTTGTGGATCATTACCAATAGATGCAAAAGGATAAATTTTATTTCCATTTCCAATTTTAGTATTACCTGAAATATTAACGTGTGAATGAATAATTACATTTTCACCTATTTCAACATTAGGACCAATTACAGAATAAGGACCTATATTTGCAGAGTTTGAAACTTTAGCTTTGTTATCTACTATTGCAGTTTTGTGTATCATTTATTTATTTTCCTTTACAAAACTTTTTAAATCTTTTGCGGGATATCCCATGACTTTTGAATTATCAGTTATATCTTTAATGACTCCACTTCCGCCACCTATTTTAACATTATTTCCAATTTTTAAATGGCCTGAAACACCTGCTTGACCACCAATCATTACATGATTACCTAATGTCGAACTTCCTGCAAAACCTACTTGACCAGCTATAATACAGTTATCTCCTATCTTTACATTGTGAGCTATATGAATTTGATTATCTAAATAAGTATTTTTTCCAATTATAGTATTTGACATTGATCCTCTATCAATAGTTGATCCACATCCAATTTCTGAGTTATCATTAATTATCACAACACCAATCTGAGGATACCTATAGTTATTTTCTTTGTTAGGGAAAAAACCAAATCCTTTTTTACCAATTACACATCCATCTAAAATGTGAACATTGTTATGAACAATTGTATTTCTTATGATTACATTAGAACCTATAGAACAGTTATTTCCAATAATAACATTTTTTTCTACTATTGAGTTATGACCTATAGAACAATTCTTGCCTATTTTTACATTTTTACCAATTAATACATTTTTTCCAAAATCAACTTTTTTCTTAAATGAGGTTTTAGATATATCTTTTACTGTTATATCAAAATCATCAGTTACTGAGCCTGGATAAAATATTTTTGTAATTTTAGCGGTAACAATTAGAACATTATCAACAATTATTTTATTACAATTTTTAGGTAAATAATCCTTGAGATTATCTGTAGTAATACAAAAAGAAGATTTTGTTTTTGAAGCATGAGCTTCATATTTTTTTGAATGAAAGAATGTAATATCCTTTTTAGTTGATGTTGATAAATCTTTAACATCATAAACTTTTAAATTCTTATATTTTTGAATATTTTTTAACTCAGCAAACTTTAATAATTTATTAATCTCAAAAGGACCTTTATTTTTAAAAAAAGGATTAGTCATTAATAAAGTTTATTATCAAAACATTTAGTAAATACTTATCAAGATTTATTGCTAATTATTTCTTATCAACAATTGTTGCTGACCATTGAGCATCTGCCATTTTTTTTCCATTAACAAAGGCTTCGCCCTTATATTTCCAGACTCTTCCATGGGATCTAATTGCTTCGATATTTAATTCTAATTTACAATCTGGTATTACTGGAATCCTAAATCTTGCTTTTTCCACACTCATTAAAAAAACCAATTTATTTTCATATGCAGATTTATCAATTCCACTAGCTGTTAAAGCAGCGGCTGCTTGACCAAAAGCTTCAACAATAAAAACACCTGGCATAACAGGTTGTCCTGGAAAATGACCTTGAACAAAAAAACTATCTTTTTTAACGTTCACAATGGCTGTAGCAGAAAATAGCTTTTTAATATTATTTAACTCATCTATTAAAAGCATAGGCTCTCTATGAGGTAAAAGTTTTATTATTTGTTCTTTATTTAAAGATTCAGACATTAATTTAATTTAATTTCTTTTACTTTTTCATTAAGTAGATTAATAATTTTTTCAGTTATATCCAATTCAGTTTTTCCAAGTACAATAGTCTTCTTATCAACAATTAACGAAATAGAATTTTTATCAGAATATTCTGCCATTATAGGATTTATATGACTTAATAATTTTTTTGTTAACTCAGATTTTAACAGGTTCAGCTCGTCGATTTTTTGTTTCTTTTCATTTTGATAATTTATTACTTTCTTTTTTAAATTATCTATTTTTTTTTTAAACTCTTCTTCATTTAAAATATTTTTTTGTGAAATAATTTTAGACTCTTCTTCCTTTAATTCATTTTCTTTTTTTTCAAAAATATCTAAATTAGTTTTATGATTTTTTTTTATATTCTCGTTAATTATTTTTCCTGCTTGTGAACTATGAATTAATTTCTCAATATCTAGGTATACAATATTTTCAGCTGCATAAACTTGATTAAATTGTAAAAATATAATCAATAAAAAAAGCTTAATTATATCTTTCATTAGAAAGATGTTCCTATATCAAATCTAAATGTTTCTGTACTATCACTGCTTGCTTTTGTTATTGGTTTGGCAAATGAAAAACTTAATGGACCTATAGGAGTAAACCAATCAATTGATAGACCAGTTGAAGAGCGAATTTTACTACTATCTAAGCTACTATTATAATCTACACCCCAAACATTTGCTGTATCAAAAAATAAACTAAAATCAATATCTTGCAAAGTTGGAAATAATTGAGGCAAAGTTGAATTAAAACTTAGTGATGATGCATAATTTCCTCCAATATGATCACCACTGTCAATTGGTCCAATTTTTCCATACTCAAAACCTCTTAATCTTCTACTAGGTATAAAAATCCTTTTTGAAACCCTTACATCCTCACCCGTGAGCGAATTAACAGTTTTAGCAAGGAAATTTATTGAAAAAATACTATCTTTTCCGAGACGCAAATATTTGGAAAATGTATATGTATTTGCAAAAGACCAATCATCAGAAAAAATTGGAAGATCCTGAGAAAAATGATTTCTTGATCCTTCAGAAGGTTGAAAGTTCTGATTTAATTTATTCAAGGTTAGACCATATGAAAATTTCGAGTCTAAATAACTACCATCCTGCTTTTTTTTGGCTGCTGAAGCTTTTGATGAAGTATCAAGCGTTTCATAATAAGTCGAAAAAGAAGGAGAAAAATACAAATTTTCTGCTTGCTCAAACGATGTACCAACACTAAAGCCTGTTTTATTAGTTTCATAACCGAATTTACTCATCAAATCTGTTTTTGTGGACTCGATAGAGGTACTTAAACTTTTGTTTGAATTTCTAAAATTTGGATTTGTTAAAGAAAATTTGCCTTGGATTGATGTATCACTTATTAAAAAGTTAGTATCTATTCTTTTTCCCTGACCTAAAAAATTATTTTCTTTAATACCAAAATTTAGAGATGTACCACTGGTACCAGTTCCAGCTCCTGCATAAATTTCACCTGTTGGTTTTTCTTCAACCTCAATATTTATTATTTTAGTTTTTTTACTTAAATTTTCTTCAATAACAGATTTAACACTTTTAAATATGTTTTTTGATCTAATATCATTAATGGATTTATTAATTAAAATTTGATTATAAGCATCACCTTCATCTACAATTAAAGAATTTCTGATAACATTTTCATCAGTTATATAATTTCCATAAATATTAATTTTTTCAATATATGTTTTTTCAGTTTCTTCTAATTTAATAGTTAAATTTATTTTATTTTTTTTAGTTATTACTTCATCATACTTAGCATTTATAAATTCAAATTCTTTAGTTAAAACAATTTTATCAATTTCATTAAGTATTTTTTCTATTTTATTCAAAGAATAAATTTTTCCCTTTAACTTATCAAATAAATTTAAAATGTTTTTGAAATTATCAATGGAATAATTTTCAGGAATATTTAATTTTAAGTTATTAAAATAATATTTCTCACCAGCATTAATATTAAATACCAATTCAAAATTTGACTCATCAATAATTTGTGCTGATGAACTTTCTACAGAAATATTAAAATAACCACTGTTTTTATAATAATTAGTTAATAATTTTTCATCAAATTCAATTCTATTAATATCTAAATATTTTCTTCTGGAAATAAACTTCCAAAATTTAGCTTCTTCAGAAATAATTATACTTCTTAATTTTTTATCTTTAATTTTTTTATCACCAATAAATTTAATTTTTGTAATTAAAGCCTTTTCTCCTAAAATTACATCATAAATAAGATCTACAGTATTGTTTGGATTCGATATAATCTTTGAATTAACCTCTGCAAAATAATATCCGTTAGATCTTAAAATATTTGTTATTATTTTTTCGTCTGATTTAGCTATACTTTTTAAAAAAGATGATTTTTCTTTAAGCTGTATTGTATCATTTAATACTTCTAGAATTCTTTTATTTTTAATTCCTTTGAATTGTAAAGTTTGAACTACAGGATTTTCTTTTACACTAATTTTAAGAATGCCATCATCAAAAGCAATATTTATATCGCTGAAAAAATTGGTAGTATATAATTTTTTTATTATAAGATTTAAATTTTCATTTTTTAAATCTTGATTTTTTTTTATTTCACTAAAAAGTATAATTGTTTCATCCGAAATTCGAACATTTCCAGATATTTCGATATTTTTAATTATTTCAGAATTAATATCTGTGGTAAATAAGAAAATAAATGCAAAAATAAAAAATAATTTTTTCATAAAATTCTATTTATATTATACATAGATCTTTACATTTCAATCTAACTTCTTTCATCAGTTTTGATATTTGGTCAATATTTTTTGGGCTTATATTTAAATATTGTTTAAAAACTTTCATTTTAATTATTTTGATTAAATTTTCGTAGATATCGGTGTATTTGATTTTTCCTTCTAAGTAGAAATTAACTAGTTCATCATTAGCTGAAACTAATATTGTTTCAAATAAGGAAGTTTTATCAGGAATCATTTTTAAAATATTTAGAACTGGAAATTGATTTATATTTGGTTTTGAAAGTTCCAAATTATTCAATACTTTTATATTTAATTGTTTTGAGTGAATTTTTTTATTTTTATTGAAATATATAGAATTAAAAATTGGAATTTTCATATGAGTGTCATGAGCTAAAAACTTTACCAAACCATTATTAAATTTAATTATTGCGTGAACATATGATTTTGGATGGATTAAAATCCTAAATTTTTTTTTATTAATATTAAATATTCTCTGAGCTTCAATCACTTCAAATACTTTGTTCATTAAGTTTGTCGAATCTATAGAAATTTTTTTGCCCATAGACCAATTTGGATGTTTGATAGCATCTTTTGGATTTATATTTTTTAAACTTTTAGTTGTTTTATTTAAAAATGGCCCCCCAGAAGCTGTAAGTATAATTTCTTCAATACTAGCTTTATTAACATTGTTTATTAATGACCATATAGAAAAATGTTCCGAATCGATTGGAATAAAATTAGTTTTATTTTTTTTTAATTTTTTTTTTATAATATTCCAACTACAAATAATTGATTCTTTGTTTGCTATACCAACAGTTTTACTATATTTGATTGCTTCAAGAGTTGGTTTTAATCCTGACAAACCTGAAATTGAACACATGGTATAGTCATTTTTTTTTTTAATTATTTTTTTTATTTTTAAATGATCGTGGAAAACTTTTATTTTTTTTTTAATAAATTTTTGTTTATATCTTAAATATTTTTTTTTATTTATTATAATTACATTTTTTACTTTAAGATCTATTGCCTGATGGTAAATTTTTATTACATTATTATTAGTTGATAAAAAAATTACTTTAAAATCTTTTAAATTTTTTTTGATAATATTAACTGTAGTTGTTCCTATAGATCCTGTGGAACCTAAGATTGCTATTTTAATTGACATATACTTTAATTTAATAGATTGAAAATAACAATTCCTAGAGGTAAACCTAACAAAATTCCATCAATTCTATCGAGCATACCACCATGACCTGGCAAAATTTTGCCGGTATCCTTAACTTTAGCTTTTCTTTTAAGAAATGAAACAAACAAATCTCCAATTTGTGAAAAAAAACTAGTTGCTATAGCTAGTATTAATAAATTAAATAAAGAATAATTCGAAATAAAAGCTAAAAAAAATAGCAAACATAAAAAAGACAAAATAAATCCACCAATGCTTCCGGCTATTGTTTTATTTGGACTAATTTTAGTTAATTTTTTACCTCCAATTAGTTTACCAAAAAAAATTCCTCCTACATCAGTTAGAATACATATAAAAAGAATAAATAATATAAATATTTTATCATTACTTTCATGAACTATAGAATTGTAAATTATTATTGTAAAAAATGATAAATATAAAGAGAATAAAATATTATAGAAAATAAAATTGAAATAAATTAATTTAAGATTCATTTTAATTAAAATAATTAATTTGTAAAACTCATAATAAGAAATAATGAAAATAATTGACAAAAATAATATTAAAAAAATATTATCAATAAACATCAAATAAACCGCGAAGAATAAAAAAATAGAAGTTAAAATTCTATAAAAAAATTGTTTTGTCATTTGACACTACCAAAATTCCTTTTTATATTTTTAAATTTATTAATAATCTGTTTAAAATCATTAGTATTAAAATCAGGCCATAGTTTTTTTACAAAAAAAATTTCAGAATATGCAATTTGCCATAATAAAAAATTACTTAATCTATGAGTATTTCCAGTCCTAATTAAAATTTCAGGATCTGGAATATTGTTAGTAAATAGATTATTGCTAATACTTTTTTCTGTTATTTTTTGTTTATTTTTTTTTATAATATTAAACGCTGAAACTAATTCTTTTTTGGCTCCGTAGTTTAATGCCAAGTTTATTTGTAATTTATTGTTTTTGTTCGTAATTTTTTCTGAATTATTAAGGATTTTTTTTAATTTTTTTGAAAATATATTTCTATCTCCAATAACTTTTAATTTTATTCCATTTTTATTAAGATCATCAATCTTATTTACTAAAAAATTTTCTAAAAGTTTAAATAAAAAATTTATTTCATTTTTGGGTCGTTTCCAATTTTCTGTTGAAAAAGCATATAGTGTAAGAAATTTTATTTTCTCTTTAATAGTTTGTTTTATTATTAATTCTACTGATTTAAGACCTTGCTGGTGACCATAATTTCTTGATTTTCTTTTTTTTACACCCCAACGTCCATTGCCATCCATAATGATGGCTACATGTTGTATTAGATTCATATGGTCATTATTTCTTTTTCCTTAGAAATAACTTTTTCATCAATTAGTTTAATATGTTGATCTGTTGTTTTTTGAATTATTTTTTCAAATTTTTTTTCATCATCTTCACTAATATCTTTAGATTTTAATAACTTCTTTAATTCATCATTTGCTTCACGTCTTATATTTCTTATTGAAACTTTGCATTTTTCACCAGTTGATTTTATTATTTTTTTAATTTCATTTCTTCTTTCTTCGCTTAAATCTGGAATTGGAAGTCTTATTAATTGACCATCTATTTGTGGATTCAAACCTAATTCTGATTTATTAATCGCAGAATCAATTAAATTCACATTGTTTAAATCCCACACTTGAATATTTATAATCCTCGGTTCTGGAGTTGTTATTGTAGCTAATTGATTTATTGGCATCTTTTGTCCATAAACTTCAACTTTAACTAAATCAAGCATGCTTGCATTGGCTCTACCCGTTCTTAACGAAGAAAGTTCCTTAGTAAAAACATTAAATGTTTTATCCATTTTTTGACTGTAAGTTTTGTCGTTAAACATTATTCACCGATTTTTAATCTATAAAAATCTTTTATTTTTAAATCAGATATTTTTAGATCATTCATAACATCTTTAACTTTTCTTTTTGGTTCCATAACCCATGGCTGAGATAGTAAACTATTTTCTTCTTTAAATTTATTAAGTTTACCAATACTAATTTTTTTTGCAATTTCTTCTGGTTTTCCTAAATTTTTTAGCTCTTTTGAAATCAATTCTTGTTCCTTTTCTAAAATTTCCTTTTTTATACCTTCAGAATCTAATGCGAGTGGATTAGAAGCAGCAATATGCATTGTCAATTGTTTTCCAAATAAATCTAAATTTTTGGATTTTTCTTTAGTTTCTAATGAAGCAACTACAGCTAATTTGGATAAATTATCTTTAACTACTGTATGATGATAAGTAAAATTTTTGGTACCAGGGTGACTTATTGTTTTTGTTCTGCCTATAGTTATTTTTTCACCAATTTTAGCAATTAAGGCAACTAAATTTTCATTTACTATTTTGCCATTTTGCATCTTTGAATTTTTTAGCTTTTCTACATTTGAATCACATTGGTTATTTAATTCACTTAATTCTTTTACGAAATTAATAAAATTATTATTTTTTGCTACAAAATCAGTTTCACAATTAACTTCTATGATTGAAGTTTTTTGACCATCTCCACTTGCAGCAATTACACCTTCTTTAGCTTCTCTTAACATTTTTTTAGAAGCTTTAGATATTCCTTTTATTCTTAAAATTTCTATTGCTTTGCCAATATCACCCTTTCCCTCTTCTAGGGCTGAACTACAATCTTTAAAACCTGCTCCAGTTGATTTTCTCAACTGTTTAATTTTTTCTATATCACTCATAAATAGTTTGATTTATTAATTTAATTTAGAAGTATCTTGTTCTTTAGATTTTTCAATTTTTGTATAAAAGGCTTTTCTTCTTTTTTGTCTTCTTTTATTATTTTTTCTTCAGAAACTTTTGGTGTTTCTTTTTTTGCATTTTCAATAGTTTCTTGGAGTAAATTACAATATAAATCAATTGATCTTCTGGCATCATCATTTCCAGGAATAGGAAAATCAATTCCTTCTGGATCAGAATTTGTGTCAAGAATTGCAATTATAGGAATACCCAATTTAATCGACTCTTTGATTGCTAAAGACTCGTAGTTTGTATCAATTACAAAAACTAAATCTGGAATTTTTTTCATCTCAACAATTCCACCTAGTGATCTTAGAAGCTTGTCTCTTAGTATCCTCATTTTTAGAAGTTCTTTTTTTGTAAAACCTCTATTTTCAGAAGAAAGATCTATATTAATTTTTTGTAATTTTTTTATAGAATTTGAGATTGTGCCCCAATTAGTTAACATGCCACCTAACCATCGATGATTTACATAATATTGATCAGTACTTTTGGCTAAATTTGCAATTGCTTCAGATGCTTGTTTTTTAGTTGAAATAAAAAGAATTTTACCATTGCCTTGGATACAATCGTAAACTTTCTCTAAAGCTACATTGGTTAGCTCTAAAGTTTGAGTTAAATCAATGATGTGAATTGAATTTCTTTTTCCAAAGATATATTTTTTCATTTTTGGGTTCCATCTAAGTGTTTTGTGACCAAGATGAACTCCAGCTTCTAATAGTTGTTGGATAGTTATGTTAGGTATCTTCATATTTTTTCCCGGTTATGCCACCACAATTATTTCCACTTAAGGACCGGAGGTATAAAACCACAAATTGTGTGCGTGTTAATTTAAGCAGTTGTTTACAAATTAATTATAAAGAAAACAAGTATTTTTTTAATTAATTAACGATGAAATAGCTTTATCATTCAAAGATTCAAGTGTTTTTCTATCAATATACCTTTTATCCTTTAATTTAAATATTAAATTTTTACCATTATCTTTGATTACAAGTTTTACTTCGGTTTGAGCATTTGTTTTAGATAAATTAAATATGCTTTTGAAAAACTTTATATTTTCAGATTTAAATTGAATTTCTTTAATTGGCTTATTAATTAATTCCTTAAGTAAAGCTATTTTTTTCACATTAATTTTTTTAAATCTATTTTCTTCATCAGAGAGATTTTTTACTAAAGTAATAATTAATGAATTTCCCTCTACTAATATTTTTCTATTCATTTCTAAAATATCTGAAAATATAAAAAGCTCAAAAACACTGCTTAGATCTGAAAACTTAACAATTGCATATGAATTACCTTTTTGTGTTTTTTTTTCTTGTATATTTAAAACTGTTGCAGCTATATTTGTTTCTTTAATCTCTTGAACAGTATTAAAATCTGCAAAGTCTATAATCTTATATTCTTTATAAATATATTTAAATTGATTAAGTGGATGGTCTGAAATAAAAAAACCTAATGTTTCAAATTCTTTTGATAACCTTTCTTCAATAGACCAATCTTTGATTTTTACCTGAATATTATCATTATTATCATCTTCAACATCAAAAAGTCCAATCTGATTTATTGATTTATTTTCAAAGTTATTTTTTGATTTAAGAATAATATTGGGAATAGAATTGAATAAATATTGTCTATTAGAATTAATTTCATCAAAAGCTCCAGCTTTGACCAAGCCTTCAAGTTGAAGCTTATTAATATCTTTTGGGTTTACCCTGTTTATAAAATTATTTAAAGATTTAAATTTTCCATTATTTTCTCTTTCTTTAACAATATTTGAAATAGCTTCGTAACCAACGCTTTTTAAAGCCCCCAAAGCATAAAAGAAATTTTTTTTATCTGATCTAAAATCAGCAAAACATCTATTAATGTCTGGTCTTACAATATTAATATTTATTCTTCTAAGTTCCTCATAGAATTCACTTAATTTATTTTGATTTGATAATTCCATAGACATTGAAGCAGCAAAAAATTCATGAGGATAATAAGTTTTTAAATATGCTGTTTGATAGGCTATAATAGCGTAAGCTGCAGCATGACTTCTATTAAAACCATATTCGGCAAACGGTTCTATTTTTAAAAATATTCCTGCTGCTATTTCTTTACTAATTCCATTTTTAGCTGCACCTTCAATAAATCTTTGTTTTTGTTTTTCTATTTCTGCTCTTTTCTTTTTACCCATTGCCCATCTTAAAATATCAGCTTCTCCTGCTGTAAATCTTGATAAAGTTTGAGCAATTTGCATAACTTGTTCCTGATAAATAATTACACCATAGGTTGGTTTTAATATTTCTTTTAATTTAGGATGAAGATAATCTGGATCTTTTTTTCCATTCTTACAATCATTGTAAATTGGAATGTTGCTCATAGGACCTGGTCGATATAAAGCAACTAAAGCTATTATATCTTCAAATCGATTTGGTCGCATTTGAATTAAAGCTTCTCTCATTCCAGAACTTTCAAGTTGGAACAAGCCAACAGTTTTTCCACTAGATAAAAGTTTATAAACTTTTTGATCTTCATAATTTATATTTTCAATTTTAAATTCTTTATTATTTGCGTTTATTAAATCTTCTGTTTTTTTTATAACAGTTAATGTTTTAAGACCAAGAAAATCAAATTTAACTAAACCTGCATTTTCTGCTGAGTACATATCAAATTGAGTTGAGGGTAATAAAAGATCTGATGAAGAATCTTTATATAAAGGAACAATTTCAGTTAATTTTTTATCAGCAATAACAACGCCAGCAGCATGGGTTGCAACATTTCGATTCAAACCTTCAAGCTTTAATGACAAATCAACTAATTTTTTTACTCGTGTATCATCATTAATTAATTTCTGTAATCTTGGTTCAATATTAATACATTCAGAAAGACTCATTGGTCTTGATGGATTAAATGGAATCATTTTACATATACTGTCAACAAACCCATAAGGAAGACCTAATACTCTTCCAACATCTCTAATAACCATTCTAGCTTTTAATTTTCCAAAAGTAATAATGTGTGCAACACTATCTTTGTATTTTTTAGTCAAGTATTGAAAAACAAGATCTCTTTTTTCCTCGCAAAAATCTATATCAAAATCTGGCATAGAAATTCTATCTGGATTTAAAAACCTTTCAAAAATCAAATTAAATTTAATTGGGTCTATATCGGTAATTGACATACACCACGCAACCAAAGATCCCGCTCCAGACCCCCTGCCAGGACCTACAGGTATTTTATTTTTTTTAGCCCATTTGATATAATCAGAAACAATTAGAAAATAACTAGAATAGTTCATCTCTTGTATGATTTTAATTTCATGGTTTAATCTAACCTTGTATTCTTTATAATTTTCATTTAGATCAACTTCTTTTTCTTTTATTTTAAAAACTTTCAAAAATTTTTCTACAAGACCCTCTTCAGCTTCCTTTTTTAATAAATCATTCGCATTTATTCCTTTTTCAGAACTTATATTTGGCAAAATTGGCTTTGAAGGTAGAGGTCTAAAATTACAACGATAGGGAAAGTTATAATTATTTTCTAATGCTTCGGGTAGATCTGAAAACAAATCAGTCATTTCTTGATGGGTTTTAAAGTAATGGTGACTTGTTAATTTTATTCTATTTTTGTCATTAACATAGGTTTTTGAACCAATGCAAGTTAAAGCATCATGTGCATCATGCATACTTTTATCAAGATAAAAAACTTCATGAGTTGCTATAATAGGTATTTGTAATTCTTTTGATTTATTTAGATTAAAATTTTCAAAAGACTTTTCATTTTGATCTCCATGTCTTTGTATTTCTATAAAAAAATTGTCTTTATAAATTGAATTAATTTTTTTATATATTTCATCTATTTCATTTAATCTTCCTTTGTTAAAAAGTTTGCCAATCAACCCATTTACTGAACCTGAAAATACCGATATTCCTTCATGTTCAATTAATAAATCTTCAAAATTACAATGAGGACTGGATAAATTATCATTTTCTAAATATGATTTTGATGAAAGTTCAATAATTCTTTTATACCCATTTTTATTTAATGCTATTAATGGAACTAAACCTAAGACATCATTAAATTTAAAAAAAATTTGAGTTCCAATAATTGGTTGCGATCCTGATTTAGATATATTTACAGAAAAATCTAATGCACCACATAGATTTACAGTGTCAGACAAGCCAACGGATTGAATTATATTATTTTTACAAAAATCTTTGAGTTCTTCGATTTTTACAGCTCCTTCACAAATTGAATATTGAGTGTGTATTTTTAAATGATTGAAATTCTTATTTAGCGATTCTTGCATAGGAAGCTTTTATCTTACCACCAATTAATTCTATTTTACAATCTGCCATATTAGCAAAATATCTATTGTGAGTTGCAAAAATTATCAATCTATTGGCTCTTTTTAATTTAAATAAAATTTTAAATACTTCTTTTGCATTCTTATAATCTAAACTTCCAGTTGGTTCATCGGCAAGAATTATCTCAGGTGAATTTATTAAAGCTCTTGCAATAGCTATTCTTTGTATCTCTCCCCCTGACAGTTCAGATGGAAAATGTTCTAATCTTTTATATAACTTTAAATTTTTTATAATTTTTTTAGAATCTTCAATTGCTTTATTTTTATTGTTATCAATAGCTAATCTAGCCAAGTAGACATTTTCTAATGCATTAAAATCCGGTAGGAGATTATTATCTTGATAAATAATTCCAATTTTATTAGCTCTTAATTCATCATTAATAGATGCGTCTGAAAAATTTATATTTTTATTAGCAATTTTTATATGTCCAGAAGATGGTCTATCTATAAGTGATAATAAATTTAACAAAGTAGATTTGCCTGAACCTGATGGACCAACTAAAGAATAAATTTTACCTTTTTTGAATGAAAAATTAATTTTATTTAAAATCTTAATTTTTTTATGGGAGTTGTATTGTTTAACAAGATTTTTGATTACAATAAGGTTATTCATATTTTAGTGCTTTTACTGGATCTAATTTAGAAGCTTTAATTGCCGGATATATAGAAACAATAGAGGTTATTATTATTGAACATATAGCTATTAAAAAAATTGAATATACATTAATTTCTGACGGCATTTTACTTAAAAAATATATTTCTTCAGGAAACAAACTAATATTAAAAATATTGCTTAACAATTGTCTAATATTTTCAATATAAGTAGAAAACAATACTCCTAATAATATTCCAAAAAGAGTCGCTGTTGAACCAATTAAAAAACCAACCATAAAAAAAATTTTTGCGATAGATTTATTTTGAACTCCTATAGATTTTAATATTGCTATTTCTTTTGTTTTATTTTTTACAAGAATTGTTAATCCTGAAATAATATTAAAGGCAGCAACAATAATTATTAAAGATAATATTATAAACATTACATTCCTTTCAACTTTCAATGCAGAAAATAAAGATTTGTTTAAATCAGACCAAGTATAAATGTATTCTTTATTAAAAATTTCTTTTAGTTTTTTTTTGGCAAAATCAATTTTTTTTGGATCTTTTAGATAAATTTCTAAAAATCTTTCAGATTCATCTAAATCAAATAAATTCTCTAAATCTTTTATATTTATAAAAGCTATATTTTGATCAAAATCAGCTAATCCACTATCAAAAATAGAGTCGACAATATAAGTTTCTTGTTTAGGTAAATTTCCTACTATTGTTTGAACTCCAGAAGGTGACATAATTAAAACTTTATCTCCAATATTTATATTAAAATTAATGCTTAATTCTTTTCCAATAGATATATGTTTTGAAATTAATTTTCCATTCCCATAAAAATTTTGATTTTTTACAATATCTAGTTTTTCGAATCCATTTGTTGTATAACCTCTTAACTGTAAGCCTTTGGTGTAATTTTTATTTATTAGTACACCTTCACTACTGTTGCTAAATAATAATTTATTAGACAAAGTTTTTAATTCTTTATTCTTAAGATTTTCTTTATTTATAGGCTGATCATAAGGTTTAACAACAGCATGTGCATTGAACCCAATAATTTTTTCAACTAATTCTGTGCGAAATCCATTCATAACTGACATAACTATTATTAAAACAGCTACACCTAAACTGATTCCTACAAATGAAAAAATTGATATTATATTTAAAAAGCCATCTTTTTTTCTGGTTTTTAAATATCTTAAGGTTACTTCTTTTTCTAATTTTGAAATCAATTTATTTTTTTCTTATTGATAATAATATCTGAAATTTGTTTTATTGTTAAATTTTTGGAATCTTTTCCTATTTCTTTAAATTCAAAAAGATCGCCTTTTGCTTTTTTTCCAATCATAATTTGGTAAGGTATTCCTATTAAATTAAATTTTTTTATTTTTGCAGAAAAATTTTCGCTTGTATCATCAATAATAGTATCTATCTGTATGTTTTTAAAATATTCAAATATTTTGTCGGCCTTTTCTAAATTAGTATTATCATTTTTGTTGATTAGTGGAAGAATAGCACAATCATATGGCGCTACTGCTAATGGCCATTTCATGATTTCTTGTTTGTCATCGTATTTTGCCTCGATTATTGCTCCTACTAGTCTTGATACTCCAATACCGTAAGAACCCATTTTTACAAACTCTTTTTTCCCTTTAAAATCAACAGCAGCGTTCATTGATTTTGAATATTTGTCTCCAAAATAAAAAATATGCCCTACTTCAATACCTTTTGTTTTTAATCTATATTCTTCAGAAACATTTTTCTCAAATTCATTTTGATTATATTTTTCATCAGTTACAGCATAAAATGCTTCATATTTTTTTCTTAAATCTGTTAATGATTTTTTTTCAATTTTAGCATCCTCATTGTTAACATCAAAAATTCTTTTATCTGTAAATATTTTACTTTCTCCTGTATCTGCTAAAATAATAAATTCATGAGAAAGATTCCCTCCAATCAGTCCTGTATCAGCAGCCATAGGAATTGCTGACAAATCTAATTTTTTAAAAGTTTTTAAATATGAAAGAAAAAATTTATTATAAGAAAAAGAAGCTTCTTCATCATTTATATCGAATGAGTAAGCATCTTTCATATAAAATTCTCTACATCGCATTATTCCAAATCTAGGTCTAAGTTCGTCTCTAAACTTCCATTGAATATGATATAAAAGTTGAGGCAAAGATTTGTATGATTTAATGCTTGTTCTAAAAATATCAGTAATTAATTCTTCATTTGTCGGCCCATATAACATTTCTCTATTTTTGCGATCTTTAATTCTCAACATTTCATCCCCATAATCTTCATATCTGCCACTCTCTTTCCAAATTTCACTAGATTGTATAGTTGGCATTAATATTTCTTGTGTACCAATTTTATCTTGTTCTTCTCTGACAATTTTTTCAATTTTTTTCATAACTTTAAAACCTAAAGGCAACCAAGAATAGATGCCTGCTGAAGATTGTTTGATCATTCCAACTCTAAGCATTAATTGATGAGACTTTATTTTTGCTTCAGTAGGGTTGTTTTTTAGAATAGGAATAAATGATTTTGAAAAGTACATTAAATATTAAAATAAAATAATTATTATATCATCAATATATATAAACTAAAAAAAATTACATGTAATTAAATTCTCATTATATTAATATTAGTTACAGGTTTTTTTCCAGTTTTTTCTTTAGAATATTTCTTACATACGTTCTTAAGAGCTTCGATAAGATTTTCTTCTTGTTTAATATTTTTTAATGAAAACGCTTTAGTTGTTTTTTTAATTTCTTCTTCAAGTCCGTATTTGAAATCATCTTTTTCAAAAACAGGGAGTCCTTTAATAGTTAATAAGGGTTTATCATGTATGCTTCCTTTTGGTGAAATAATTATAGTAACTGCTATAAAACCGTTATTTGCTAGGTTTTTTCTTTCCTTAATAAAAGAAGAATCTTCTTCAATTGAAATATTCCCATCAACACATAATCTGCCACTTGGAGCTTTATCGTAAACATGAGGTTTTTCGCCTGGGTATAATTTTACAATATCTCCATTCTCTACTTGAACAGGAAAAGGAACTTGCATTTCCTTAGCAAAATTGATTTGTTCTTTCATATGTCTATGTTCACCATGAACGGGGATAACAGATTTTGGCTTAATCCAATTGTACATATCTTTTAAATCTTCTCGATTAGGATGGCCTGATACATGAACAAATTCAGTTTCTTCAGAAATAACCTCAATACCGTCTTTTAATAATTTGTTATGAAGATTATAATGTTTACGAACATTGCCTGGAATGATTTTAGAAGAAAATATTACGGCATCTCCTTTTTCAATAAAAACATCTGGGTGCATATAATTTGAAATCCTATTTAAAGCGCCCATAGGCTCGCCTTGACTGCCAGTACACAAATATATGATTTTGTCTCTAGAAATTTTTTTTGCTTTTCTTGGATCAATTGGTTCAATAACATTTTGTAAATATCCACATTGTTTAGCAGCATTATAAATTCTATGCATCGATCTTCCAACTAAAGATATCAGCCTTTCAGTTTTTTTAGCGCAATAAAAAACAGTTTCCATTCTTGCTACGTTTGATGCAAATGAAGTTACGAGAATTCTTTTATTAAGTCTTGAAATAATATTTAACATGCTTTTTCTAACATCTGATTCAGATCCAGCTCTACCTTTGCTAAACACGTTTGTAGAGTCACATATCATGGCAAGAACTCCATTATTACCAATTTCCTTGAGTTGATCTGAATTAACTTTTTCACCAATAAGTGGATTTGGATCACATTTCCAATCTCCTGTATGAAAAATATTTCCCACTGGTGTTTCTATTTTAAGACCATTAGGTTCAAGAATTGAATGAGTGAGAGTTACAAATTCAATTTTAAATGGATCAAGATTTACAGTTCCATTTAAACTAACGATTGTTAAATAAGGAATTATATCAATTTTTTTTTCTTTAAATTTTTGTGTAATTAAAGTAGCTGTAAATGGTGTTGCATAAATTTTACATTTTAATTTTGGCCATACATAAGCAATAGCGCCTATATGATCTTCATGTGCATGGGTTAAGATAATGCCAAGTAATTTATCTTTTTTATCAATTATAAATCCAGGATCCGGATAAATTAAATCAATTCCTGGCAAACTATCATCTGCAAATGTAACTCCAACATCAACTATTATCCATTTTTGATCATCTGGTTTACCATAGGCATATAAATTCATGTTCATGCCAATTTCACCCGATCCCCCCAGAGGACAAAATAATAATTCTTCTTTCATTTTTGCTTTAATAAATGGATAACCTTTAAAAGACCTTTAATTGTTAAATCTCGATCAATCTTAACCTTAACATCTATAGTTTTTTTGAAAAGATGAGAAAGACCACCAGTAAAAATAATTTTATATTTATTATTAGTTTGATCAATAATTTTTTTAATTATGTTGTCAATTAAACCAGCGTAGCCCCAATAAAAACCCGATTTTACAGCAGATTTAGTATTTTTTCCTAATATATTATTAACACTCGTTAAAGCTAAAGATGGAATTAATGAAGCCTTTGAAATTAAAGTATTTAAAGAGAGATTTACACCAGGGGCAATGATACCTCCTAAATAATTATTTTTTACAACAACATCAAAAGTTGTAGCCGTACCAAAATCAACTATGACATAATTATTTTTGTTATCAATTACACTTATTGCATTTGAAAGACGGTCAGATCCGATCTGTTTTCTATTAACTTTTATTTTAATAAGTTTATCAAGTTTAAGTTCTTTAAGTTCAGTACAATTTATATTTAATTTTTTTTTAATAAAAAATTTAATTTTATTATAATATTTTGGAACAACACTACAAAAAATTGCATGGTGTAATTTATATTTTTTTGATTTTAAAAAAATTAGATGTTTATATAAATATTTATTAGTGATTAAATTAGATTTTAAAATTATTTTTTTTAATAATTTTTTATTCCTATTAAAAGCACATATTTTTACTTCGGTGTTGCCTATATCGCCTATTAAATACATTTTATCTTATTAATAAATTCATCATTTTAATGAAAATTTTTTTAAATTTTTTTCAAAATCCTTTTTTATTACATTTAATAATTTAAACCTAGTAATTTTAAGCCCCGTTTCTTCTAATAAATTAGTAGTTGGATAATTTTTAATTATTGGGTTTTTTATTAAATTAATTCCTATACCTATAATGATAAATTTTTTATCATTATTAATTATAGTTTCTTGTAATATTCCGCAAACTTTTTTCTTATTTAGTAGTAAATCATTAGGAAGTTTTATTGATAATTTAATTTTAAATAATTTCGATAAAATTTTTTTAATTATTTGACAATTAAGATAAGTAATTTTTTTGAGTGATATCTGTTTATTGATCTCGACAAAAACTGATAAAAATAAATTTCCTTTTAGTGAAATCCATTTTTTTCCATATTGACCTTTACCTTTTTTTTGTTCCACAGCAAATACTAATCCTCGGCTAAATCCATTTTTAATTTTTTGTATTGCCATATCATTAGTACTGTTTATTTTTTTATAAAAAAATTTTTTTAACTTCATTAAATAATATTTATCTTAGAAATTATTTCAGTTAGACCACTTGGATAAATGAAATAAAAAAGAATAAATATCGTTGATATAGCTAACGAAACTTTAAGACCTAAATGATGATCAGTGTCATATTTTTCTTTTTCTGGATCAAAATAAATAATTTTGATTATTCTTAAATAATAATATGCTGCAATTACTGTTGATAACAATCCAATAACAGCTAAAAAATACATTGATTGTTCAATTACAGCCATAAAAATATAAAATTTTGCAAAAAATCCTGCTAAGGGTGGAATTCCAGCTAAAGAAAAAAGAACAATCAATAAAGAGATTGATAAAATTGGATGATTTTTTGACAAACCTGTAAGATCTTCTATATTTTCAAAATAATTTTCACTTTTTCTAATCATGAATAAACAACTAAAAAATGCTAAATTCATGATTAAATATATTGAGATATATGCAATAGCACTTTGTATCCCTTCATTACTACCAACGGATAAGCCTGCTAAAGCATAACCCATATGTCCAATTGAACTATATGCAATTAGTCTTTTTAAATTTTTTTGTCCAATTGCTGCAATTGCACCAAATAACATAGATGCAATAGATAAAAATACAATTATCATCTGCCATTGATCTATCAAGTTAATAAATGGGATATATAAAAATCTTATGAAGACAGTTAATGCAGCTATTTTTGGTAATACTGCAAAAAATATAGTTACTGATGTAGGTGAACCTTGATAAACATCAGGTGCCCACATATGGAAAGGAACAGCAGAAATTTTAAAAGCTAATCCAACTAATATAAAAACAATTCCAAAAGTTAGGCCATAGTTACTTGAATTTAAATTTTCAGCTATCAAAATAAAATTAGTAGAATTTGAAAAACCATATATTAATGAACATCCATATAAAAGAAGTCCTGAAGATAATGCACTTAAAACAAAATATTTAACTCCAGATTCAGATGACAATAAATTTTTTGTATTAAACGAAGCCAAAACATACAAAGATAAAGATTGTAATTCCAGGCCCATATAAAATACAATTAGATCATTTGAACTGATCATAACCATCATTCCTAATATCGAGCTTAATAGTAAAACTGGATATTCAATTTTTAAGATTTTAGTAATTTGTACGTATTTTGATGAGGTTAACATAACAAAAATACCCGATACTAAAGTTAATATTTTCATAAAAGTTGATAAGTAATCAATTTTATAACTTTCATTAAATAAGCTAAGTTCAGTTTCAATTGGATAATTAAAAATTAGTGCCAAAGCAATAAGCAAAGATATAATTGTTAAATTATAAATTAAATTTGAACTATTTTTTTTAAAAACACCTACAATTAATAAAAACATTATAGCAAGTGAAATAAATATTTCTGGGAAAATTAAATTTAAATTAGTCATTAATTATTTTCTGCTAAATTAATTTGTAAATTTGAATTATACATTTCAATTAAATTATTAACGGAAATTTCAATAGTATTAATTAAAGGTTCTGGATAAAAACCAAAAAATAAAATTGGAATTGCTAGACTCCATAAAATAAAGATTTCTGATTTATTTAAATCTAGCATTTTTTTTAAATCTTTATGGATTAATTCACCAAATATTATTCTACGATATAACCAAAGCATATATGCAGCTACAAGTACAACTCCTAGACTAGCTATCGTAGCTACTAAAAAACTTTTCTTAAATGTTCCCATTAATATCAAAAATTCACCTACAAAACCGCTTGTTCCTGGCAATCCAATGGAGCCCAAAATAAAAATCATAAATAATAGGGAATATTTTGGCATTATAGATACGATACCTCCATATCTATTTATTAACCTTGTATGCATTCTCTCATAAACAACTCCAACACATAAAAATAGTGCAGCCGAAACTAATCCATGGCTTATCATTTGAAATATACTACCTTCGATACCTTGTTGAGTAATTGTAAAAATGCCCAAAGTAACAAAACCCATATGAGCTACTGATGAATAGGCAATTAATTTTTTCATATCTTCCTGCATCAATGCAACTAAAGAAGTATAGACAATCGCAACTAGACTCAAAAAATAGATTAATGGAACAAAATAATCAGAAGCAATTGGAAATAAGCCTAAGGAAAACCGGATGAAAGCATAACCGCCCATCTTAAGTAAAATAGCAGCAAGCAAAACAGATCCAGCAGTAGGAGCTTCTACATGAGCATCAGGTAGCCAAGTATGAAAGGGCCACATTGGTGTTTTAACTGCAAAAGAACTAAAGAATGCTAACCAAAGTAAATTCTGGTACTTTATATCTATACCTATTTCGTATAATTCAATAACATCAGTTGTACCAGTTATCCAATATATTGAGATAATTGCGATCAACATTAGTACTGAACCAAGTAAAGTATAAAGAAAGAATTTAATAGCTGAATAAACTCGTCGCTCACCACCCCAAATTCCAATAATTAAAAACATTGGAATTAATCCTCCTTCAAAGAAGAGATAGAAAACAAATAAGTCTAGTGCACAAAAGACTCCAATCATTAATGTTTCCATTAATAATATTGCAATTAGAAAATTCTTTAGACTTTTTTTGACAGTACTATTTACAGAAACAATACATAAAGGAGAAATTAAAGTTGTTAAAATAATAAATAAAATAGAAATTCCATCTACTCCAACTTTATAGTTTACAAAACCTTTAATCCATTCACGATTCTCTACAAATTGAAATTCATGGGTTGTGGAGTCGAATAAAAACCAAAGATATAAAGATAAAAAAAAATTTGTAAAAGAGACAAATAAAGCAACATACTTACTACTCTGATATTTTTTTGAATTAGTTTTTGAAAAAAAAATAAACAGCGCTCCAATTGTTGGCAATAAAATTAATGATGATAAAATGGGAAAATTCATTATTTTAATATTAGTAAAGTCAATAAAATAGTAAAACCAAGAAGCATTACAAATGCATATTGATAAATTAAACCACTTTGAAATTTAACTGCTCGAATAGAAAAATTTTTTATTAAACTAGAAATGCCATCTGGGCCGAATCGATCAATAATTTTTACATCTATTTTTTTCCAAAAAAATAAGCCAATATTTTTTGAAAATTTAACAAAAACTTGATCATAAAGCTCATCAAAATACCATTTGTTTAATAAAAATTTGTAAAGAGGTTGATTGCCTTTAACTAACTCATCTAAAATAGACTTATTTTTTACGAATAAATAATATGCAATTGGTATGGAACTAATTACCAATATTGGTGTAAACAATAAAAACCACATTGGTGGATGATTGGTGCTTAATGGTTCTAGAAATTTAATTGAATTACCCCAAAACTCAGTACTACTATATTGACCAATAAACAATTCCTTAAATAAATAACCTGATGATATTGCGCCAATTGCAAGAACTATTAATGGTATTATCATAACCATTGGAGATTCATGTATGCTATCTTTTTTAAGTTTTTGATTATTATATGTCCCATGGAAAGTTTTAAAAATTAGTCTCCATGAATAAATTGATGTTAAAAAAGCAGTAAAAATTCCTATTCCAGCTGCATAATAACCTGTTGTATTACCTTTTAAGTAAGCAAATTCAATAATTGCATCTTTTGAATAAAATCCTGAAAGAAAAGGAAATCCAGTTAAAGCTAAAGTGCCTATTATCATCAAAATCCATGTGTAAGGAAGTTTTTGCCAAACATTACCCATTTGGCTTATATCTTGCTCGTTTTTAAAAGAATGTATGACAGAACCTGAGCCCAAAAATAATAATGCCTTGAAAAAGGCATGCGTAAATAAATGAAACATCGCAACATTATATGCTCCTACACCAGCAGCAAAAAACATATAGCCAAGTTGGCTACAAGTGGAATATGCAATAATTTTTTTTATATCATTTTGCACTAAAGCAATCGTCGCTGTAAAGAACGCAGTACTCATCCCAACAATTGTAATTAAATTTAATGCCAGTTCAGAATATTCAAAAATTGGAGAACATCTTACAACAAGGAATACACCAGCTGTCACCATAGTTGCAGCATGTATTAAGGCTGAAACAGGTGTAGGTCCTTCCATAGCATCTGGTAACCAAGTATGCAAAAAAATTTGAGCAGATTTACCCATTGCTCCAATAAAAAGAAGTATACAAATTAAATCAATTGCATTTATGTGAATTCCTAAAAATATTAATTCTTTTTCTAGAGTTGAAGGAACTAAATGAAATACTTCATTATAATTTACAGTTCCAAATAAATAAAAAATTAGAAATATTCCAAGTGCAAAACCAAAATCTCCAATTCTATTTACAACAAACGCTTTAATTGCGGCTGCATTTGCACTTTCTTTTTTAAACCAAAAACCAATTAAAAAATAAGAACATAATCCAACACCTTCCCACCCAAAATATAATTGGAGAAAATTATCTGATGTAACTAAAGTTATCATGGCAAATGTAAAAAGAGATAAATAGGCCATAAATCTTGGCTTGTGTGGATCATTAGACATATAGCCAATAGAATAAATATGAACTAATGCTGAAATTAATGTCACAACAACTAACATTACTGCTGATAGAGTATCAATATTTATTGACCAACTTGCATTTAATGATCCTGAGTTTATCCAAGTAACAATAAGCAAATTATTATTATAATCCAAAATTGTTACTTTATAAAAAATAACTATTGATAAAATTGCTGATATTGAAACAAATAAACTTGTAACTATTTCAGAATTTCTTTCGCCAATTTTTTTGCCAAAAAAACCAGAAATTACTGCAGCTACTAATGGTAAAAAAATAATTATATATTCCATTCTAGCCCTTCAAGTTGTTTATTTCTTCAACTCTAATCGTTCCAGAATTTCTATAATAAACTACGATAATTGCTAAACCTATTGCTGCCTCCGCAGCTGCAACAGTTAAAATAAATAAAGCAAATATCTGCCCTGTTAAATCATTAATAAATATAGAAAAAGATACTAGATTAATATTAACTGCTAACAATATTAATTCTATACACATTAAAATAATAATTATATTTTTTCTGCTTAAAAATATTCCAACCAAACCTATTGTAAAAATAATAGCTCCAAGTGTTAAGTAATGTCCCAGACCAATTTCAAACATCAATTTTTACTCCTTTATTACTTTCAACTTCTACTAGTTGAACTGTATCAGCGCGTTCTCGTGAAATTTGCTTAAAATAACTTTGTCTTTTTATTCCTTTTCTTTGTCTAAAAGTCAAAACAATCGCTCCTACCATAGCGACTAGAAGGATCATTCCACTTAATTGGAATAGATGAATATAATCAGTATATAATACATTTCCTATGGCATGAGTATTAGTAACTTCCGGAGAAATACCCAATGAAGATAAAGATTTAATTAAATCTGGTTTATATTTCCATCCGCCAATAACAATAATAAGTTCAAAAAATATTACTAGACTGATGATTAATCCTACTGGTATATGAGTTGAACTTTTTGTTGAACTAAGCCATTGATTTTTTTGTTGAGCAACATTCAACATCATCACTACAAACAAAAATAAAACAGCTACAGCTCCAACATAAACTATTAACATGATCATTCCTATAAATTCAGCTCCGATCATAATAAAAAGGCATGAAATACTAATAAAATCCAAAATTAAAAAAAAAACTGAATGAACGGTATTCTTAGAAACTATTACCATTACTGCAGAAACAATTGCTATTATGGAAAAAATATAAAAAAATATTGAGTGTACTATCATATATTTATCTATAAGGATTATCTGCTTTAATATTGGCTGCTAAAATACTTTCCCATCTATCACCATTATCCATTAATTTTTCTTTGTTATAATACAATTCTTCTCTTGTCTCTGTAGCAAATTCAAAATTTGGTCCTTGAACGATTGCATCAACTGGGCAAGATTCTTCACATAATCCACAATAAATACATTTCATCATATCAATATCATAACGAGTTGTTCTTCGACTACCATCTTCTCTTTCAGTAGATTCAATTGTAATTGCTTGTGCAGGACAAATAGCTTCGCATAGTTTACATGCGATACATCTTTCTTCTCCATTTGGATATCTGCGTAAAGCATGTTCTCCTCTAAATCTTGGACTAATTTTTCCTTTTTCAAAAGGATAATTTATTGTTTTCTTTGATTTAAAAATCTCTTTAATTGCAATAAGTAGACCGGTTATAAAATCGATCATAAAAACAGTTTTAAATATTCTTGAAATTTTCATAATCAGTTTGCGGGTAATAAATCAAAATAAAATAAATAACTTGCCGTTAAAACAACCCAAATTAATGATAATGGAAGAAAAATTTTCCATCCTAGTTTCATTAGCTGGTCATATCTATATCTTGGAACTATTGCTTTCACTAAAGAAAAAAGAATAAATAAGAACAAGATTTTAAAAATTAACCAAAGAGGGCTTGGAATTATATTAAATGGATAAATTTCTATTGGCGAAAGCCAACCTCCTAAAAATAATATTGACCCCATTGCGCACATTAGCAAAATGTTTGCATATTCTCCTAACCAAAACATTGCATACATCATTCCAGAATACTCAGTTTGGTATCCAGCAACTAATTCCGCCTCTGCTTCTGGTAAATCAAAAGGTGGTCTGTTAGTTTCTGCTAACGCTGATATAAAAAATATTACAAACATTGGAAATAAAGGAACAACAAACCAAATTTTTTGTTGAGCTAAAACAATGTCGCTTAAGTTTAAAGAACCAACACAAAGTAAAACATTAACAATTATAATACCAATTGAAACCTCATAGGAAACCATTTGTGCAGCTGATCTTATTGCTCCTAAAAAAGGATATTTTGAATTTGATGCCCATCCACCCATGATTATTCCATATACTCCTAATGACGAGACAGCAAATAAGTAAAGTATACCAACATTAATATCAGCTAATACAAAATTTTCACCAAAAGGTATTACGGCCCATGCAATTAATGCCAAGGTCATAGTAACTATTGGTGCAAGTATAAAAATAATTTTATTTGAACTTGCGGGAATTATAATTTCTTTAAAAATATATTTTAAAAAATCAGCAAAAGATTGAAATAAACCAAACGGGCCTACAACGTTTGGTCCTCTTCTTTTTTGAACAAATGCCCAAACTCTTCGATCAAGCCAAATAACCATTGCAATAGAAACAAGTATAGGAATTAATAAAAAGAATATTTTATAAGTTTCTATAAAAAGTAAATTTAAATAATAATAAATATTATCCATCAGTACCTGTTGATTTAACTTTTAGCTTTTCATTTCTGCACTCTGACATAGTTTTTGATGCTCTAGCAATCACATTGGAATAATAATAGTCAAAATGATCTATTACAATTTTTTCGCTAAAAAATTCAGTTATAATTTTATCTTTATTATTAATTTTTTGATCTAATTTTAAATAGTTCATCATTCTATCTATAAGTTCTTCTTTATTGTTGTAGATTTTTTTTTTTTTCAAAAGTTCTGAAAGTTCATTAATTATTTCCCAATCTTCTTTGGCATCACCAGGTGGGTAAGAAGCTTTATAAGCTTTCTGGATTTTTCCTTCCAAATTTATATAATATCCATCTTGTTCTGTGTAAGCTGCGCCGGGTAAAATTACATCTGCCATCTCAGCACCTTTGTCACCGTGACTACCTACGTAAATAATAAATTCATTTTTCTTTTTAAAATTTAAGTTGTCTTGACCAAATAAAAATAAAATATCAAAATTATTGTTTTCTATTTTATCTAATATTACATTTTTTCCATCTTTTGAGTTTAATATATTCAAATCATACGAAGCAACTGTTGATGCGTTGTTTGAAAGTATATTTAAAGAATTCCATTCTTTGGTAATTTTATTTATAGAAATAAGAAATTTTTTAAATTCTTCAAAAATAAATTTACCCGATTTAAGTCTAAGTGCTGATTGACCTATAATTATAATTGGTTTTTTTGAATTTTTAATTTTTTCAGATAAATCATTTTTATTTTCAAAAATATCTTTAATAGTATCAGTTTTATTATCTAATATTTTATATGGATATGTAAGTTCACCAATATCACCAAAAGAATATATTTCAGTTTTGTTATTTAAGAATGATTTTCTAACCCTTGCATTGAGGATAGTGGCTTCATATCTTGGATTGGCACCAACTAAAATGATTAAATCACTTTCTTCAATACCATTTAATGAGGAATTAAATATATAATTCCGTCTATCATTGTTGTTAACATAACAATTATCTGATCTTGAATCCAAATTCTGTGACTTTATTGTTTTTTGAAAAAATTCTTTAACAATAAACATTGTTTCCATATTTGTTAGGTCGCCAGTTAATCCCGCTATTTTTTCTGGTGAAGTTTCTTTAATCTTTTCTACAACTTTTTTATAGGCTAAATCCCATGATATTTTTTTAAATTCATTGTCACTTTTTAAATAAGGTGTATCCAATCTTTGGTTTTGAATTCCATCACAAGCATATCTCGTTTTATCTGATATCCATTCTTCATTGATATCTTCATTAATTCTAGGTAAAATTCTTTTTACTTCCCAACCATAAGTATCAACTCTTATATTTGATCCTACAGCGTCCATAACATCTATTGTTTCAGTCTTTTTTAAATCCCATGGCCTTGCTTCAAATACATATGGTTTTGATGTTAATGCTCCAACAGGACAAAGATCAATTACATTTGCTGATAATTCAGACTCCATTGATTTTTCTAAGTAAGTTGTAATTTGCATATTTTCACCACGGCCAATAGCACCGAGTTCCGGAACACCTGCAATTTCAGTTGCAAATCTTATACAGCGTGTACAATGAATACATCTCGTCATTTGAGTTTTAATTAGTGGACCCATATATGTTTCTGGTACTTGACGTTTATTTTCTTTGTAACGAGATTTATCTAATCCATAAAACATTGATTGATCTTGCAAATCACATTCTCCACCTTGGTCACAAACAGGACAATCTAAAGGATGGTTAACCAATAAAAATTCCATAACACCTTTGCGAGCTTTTTCAATCATTGATGTATTGGTTTTAATATTCATTCCTTCGGTAATAGTCATTGCGCAAGATGCTACCGGTTTTGGAGATTTTTCTATTTCGACCAAACACATTCTACAATTTCCAGCTATTGAAAGTTTCTCGTGATAACAAAATATAGGTATTTCAACACCTGCTTGTTTGCAAGCTTGTAGTACGGTTAATCCTTCTTCAACTTCTACATCAGTGTCATTAACTTTAACTTTTAGCATTTTCTTTATCTAATAAATGTTGATCCACTAAATAAGGAATATTTTTATTTGTTTTTATTAATGGATCAAAACTATTTCTTTTTTCAATTTCTTTTTTAAAATGTCTTAATAATCCTTGCACTGGCCATGCAGAACCTTCACCAAAAGCACATATAGTATGTCCTTCAATTTGTTTTGTAACATCCGCTAGCATATTTACTTCTTCCTTAGAAGCTTCGCCTTTGGCCATTCTCTCTAACATTCTCCACATCCAACCAGCTCCTTCTCTACAAGGAGTGCATTGACCACAACTTTCATGTTTATAAAATCTAGCTATTCGAGCTATACATTTTATGATGTCTTGATCTTTATTTATTACAACTACGCCTGCTGTTCCTAAACCACTTTTTTGTTCAATTAGAGAATCAAAATCCATTAAAATTGTTTCACAAACATCTTTGGGTAATAAAGGCATTGAAGATCCACCAGGAATTACAGCTTGTAGGTTATTCCAACCACCTACAACACCACCAGCATGTTTTTCAATTAACTCTTTAAGAGGTATTCCCATTTCTTCTTCAATGTTACATGGATTATTTACATTTCCTGAAATACAAAATATTTTTGTGCCAGTATTTTTTGGTCTTCCAAGCAAAGCAAACCAGCTAGATCCTCTTTTTAAAATTGTAGGCACAACAGCTATCGTTTCGACATTATTTATTATTGTTGGACAACCATATAATCCAACTAGCGCAGGAAAAGGAGGTTTTAATCTCGGTAGACCTTTGCTACCTTCTAAACTTTCAAGTAATGCTGTTTCTTCTCCGCAAATATAAGATCCAGCACCGTAATGAATATAAATATCAAAATCCCAACCAATATCAGAAGCATTTTTACCTATTAGCTTTTTTTCATAAGCTTCATCAATCGCTTGTTGTAATTTTTTTCCCTCATTTACATATTCGCCTCTAATATAGATATAACAAACATGTGCATTAACTGCATAAGATGTAATTAAACATCCTTCGATCAGTTTATGAGGTTCAAATCTTAATATATCTCTATCTTTACATGTGCCAGGCTCAGATTCATCAGCATTTATTACTAAATAATGTGGTCTAGAACCAATTTCTTTTGGTACAAATGACCATTTAAGTCCAGTAGGAAATCCAGCACCTCCTCTTCCTCTTAGCTCTGAAGATTTGATCTCATTAATAATCCAATCTCTTCCTTTTAAACAAATTTCCTTAGTATTTACCCAATCGCCTCTTTTTTGAGCTGAAAAGACATCTTCACCAAGATCATTATAAAGATTTTGAAAAATTCTATCTTTGTCCTCAAGCATTTTTAATATCCACTAATGTTTTTCTGTTATTTTCAGGTTCTGAATTAGTTCGGCCTCTATATGAACCTGGTTTTGGTTTTTCACTTTTTAAAATTTGATCTATTATTTTCTCGGTTTTTTCTTTATTTAAATCTTCATAATAATCGTCATTAATCTGCATCATTGGAGCATTAATACAAGCTCCTAAACATTCAACTTCCATCCAAGAACAACTTTTATCTTTTGAAAGTTCATTTTCATTTTCTGATACTTTTTGCTTGCATACTTCAACTAATTCATAAGCACCTTTGATCATACATGGGGTAGTTGTGCAAACCTGAATAAAATAATTTCCAACTGGAGATAAATTATACATAGTATAAAATGTGGCTACTTCATAAACTTTTATAGAAGGAATATTCAAAAATTTAGCTATACATTTCAAAGCCACTAAAGGTATCCAGTTATCATTTTGTTTTTGAGCAATATAAAGAAGAGGCATAACAGCGCTTTGATGTTTCCCTTCAGGATAATTTTTTATAATTTTGTTTGCTATCTCTAAATTTTTTGAAGTAAATTCAAAACTTTTTGGTTGATCTTTTGAAATTTTTTTTATACTCATCGATCTATTTCTCCAAATACAAGATCTAAAGAAGCTAAAACTGCTGGAACATCTGCTAACATATGACCTTTGATAAGATAATCCATTGCCTGTAAATGAGAAAATCCTGGTGCTCTGATCTTACATTTGTATGGTATGTTTGACCCATCTGATATTAAATAGACACCAAATTCACCTTTTGGAGCTTCTACAGCTGAATAAATTTCATCTTTTTCAACATGAAAACCTTCTGTAAATAATTTAAAATGATGAATTAATGCCTCCATAGATTCTTTAATTTCTTTTTTTGGAGGAAAACTAATCTTCCCATCTAATGTTTTTATTGGACCTTTTGGTATATTAACTAAACATTGATTAATTATTTTGACGCTCTCTCTCATTTCATCTATTCTACAAAGATATCTGTCATAACAGTCTCCATTTTTTCCTATAGGTATCTTAAAATCTAGTTGATCGTAACATTCATAAGGTTGAGATTTTCTTAAATCCCACGGTATACCTGATCCTCTCATCATAACTCCAGAAAAAGAATATTCTAATGCATCTTCTTTCGAGACTACTCCAATATCAACGTTCCTTTGTTTGAAAATTCTATTGTCAGTTAAAAGTGTTTCTATGTCGTCAATAATTTTAGGAAATGAATTACAAAATTTTCCTATATCTTCTTCCAAACCTCTTGGCATATCTTGATGAACGCCACCTGGTCTAAAATAATTAGCATGCAATCTTGATCCAGAAACTCTTTCATAAAATGTCATTAGAGTTTCTCTTTCTTCAAATCCCCATAAAGATGGTGTTAATGCACCAACATCAAGCGCATGAGTAGTTACATTTAATATATGACTTAATATTCGACCAATTTCACAAAATATAACTCTTATATATTGTGCTCTAATAGGTACTTCTATTTTTAAAATTTTTTCAATAGCTAAAGCAAATGCATGCTCCTGATTCATTGGAGCAACATAATCTAATCTGTCAAAGTAAGGAATTGCTTGTATATATGTTTTGTTTTCAATTAATTTTTCTGTACCTCGATGAAGTAGACCAATGTGTGGATCAGCTTTTTCAACAACTTCACCATCTAATTCTAAAATCAATCGTAGAACACCATGTGCTGCTGGATGTTGAGGTCCAAAGTTTAAATTTAAAGTTTTAGTTTCTTTTGGCATTATTTTTTTGTTTGTTCTTTAATATATTTTGTTCCTTCCCAAGGACTTTCGTAATCAAAATTTCTATAATTTTGTTCAAGTTTAACAGGTTCATAAACCACTTTTTTTTCATCCTCGCTATAACGAACTTCAATATGTCCTGTTAAAGGAAAGTCTTTTCTTAAAGGATATCCTTCAAACCCATAATCTGTAAGTATTCGTCTTAAATCAGGATGGTCTTTAAACTTTATGCCATACATGTCAAAAACTTCTCTCTCCATCCAATTTGCTGAAGGAAATATTGAAGTTATTGTAGGAACAATTTCATTTTCATTTATAAAACAATCAATAATAATTCTTTGATTAAATTCATGGCTTAAAATCAAATATATTAATTTAAAACGTTTTTCATTTTCTGGGTAGTCAACAGCAGTGATATCAATTAATTGTCTAAATTTAGTTTCGCTACTGGTTTTTAAAAATATAATTACTTCCAATAAATCTTCAGTATCTATATTTAAATACAATTGATTATGATTGATTTTAGAATTTTTAATTTTAGTTGTAAGCTCAGAATTAATTTTTTTTTCTAAATCTATTAAATTAATCACTTTATGATTATCTTTCTAAAGAACCTTGTTTTCTAATTTTCTTTTGTAATTGTAAAATGCCATTCAAGAGCGCCTCAGCTGAAGGAGGACAACCTGGCACATAAATATCAACAGGAACAATTCGATCACATCCTCTTACTACAGAATATGAATAGTGATAATAACCTCCTGCATTTGCACAACTTCCCATTGATATAACATAACGTGGTTCAGGCATTTGATCATAAACTTTTCGGAGGGCTGGTGCCATTTTATTTGTTAATGTTCCTGCTACAATCATTACATCTGATTGTCTTGGTGACGCTCTAGGTGCTGCACCAAATCTTTCTAAATCGTATCTTGGCATAGAAGTTTGCATCATTTCTATAGCACAACAAGCGAGACCAAAGGTCATCCAATGTAATGAACCAGTTCTTGACCAATTAATTAAATGATCTAATGAAGTTGTAACAAAACCTTTCTCACTAAAGTCTTTTGCAAGTTGCTTAAATTCGTCTGGTATTTTTTTTTCTTCTAAATTCATAAATTATTCCCAATCTAAAGCTCCTTTTTTCCATTCATAAATAAATCCTACAGTTAAAATAAATAAAAATATCATCATTGAACAAAAACCAAGTAGACCGATTTTTCCAAGTGAAATAGCCCATGGAAAAAGAAAAGCAATTTCTAAATCAAAAATAATAAATAATATTGCTACTAAATAAAATCTTACATCAAATTCCATTCTAGAGTCGTTAAAAGGTTCAAACCCACATTCGTATGCAGATAATTTTTCAGGGTCTGGATTTTTTGGAGATAGCAAATAGTTTAGAATAATAAATACACAGCTTAATCCAAATGCAATAATTAAAAATAGAATTATTGGAAAATAATCTTTCAAAAATTCATATAACATGATGATATCTATATCAGCTTTTGGATTAACTAAAAGTGGACATAGATAACGTTTTTTTTGGTTTTTTTATTAATAAATTAATGATGAATGGCGGGAGTGAAGGGACTCGAACCCTCGACCTATCGCGTGACAGGCGATCGC
>DTVC01000063.1 GCA_012963775.1 Candidatus Pelagibacter sp. | reverse complement strand
ATATATGTACCATTGAACCAAAATTATTTTTCACCATTTTTGGTATCACTATTTTGGATAAGTAAACCATAGTTTTAAGGTTTATTTCATACACTTTGTCCCAAACTGAAAAATCAATTTTTACTGAGGAAATATCTTTATCAAACCATAATACACCCGTTGTATTAATTAGATAGTCAACAGATTTGTTTTTTTTATAAAAATTATCAATTATTTTTTTTAGTTTTTTATAATTGGTAATATCAATTTTTTTAAAAAAAACTTTACTGTTGTTTTGTAAAAAATATTTTGGAGGTGTTTTTATATCCAACATTAGTGTTTTGATATTATTTTTTAATAATTTTTTTGTGGTTTCAAAACCCATTCCACCACAAGCGCCAGTAACAATTGCTGATTTACCTTTAAAAGATAATCTCATTTTCTTATTTTAGCACTTTTCTTAAGTGAAAGCTTTTAGGTTTTGTTAGATGTTCATAAGCTATTTCAGATAGCGAACATCCTTTTCCGGTCTCTTTTACACCTGTCCAAGACAAACCAGGATCCAAATAATCACATCTATTCATAAAAAATGTTCCAGTATCGATTTCATTCCCAATTTTTTCTGCTACTTCAATATCTTTTGTCCATATAGAGGCGGTTAGTCCATAAGGACTATCATTCATTAATTTAACTGCATCTTTTTCATTGTTTACTGGCATAATTCCAACACATGGACCGAAAGTTTCTTCGACCATAAATTTCATTTCATGATTTACATTTGTCAATACTTGGGGAACCATGTAGTTTTTATGCTCTTTAGGATAGTTAAATTTTGAACCATCAATCATTTTTTTTGCCCCTTGATTAACGGCCAAATTCATTTGATCTTCAATAAATTTTGCAGCTGATAATTTAACAACGGGTCCCAGAGTAGTATCTTTTTTAAGAGGGTTTCCCAATTTATAATTATATGTTTGGTTAATAAATAATTCTAAGAATTTTTGATATATTTTTTGATCTACATATATTCTTTCCACACCACAACAAGATTGACCCGAATTAAAAAATGAACCATCAACAAGATTTTCAACAGATTTTTCGATATCGGCATCATGCCTTATATATGCAGGGTCTTTGCCACCCAATTCAAGTGCCATACTTATAAATTTATTTGTCGATGCTTTTTGTACTTCGTAACCTGCTTTTACAGAGCCCGTAAAAGAAACAAAACCTATTCTCTTATCAGAAACAATCTTCAAACTATCTTCATGATTTAAGTGTAAATAACTAAAAACATTTTTTGGCAGAGTATTCTTAGCAGACAAATATAATTGCTCTGCACACAATGGTGTTTGTGCAGAGTGTTTTAATATTACAGTATTTCCAGCTGCCAAAGCAGGTATGATTGAATTTACAGATGTTAAATATGGATAATTCCATGGCGCCACAACAAAAGAAACTCCTAACGGAATTCTTTTAATATAATTTTTAAAACCATCTTTTCTTGGTAAATTAATCGTCGATAATTTTTTTTCAGCAACTGAAAGCATATAATCTGCTCTTTCCTTGAAACCTTTTAATTCATTCAAAACTTGAGACATTGGCCTACCAATCTGCCATGTAATTTCTTCACTTATTTGAGTTTTTCTTGATAAAAAATCAGAAACAAATTTTTTCAATAATTCAACTCTTTCATTCACTTCAAGCGAAGCCCATTCTTTTTGAGCTATTACGGAATTTGAGATTGCATCTTCAATCTTAGCTGAATCATATTCTCTTTCAAGATATACCGTATTGTCTATTGGCGTTATAGTTTTAAACATAAAAAATAATTATTATTGACTAGCTTAATTTTGTCTAGCATATTAAAACCATTTCGTAAAATTTTTTTTAAATATTGATATATGAGCAAATATAATTGGAATTATCCGACAACTATTTGGGTTGGTCAAAATCGCATTAATAATTTAGTTGACGCATGTAATCAATTAAGTATCAAAATAGTATGACAGGAAAGCTGTTTGGGTAATCTTTCATGAGTAATCTCAATTTATTGATTGTTGAAGGGAATATCAAAAAAGATACTGAAACTTTTATAAAAGCAGCAGGCACCTCAGTATCAGAAAATTTTCGTAAACTAATTAAGGTCTTTGAACCAGAGTGTAAAATAGATATTATTGAACCCGGTAATGATTTAGAGGTTCAAAAAACTATTTCCAAAATTAAAGATTATGATGGAGTAATTTTCGCTGGTGGAGCCATGAGGATCAATGACCAAACTGAAGAGATAAAGAAACATATAAGCCTTGCAAAGGAGTGTTTTAAATCAGGGAAGAAAATATTGGCAGTCTGCTGGGGACTGCAAGTTTGTACTGTTGCCGCAGGAGGAAAAGTAAATACTGGCAAAAATGGGTCTCATGTCGGTATTGCTACTGATGTTAAAATTAATGAAAATGGCAAAAAGCATAAAATATATATTTCAAAAAAAAATGTTTTTACTACTCCAGCTTTTAATTTTGATGAGGTAAGTGAATTGCCAAATAATTCTACAATTCTTGCTAGCAATTATGTTAATAAAGTTATGGCATTACATATTAACGTGGAACAATCTGAAGTTTGGGGAATACAATACCATCCAGATTATTACTACAAATACACAATTAACCTAACTAAACTAAGAACAAAAAAACTTTTAGAAAACAAGCGCTTTAATAATCAAGAAGATTTGGACAAACATATATCTTATATAAAAGAAGAAGAAAAAATATTAGATTTTGATAATAGAACTCAAGAAGTTAGAAATTGGATAAACTACATTAAAAATGAATAAAATACTTCTTCATTCCACTTTTGTTATTTAATTTTTTCTAGGAGCCAGGCGCCTGTATTACGGTTGATTTCGCTGGAAAATTATTAAAAAATATTTTTCAAATAATGACTACGACTCTAATCACTTACCAATGGACTTACCAATGAAATACTTAACAAGTCCTAACAATCTCGAACAAGGTTTACCTGTGATTGAATTTGACAAAAAATCAAATTCAATTTTCCTTGTGTTTGTTAAGTTATTTAAAACTCAAAATGAAATTTCTGAGACGTAAGAAACTTTCCTGTTCATTGTGTGATGTTATAATATATTTTTAGCTATTTGTAGCCTCTGTATCCACTTCAGCTTCTTTTTCTTTAGTTTCGCTTTCTGACAATTCGTCCAAAGAAACGTCTACTTCTGATGATTCTTCTGTAGATGTATCAACATTTCTATCATTTGAGCCTTTTAATTGATCAACATCTTCCGTAGAAACTTGTATTTTTTCTGGAATTTTTCTAGCTCTTTTTGATGGTAATATTGGAGTCCCACTTTTTGAAATTTCACCTTTGTAAATATTTTCAAAATCATCACCAATGTCTCTATCGTTCTCAGAGCTATCATCAATCTGCTCTACATGTTTTCTTAACTTGTAAACCGCACTTTTAGTTAAATCTGGAACTTTAACATTTTCTACAGCAATTTCTCTTAATGCTATAACTGTATTTTTATCGTTATCTTTATCTACTGTAGGCTCAACACCAGAATTTAATTGTGCTGTTCTTTCTTTTGCAACTAAAACTAACTCATAAGGACTTTCTACTTTATCTATAC
>DTVC01000062.1 GCA_012963775.1 Candidatus Pelagibacter sp. | reverse complement strand
GCTTGAAAGTTATTTATATATTTTCTCATGATTCTATTGGATTGGGTGAAGACGGTCCAACTCATCAACCGATTGAACATTTGGCCCATCTGAGAGCATTACCAAACCTGAATCTGTTTAGACCAGCAGACACAATTGAAACACTTGAATGTTGGGAAATTGCCTTAAAAAGTAGTACTAATCCCAGCGTGATAGCCTTATCAAGACAAAAACTTCCGTTTGTCACTGAAATGCTCACAAAAAAAAATATGAGCAGCCTAGGAGGCTACGAGCTTAAAAAAACTAACCCTAATCCTGAAGTTACATTAATAGCATCTGGTTCTGAGGTTCAAATTGCTATTGATGCATTAAATAAATTACAAAACATCAACATCAACTCAAAAGTAGTTTCTATGCCTTGCCAAGAATTATTTGATAAACAACCAAAAGAATACAAAGAAAAAGTTATTGAACATAACTCTATTAAAATTTCTATCGAAGCAGGTAGCATATTTGGCTGGGAAAAATATGTTGGCGCGGAGGGAGTGTCTTTAGGAATGAAATCTTTTGGAAAAACTGCACCACATAAAGAATTGTATGAACATTTTAATTTAACTAGCGATAATATTATTAAACTAATTAGGAAAATGCTGAAAAAATAGTAATGACCTTAAAAGTTGGAATAAATGGATTTGGTAGAATTGGAAGAATGACACTAAGATCAATTATTGAAAATAATAGAAAAGATCTTGAAGTCGTAGCAATCAATAATAGAAGTAATGCTGAAGTAAGTAGCTTTTTATTAAAACACGATACAATGCACGGAAAGTTGAAAACCAAAATAAGCCATACTGATAAAGCAATTGAAATTAACGGAAAAAAAATAGATATTTTGAACGAAACTGAAATTTCAAAAATAGATTGGAAAAAATATAAAGTAGATGTTGTTTTAGAGTGTACCGGAAAATTTAATACAAAAGAAAAATCAACTCAACATATTAAGTCGGGTGCAAAAAAAGTTATTGTTTCAGCTCCTTGTAAAGGTGCCATAAATATTGTTTTTGGTGTAAATGAAAAAATTTTAAAATCTAGTGATCAAGTAATTTCCGCAGCATCATGTACTACAAATTGTCTGGCGCCAGTAGCTCAGGTGTTAAATAAAAACTTTGGAATTGAAAGAGGTTTTATGATTACAATACACTCTTACACAACTGATCAAAGATTGCTGGATAACTCCCACAAAGACTTAAGAAGAGCGAGAAGCGCTCCCAATTCAATAATACCAACAACAACTGGTGCCACAAAATCATTGGGTGATATTATTCCAGACTTAAAGGATAAAATCGAAGGAATTTCAATCAGGGTGCCAACGTCTAACGTATCACTAATTGAATTTGCATTTTCTTCATCAAAAAATTTAACAGTTGAAGAAATAAATAATTCTTTTTTAAAAGATTCAAAATCAAAACTTAAAAATATTTTAGATACAAGTGATGAACCGCTTGTCTCTTCAGATTTTAATCATAACTCTCATTCTGCAATAGTTGATCTTTCGTTAACAAAAGTTATAGAAAATAAAATGGCAAAAGTATCTGCTTGGTATGATAATGAGTGGGGCTTCGCATCTAGAATGTGCGATTTGGCAAATTATTTTGGTAAGATTTAATATGTCATGGTCAAAATAAATCATTTAGACAATAATCTTAGTGTAGAAGGAAAAAGAGTTTTATTAAGAGTTGATTTCAATGTTCCTACAAATAATGGATCTATAACTGAGTCTTCTCGAATTGAAAAAGTGTTACCAACTATAAAATTTTTAATAAATAAGAAAGCAAAAATAATAATTATTTCGCATATAGGAAGACCTAAAGGTAAAATCGTTCCTAGATTAACTTTAAAACCAATAGCAAAAAAATTATCTAATTATCTTAATAAAAATGTAGTTTTTTTAAACGAGAGTATTGGATTGAAAGCAATTCAAAATTCAAAAAAAATTGCTAATGGAGAAATCTTGCTGCTGGAAAACCTGAGATTTAACAAAGAAGAAGAGCTAAATACAAAATCCTTTGCTAAAGAACTTTCTAAAATTGGAGATATTTACATTAATGAAGCCTTTTCGTGCTCTCATCGAAAGCATGCATCTATTTGTGAAATAACAAAACATATAGATTCGTTCGCCGGAAAACAGTTAATTGAGGAGATTAATACTATAAAAATGTTAATTGACGATGCAAAAAAACCTGTCTCTTGTATCGTTGGAGGATCAAAAATTTCTACTAAAATAGGTCTTTTGACCAATCTTATACAAAAAATGGAGACCATTGTCATTGTTGGAGCTATGGCAAATAACTTTATAAAACACAAAGGTTATAATATTGGAAAATCGATGTTTGAAGAAAATCAAGAAAACTTATTAGAAGATATTATAAAAAAATCTAAGAAAAATAACTGCAATCTCGTCTTACCTCAAGATGTAGTGGTGTCAAAAAATCATAGTTCAAAAGGTCAATTGAAAAACCTAGATAAGATTGACAATACAGATTTAATTTTAGACATCGGTGAAAAAACTATACAAAATATTTATAAAATAATAGACGAATCAAAAACAATTTTATGGAATGGTCCAGCAGGTTATTTCGAAGTAAAAGAATTCTCGGTAGGAAGTAATAAAATTGCACAGAAAATATCTGAAAATACTAAAAATAAATCTCTTATTTCTATTGCTGGTGGAGGAGATACGGTTGCAGCAATAAATACTTTTAAGTGTTCTAATGGATTTACATATACATCAACTGCGGGTGGAGCTTTTTTGGAAGTTCTTGAAGGAAAAGTTTTACCTGGTATAAAAGCTTTAGAAATTGATGAGTGAAATAGAAAACATTGCAAAACAGATATTAGCAAAAGGCAAAGGTATACTAGCTGCTGACGAAAGCACTGGAACTATGACAAAAAGATTAACCAGTGTAAATGTGTTATCAACGGTTGAAAATAGACTCAAATTTAGAGAAACTTTATTTTCCGCAGAGGGAATAAAAAATTTTATTGGAGGAGTAATACTTTATGATGAAACGATAAAACAAAAAACTTCTTCTGGCAAAACTATACCTGAATTAATTAAAAGCTTTGGATCAATTCCTGGAATAAAAGTAGATACTGGCACAAAAAAATTAGCTGACTCTCCAGAAGAAAAAGTTACGGAAGGATTAGATGGATTAAGAGAAAGACTAAGTGAATATTTTAAATTGGGAGCAAGATTTACAAAATGGAGAGCGGTATATAATATTTCTGAAAAACACCCTTCTGAATTAGCAATTAAATCTAATGCACAGGCATTAGCAAAATATGCAGCTTTAGTTCAAGAAGCAAAAATGGTTCCAATTGTTGAGCCTGAAGTATTAATGGATGGCGAACATGACATCAACAAGTGCTATGAAGTCTCCACTAGAGTTTTGAGAGAATGTTACAAAGAATTAAACGTACACAATGTAAATCTTAAAGGAACAATATTAAAACCTAATATGATTTTACCCGGAAACAAATCAAAAAATAAAAGCAACTGTTCAGAAATAGCAAAAATGACCCTTGAATGTTTAAAAGAAAACGTTCCTAGCGATGTTCCAGGAATAGCTTTTTTATCAGGCGGACAAACTGAAGTTGAAGCAACACAAAATTTAAATGAGATTAATAAAATTAATGATACAAGTTTT
>DTVC01000061.1 GCA_012963775.1 Candidatus Pelagibacter sp. | reverse complement strand
CAAATTAGATTATTACAAGCTGCATAAAGTCTATGAATGATCTTGAAAAAATTATAAATGATGCTTGGAATAAAAAAGAACAAGTAAATCAAAATTCTGATGAAAAATTAATTAATACAATTAATCAAATAATTGAAGATTTAGATAAGGGAAAGGTTAGAGTTGCTGAAAAAATTAATGGAGAGTGGATTACTCACCAACATATTAAAAAAGCAATAATGCTTAGCTTTAGAATTCATGAAATGGAACTTTTGAAAGGACCCTACTCATCTTGGTTTGATAAAAGCAATTTAGTAAGAGGTAAAACAGCTGGATGGGGTAAAGATGAATTTTTGAAAGCAGGATTTAGAATGGTTCCGAACAGTCCTGTAAGAAAAGGATCTTTTGTTGGAAAAAATGTTGTTTTGATGCCATGCTTTGTAAACATTGGTGCTTATATAGATGAGGGTACAATGATGGATACTTATTCAAGAGCAGGTAGTTGTTCTCAAATTGGAAAAAATTGCCATATATCTGCTGGGTCTGGAGTTGGAGGAGTTTTAGAACCGGCTCAAGCTTTACCAACTATTATAGAAGATCATGTATTCTTAGGAGCTATGTCGGAGGTAGTAGAAGGAGTAATTGTAGGTGAAGGATCGGTATTAAGTATGGGTATGTATATTGGACAATCAACAAAAATTGTTAATAGAAAAACTGGAGAAATTGCTTACGGAAAAATACCTCCATATTCGGTGGTTGTTCCAGGTTCATTGCCTGATAAAAAAAATCCTAACGCTCCATCTTTAAATTGTGCAGTAATTATTAAACAAGTAGATGAAAAAACTAGATCAAAAACTTCAATAAACAATCTATTGAGGGAATAAAATAATGAAAATTTATAATGAATTACAATTAGCTAAAGAGCTAATGAGATTTCCAAGCATCACACCCGTAGATGCTGGAACAATGAATTTTTTAGCAAGAAAATTAAGATCTCTAGGATTTAAATGTAAAATTTTAGAATTTAAATCAAAAAATTCAAAACCTGTTAAAAATTTATATGCAAGATTAGGAAAATCTAGACCCAATTTTTGTTATGCGGGTCATACAGATGTTGTGCCGCCTGGCAATTTAAATGATTGGACTGTAAATCCATTCAAACCGGCAGTTAAAGGAAATCATTTAATTGGAAGAGGTGCCAATGACATGAAAGCTTCAGTTGCCTGTTTTGTTGCTGCAGTAAGCAAATTTAAAAGCAAAAAATTTAAAGGCTCGATAAGTTTATTAATTACGGGCGATGAAGAGGGTATAGCCATTAATGGAACTAAAAGAGTTGTTGAATATTTAAAAAGAAAAAAAGAAAAAATTGATTTTTGTTTAGTAGGTGAGCCTACCAATCAAAACAAGCTGGGAGAAATGATGAAGATTGGTAGAAGAGGAAGTATAACTGGATATCTAACAGTTCGTGGAGTTCAAGGTCATGTTGCCTATCCACATGATGCCAATAATCCTGCTCCAGTTATGACAAAAATATTAAATCAAATTGAAAATATAAAACTTGATAAAGGAACAAAAAACTTTCAACCTTCAAACCTTGAAATAGTTAAAATGAATATTGAAAATACGGCTGATAACGTTATTCCAGCAGAAGCAACAGCTACTTTTAATATACGATTTAACAATAAACATTCATCAAGTTCTTTAAAAAAGAAACTAAATAATATTTTTCGAAAAGCTTGTAAAAAAAAAAAGTGTTCTTTTCAAATTTCCTACATGGTATCGGGAGAAGCTTTTATAACAGTTCCCAATAATACAACCAAAATGATTCAAAATATCATTAAAAAGATAACTAAAATAAAACCAAAATTATCAACATCAGGTGGTACATCAGATGCAAGATTTATAAGAAAAATATCTCCATGTGTTGAATTTGGTTTAGTTGGAAAAACCATGCATAAAATTGATGAAGCTGTTTCTGTTTCAGATCTTAAAAGATTAACTAATATATATAAAACTATTTTAGAAAATTATTTTGAGTGAAAACAGGAATTATAACTACTGATACTTATTCAAATCATAATACAGGACTAGGACACCCTGAAAATGCTGATAGGGTTTCTGTGGTAATTGAAAATTTAAAAATAATTAAAAATAAAAATTTTGTTTGGAAAAAACCTAACAAATTCGATGCTAAATATTTAAAAATTACACATAATTCCAGCTATGTAAGTGAAGTAGAAAAATCTTTTCCAAAAAAAGGATTATTTTTTCTGGATGGAGACACAATTGTATCACCCGGTAGCAAGGAAGCTTCATCTGATGCTGTAGGCTCTATTATTACTGCAATTGAAGGAGTTCAGAATAAAGAATTTCAAAATGCTTTTTGTGCAGTTCGACCCCCAGGACATCATGCAGAAAAAAATAAAGCTATGGGTTTTTGTATTTATAACAATGTAGCAGTGGGTGCTAATTATTTATTAGAAAAATATAAATTAAATAAAATAGCTATTATTGATTTTGATGTTCATCACGGAAATGGAACACAGGACATTTTTTATGATAATGAAAAAGTTTTATACATATCCACTCATCAATATCCTTTTTATCCGGGAACAGGAGGAAATAACGAAAAAGGCAAATATAACAATGTTTTAAATATTCCATTACCAGCTGGAACGAACTCGGAAGAATATTTAAATGCTTATGAGCATGTATTAAATAAATTAAAAGAATTTAAACCAGAGTTTGTACTTTTTTCTGCAGGATTTGATGCTCATAAAAATGATCCGCTAGCTCAACTACATCTAAGATCTGAAGATTTTTATGAACTAACAAAAAGAACTCTTATTTCAGTAGAATCAAGCTGTAATGGAAATGTTGTTTCAATTTTGGAAGGCGGATATGATTTAAACGCATTAAAAGAAAGCACAGAAATGCATCTTAATGCACTTTTAGAACATAATAATTAATGATATGTTAAAAACATCATGAACATAGTAACGGATATATTTTTACCAATAGCCCTAGCATTTATTATGTTTGCTCTAGGTCTAGGGTTAACTGGGACAGATTTTTTAAGAGTTATAAAGCAACCAAAAGATTTTTTTGTTGGAGCAATCAGTCAAATTATTTTACTTCCGGTTATTGCATTTGTTTTAGTTAAAATTTGGCCAATTTCACCTGAGCTTGCAATTGGTGTTATGATTATTGCTGCGGCACCCGGAGGAGTAACTTCCAATATACTGACTTCTTTTGCAAGAGGAGATGTTGCTCTTTCAATTTCTCTTACTGCAATTATAAGTCTGTTAAGTGTTATAACAGTACCTTTTATTATTGTAACTTCCTTAGGATTATTGGGATCAGAAAATGTATCACAAAATATTTCATTAACTAGTATGGCTATCAGTATGTTTTTAATTGTAACAGTTCCTGTAATTATCGGAATGATATTTAGAAGATTTGCATCAAATACTGCAATAAATTTTGAACCAATTGCGAAAAAAATTTCAGTAGTATTGTTTATAATTGTCTTGCTTGGAGCCATTTTAGCAGAGAAAGATAATATTGTTTCTTATTTTGCTGATGCTGGACTTATAACATTTGTATTAAATGTTCTAATGATGGTCGTTGCTTTTTATGTTGCAAAATTATTTGGAACTGGAAATGCACAAAAAAAATGTATTGCTATAGAATGCGGATTGCAGAATGGTACTCTTGCAATTTTCGTTGGCACAACTTTATTTGGTGGTGGAGCATTTGTAATACCTGCAGCTACTTATAGTTTAATAATGTTTGTAACTTCTT
>DTVC01000060.1 GCA_012963775.1 Candidatus Pelagibacter sp. | reverse complement strand
CTTCAGACACTGCACCGATGGTGATTCCAACTATAGCCTGGTTTGCAAGCTTAGCCACTTGTCCAGACCCAGTCTTCCCAACATAAGTAGCGGTTCCCATACTTTCAAATAAATGTCTTATTTTTTTAAATATTTTTTTTTCACCCCCCACCATAATTGTCAATTTTCCAGTTTCAGCTCCTTTTGTTCCTCCCGATACAGGGGCATCTAAAAAATATCCTTTATTAACTTTAATTTTTTTTTCTATTTCAACTGCAGTCTTTTTCTTTGTGGAGCTCATATCGATTAATATTTGATTTCTTTTTATATTTTTTTTTAAAACTTCAGATACTTCTAAACAAACATTATCGTTGGCTAACATCATTATAATAACTTGACATTTATTAGGTAGGTTAATCAAATTTTGACATATTTCTGCTCCAAATTTTTTGATTTTTTTTAAATTTTTTGTTGACCTATTCCAAACAATTAAAGGGTATTTATTTTTTAAAATATTTTTTGCCATGGGCATACCCATTAGTCCTAAACCAACAAATCCTACTTTAATTTTATTCATTAGCGTTAATTCTAGCAAAAAGTTTCTAGAGAGTCAGATGATATAATTGTGAGATTTTAGGGGATCAATCTAGACCATAACAGAGCCTTAGTGAGGATAAATTTTTATCTTAATTTTGCCTCTGCTTGATGGGAGAATAATTTGTACGAAACTTAAACTAATAGTACAATTATAAGATGATAAGCGAATATATGAAAAGTGATAGTTCCAAAATTCTCTACGTGATTAACGACGCAGCCATAAAATACAAAGGTATTATCCCTGATAATTGTTGGCACGAACCCTACATGTCAGAAAGAGAATTAGTAGATGAATTTAAAGATGGAGTTCGTATGTTTGGCTATAATCGTAATAACAAATTGGTCGGGGTAATAGGAATTCAAGAAATAAAAGATGTTATCCTAATAAGACACGCTTATACTTTAACTCCCTACCAAGGCAAGGGGGCAGGAGGAGCATTACTTAAATATTTATTAAAAAGAAATCAAAATTTTCGTTTATTAGTAGGCACCTGGCGGAATGCCACATGGGCAATTCAATTTTATGAGAAATTTGGTTTCATTCTTCAAACAAAAGAGCAAGCCACCCTATTACTTAAAAAATATTGGAAGATACCACTGAAACAAATTGAAAATTCGGTAGTGTTGGAAAAGTATTAGAACCAAGATCACTGTTTCTGGTGCGGTCAGAGAGACTCGAACTCTCATGGAGAATCCTCCACTTGGCCCTCAACCAAGCCTGTCTACCAGTTTCAGCATGACCGCTTAATGTGACAGATTAAATTAATGACAAATATGTTTCAAGTTGATAGATTCTATGGTCATGGAATTTACATCTGAAATAAGAAAAACAACTGAGCCAATTTATCAAAAAATCTCAAAAGTATTACCAGAAATTGAATGGTCGGTTCATGCTCCATACGTTTATAGAATAAATCAACTTAAAAAAGAAAAGAATGCAATTATTCTTGCACACAACTATCAAACACCTGAAATTTATCATGGTATTGCCGATGTGTCTGCAGATTCTTTAGCATTGGCTATAGAAGCTTCTAAAACCAATGCGGATATTATTGTTATGTGTGGAGTACATTTCATGGCTGAAACAGCCAAGTTAATGAATCCTCAAAAAAAAGTTTTGCTTCCAGACATGGATGCAGGTTGCTCTTTATCTTCTTCTATTACAGGTAAAGATGTAAGGCTTCTAAAGGAAAAATATCCAGGTGTTCCTGTAGTATCTTATGTTAATACTTCTGCAGATGTAAAAGCAGAAACTGATATTTGTTGTACTTCAGCAAATGCTGTAAAAATTGTGAATTCTCTTGGCGTAAAAAAAGTGATTTTTTTGCCAGATGTTTATTTGGCAAAATATGTAGCTTCACAAACAAATGTGGAAATTATTTCTTGGAAAGGTACCTGTATAGTTCATGAACAGTTTAATGAAAAAGAAATAAATGAAATTAGACTAAATAACCCTGGAATTAAAATTATTGCTCATCCAGAATGTCCTCCAGATGTAATTAAAGCAAGCGATTTCACTGGTTCTACATCTGGAATGATTAAGTATGTTGAAGACAATCAGCCAAAAAAAGTCATGATGGTTACCGAATGTTCTATGAGTGACAATGTTCAAGTTGAAAATCCAAATGTAAAATTTATAAAACCTTGTAATTTATGTCCTCATATGAAAAAAATTACTCTTCCAAAAATTTTAGACTGCCTAGAAAATGAAACTAACGAAATCATCATAAGCAATGAAACAATAGAAAAAGCAAAACAATCAGTTGAAAGAATGACTGCAGTCGGCCGATAAATTAGGTGCCAAAAATACGTTTAAGCAATAACTTTATTAGAAATGTTGTTAAGTTAGCTTTAAATGAAGATTTATATCCTTCAGGTGATATCACTTCTGCCCTTATTAAAAGTAAGAAAAATGTTTCATTAAGATTAATTTCTAATCAATTAGGTATTATTGGAGGATTAAATTTTGCAAAGCAAGCTTTCAAACTGATTTATAAAAAAATCAAATTTATTACTAAAAAAAAGGAAGGATCTTTTGTTAAAAAAGGTAATGTTGTTGCAATTATTAAAGGAGATGCTCAAAAAATATTAATAGGAGAAAGAGTAGCATTAAATTTTATTAGTCATATTTCTGGGGTTGCAACTAAAACTTATCAGTTTGTAAAACTTGTTAAAGGAACTAAATGTAAAATATGCTGTACAAGAAAAACTATTCCCAACTTAAGAGTAATTCAAAAATATGCTGTTAAACTAGGTGGAGGAACTAATCATCGATTTAACCTCAGCGACGAGTACTTAATTAAAGATAATCATATAGCAACCTCTGATATTAAAACTTTAGTAAATTTAGCTATAAAAAATAAAAAAGGAAAAAAAATCACTGTTGAAGTAGATAGCTTGACTCAACTAAAAAAAATCTTGGGATTAAAATTTAATACAGTGCTTTTTGACAATATGAGCTTAAAAAATCTAAAAACTGGAGTTAAAATCGCAAAAAAATATTACGAAACAGAAGCTTCAGGAAATATTAATCTAAAAAATGTAAAAAGAGTAGCTGCAACAGGTGTTGGCAGAATTTCTGTTGGTGCAATAACACACAGTGCTCCAGCTATAGATCTAAAATTTGAAATTCTTTAAAAAGGTATTTCTTGGTCAATTTTCAAGATTTTTTTAATTGTGCTTGAGCTGCAGCTAGTTTTGCAACTGGAACTCTGTATGGTGAACAAGAAACATAATCTAATCCTGTTTTTGCACAAAAGTTAATACTTTTTGGATCTCCTCCATGCTCTCCGCAAATACCTAGTTTTATATTTTTGTTTTGTTTTCTGCCTCTTGAAACTGACATTTTAATTAAATCAGCAACACCATCATCAAGAGAAACAAATGGATCAATATCAAATATTTTATTTTCAATATAATCATTTAAAAATTTTCCACTATCATCTCTGCTTATTCCAAAAGTGGTTTGAGTTAAATCATTAGTTCCAAAACTAAAAAAGTCAGCATGTTTTGCAATATCTTTAGATTTAATTGCTGCCCTAGGAAGCTCAATCATTGTGCCAACTAAATAGTCAATTTTAGTTTTATTTTCATTCTGAACTTGATTTGCAACTCTAATAACAAGGTCTCTCATGATTTTTATTTCAGCTTCAGTAGATACTAAAGGTATCATTATTTCTGGAATGATTGATTTATATTTTTCATTTTTACATTCAACTAAAGCCTCAAATATTGCTCTACATTGCATTTCATAAATTTCCGGAAAAGAAATTCCTAATCTACATCCTCTGTGTCCAAGCATTGGGTTTTGTTCGTGCAACTCAGTTATTCTAGATTCTATTTCTTTTACATCTAAAGTTAGTGAATCTGATAAGTCTTTTATTTCTTTTGTTTTATTGGGCAAAAATTCATGTAATGGAGGATCTAACAATCTTACAGTGACTGGTAAACCATTCATAATCTTAAATATTTCAACAAAATCCTTTTTTTGGTGTGGAAGCAATTTTGTCAAAGCTTTATTTCTATCCTTTTTAGATTTAGACAGGATCATTTCTCTCACAGACAAAATTCTTTCTTCATCAAAAAACATATGTTCTGTTCTGCAAAGACCTATTCCTTCAGCTCCAAAATCTCTAGCAGTTTTTGTATCTAAAGGAGTTTCCGCGTTTGCTCTAACTTTTAATTTTCTAAAACTATCAGCCCATTTCATCAACTTAGAAAAGTCACCTGATATTTCTGGTTTAACTGTTTTAACTTCTCCAGAAATTATTCTGCCGGTTGATCCATCAATTGTAATAACATCTCCCTCTTTAATTTCCGTATCTCTAGTTTTGAATATTTTTTTTTCATAATCTATATCGATTTCACTTGTACCTGATACACAAGGTCTCCCCATGCCTCTTGCAACAACCGCAGCATGACTTGTCATTCCACCTCTTGCGGTTAGAATTCCGTTTGCTGCATGCATACCATGAATATCCTCAGGTGATGTTTCGACTCTAACTAAAATTGTATTTTGCATCATATCATTTAATCTCTCAGCTTCATCAGATGTAAATACAACTTTTCCACTTGCTGCGCCTGGAGAAGCTGGCAGACCTTTTGCAATTACATTTATATTACTATTTTCATCTAGCATTGGATGGAGAAGAGCATCTAATGAATTAGGGTCCAGTCTTAAAACTGCTTCCTTTTTAGAAATTAATTTTTCTTTAACCATATCTACTACAATCTTAACAGCAGATTTAGCTGTTCTTTTTCCTGATCTTGTCTGCAACATCCAAAGTTTTTTATTTTCAACTGTAAACTCTACGTCTTGCATATCTTTGTAATGTTTTTCTAAAGTGTTTAAAATTTTATATAGTTGATTAAATATTTTGGGCATAATCTCTTCCATTGAACTACCTTTTGAACCAGATTCAATTCTTGATTTGTTTGTAATGTGCTGAGGCGTTCTGGTTCCTGCTACAACATCTTCTCCCTGCGCATTAATTAAGTATTCTCCATATATTTCTTTTTTTCCATTTGAAGGATTTCTGGTAAAAGCAACTCCCGTTGCACAATCATTTCCCATATTACCGAATACCATTGATTGTACATTTACAGCTGTTCCCCAATCTGAAGGAATTTGATTTAATCTTCTATAAACTTTAGACCTATTGCTTTCCCAAGATAAAAATACAGCACTAATTGCACCGTTTAACTGCTCAAATACATCTTGGGGAAATTCTTTATTTGTTTTTTCTTTTACAAGATTTTTTAAATCTTTAATTAAGCCATCCCAATCATTTTCATCTAAATCTGTATCTAAAAGAACTCCTTTTGTTAATTTATAATTTTCTATAAGTTCCTCAAAATTATAGCTCTCTATACCCATCGCAACGTTTGAATACATTTGAATAAATCTTCGGTAACTATCTTTAGCAAATCTCATATTTGAAGTTTTATTGGCTAAGGCTAATACAGTTTTATCATTTAAACCTAAGTTTAAAATCGTATCCATCATACCTGGCATAGAGATTCTTGCTCCAGATCTTACAGAAATTAATAGTGGATTTTTTAAATCGCCAAATTTTTTTCCAGATTCTTTTTCAATATTTTTTAATTCTTTTTTTATATCTTTAATTAAAAGTGATGGTAATTTTTTTTTATTTTTATAAAACAAATCACAAACTAAAGTTGATATAGTAAATCCTGGAGGAACAGGTAGTTCCTGTCTTACCATTTCTGATAGATTGGTCCCTTTGCCACCTAAAATATTTTTAGGATATTTTATTTTTTTGATATCCTTAGATTTAAAATTAAAAATAAGTTTTTTCACTAAAGGCTCCCAATGCTAGAAAAATCTATATAATTATCGAAAGCTTTACATAACATTTGCAAAAGTTCCAATCGATTTTTTTTTATAAATTCATTCTCATCATTAACAATTACATTATCAAAGAATTCGAATATTTCTTTTTTTGTGGAAGCCAAAATTTTTAAGCTATTTTCATAATTCTCGTCTTTATTCACGTTGGTAAAATATTTTCTTATTTCATTAATTTTTGTGTATAGATTTTTTTCGTATTTATTTTTAAATAAATCTGGTTCAGTTGAATTATTAAGTTCTATTGATTTATCTTTTAATTCGTTTGATAAAATATTTGATGCTCTTTTGTAACTAGAAATAATATCTTTTCCAATTTCTTTTGAAATAAATTTATTTAAAACGACTGCTTTGTTATAAATTTTTAAAATTTGATCGATGTTGTAAGACGAGATTGCTGCTTCAATAATATCTTGTTTTATACCTTTTTCTTTCATGTAATTTTTTAATCGATCGTTTAAAAATTCAATTAAATCTTTTTGTATTGCTTTTGTATCAAATTCAAATTTTTGTTCATGATAAAGTAATGTAGAATAATTAATTAAATCTCTTATTTTAAATTCTTTTCCGTTTTCTAATAAAAGCCTAATCAGTCCAATTGCCGATCTTCTTAAAGCATAAGGATCTTTAGAACTTGATGGTTTCAATTCTATTCCAAAGAAACCGACCAGTGTATCCAATTTATCAGTTAGAGATAGAGCAATGCTATAAGATTTTTTTGGGATTCTATTTTCTAAACTTGTAGGTAAATAATGTTCGCTGATTGCTAAACATATGTCTTTATCAAAACCTTGGGCTGTAGCAAAATATCCGCCCATCACACCTTGCAGCTCTGGAAACTCGCCAACTAAATCTGATAACAAATCAACTTTACAAATTGATGAAGCGATTTCTATTTTTTCCTTACTAATTAATAATTCATCAGAAATCAAAGAGCTTAGCTTTCTCATTCTTTGTATTTTGTCGAAGTATGTGCCTAGTCCTTTGAAGTAATTTATCTTTTTAAGTTCAGAAACTTGTTTAACTAGACTTTTTGATTTATTTTTTTGCCAAAAAAATTGTGCATCATTTAATCTTGCCTCTACAACTCTTTCATTTCCCAATTTAATAAAACCTTTTAAGTCTTTCGTGTTAGCTACTACTAAAAAGTTATTTGTTAAATTATTTTTCTTATCAAATGTTGGAAAATATTTTTGATGATGTTGCATTGTAATAATTAATATTTCTTTGGGAATTTTTAAAAATTTTTGATCGAATTTACAATTTAATATTTTTGGACTTTCAACAATATTTGTTACCTCGTCCAAAAGTTTATCGTTAATTTTAATTTCTAAACTTTTATTTTTTGAAATTTTGCTTAATTTTTTTTCAATAAATTTTTTTCTTTTATTATGATCTATTATTATTCCAGATTTTTTGAAATAACTTTCATATAATTTGTAACTACTAAATACTTTGGTTTTTTCTTCGAATTCTTTATCTAGGAATGTCGAATTAGATGAATGTAAGTGATGAAATTTAAAATTTAATTTAATATTTCCAAAAATAGCTAATATTGATTTTAAGGGTCTCCCCCAATAAAGATCAAAATCACCCCATTTCATTGATTTTTTCCAATATATTTTTCTCAAGAGGTCTGGAATATTTTTATTCAATAAATCTATAGTTTGAATTTTTTTTGCAGGTTTTTTAAAAAAATAGAATTTTCCTTTTTCAGTTTGTTTTTCAAAAATATTTTTTTTTTCAATTTTATTGGATTTTACAAATCCATCTAAAGCCTTTTCTGGAGCATTAATGTTTGGACCTCTAATATACTCACTTTTTCTATGTATTTCTGTATCAATTCGGTCAAATAAAATAATTAATCTATTTGGAGTGGAAAAAACTTTTCCTTCTGACTTATGTATTATTTTTTCTTGTTCAAAAAAATCTTTAAAGTTTTGCAAAAGATTATTTCTTGCGTTCTTTTGCAAATTAGAGGGAATTTCTTCACTAAATAATTCTAAAAATAAATCTGGCATTCTTAGTTTTGAGTTTCAAGCCAAGCCTGTCCCACGCCTTTGCTAAGATCTCTTATTCTTGAAATATATTCTGCTCTTTGGACAACACTAATAGCACCTCTTGCATCTAAAATATTAAAAGCATGACTTGCTTTCAAGCATTGATCATAAGCAGGTAAGGATAATTTTTTTTCTATAAGTTTCTTTGTTTCATCTTCTGCAATATCAAAAATTTTAAATAAGTGATCTGTGTTAGCATGTTCAAAATTATAGGCAGAGAATTCTTTTTCCGCTTGATGGAATATATCGCGATATAAAATGCCTTCATTATTCCAAACCAGATCAAAAACATTCTTTTTTCTTTGAGTGAACATACAAATTCTTTCAAGTCCATAAGATAATTCTACTGATATTGGATTGCATTCAATTCCAGCCATTTGTTGGAAATAAGTAAATTGAGTAATTTCCATTCCATCACACCATACCTCCCAGCCTAAACCAACGGCTCCTAGAGTTGGACTTTCCCAATCGTCCTCCACAAATCTAATATCGTGTTCCTGATGCTTGATGCCTATTGCTGATAAACTATTTAAATATAATTTTTTTATATCTTTGGGAGATGGTTTAATAATAACTTGAAATTGATAATAATGCTGTAGTCTATTTGGATTGTCTCCATATCTTCCGTCTGATGGCCTTCTTGAAGGCTGAACGTAAGCTGCTTTCCAAGGTTTAACACCCAATGATCTAAGTGTAGTAGCTGGATGAAAGGTTCCAGCGCCTACTTCCATGTCATAAGGTTGTAAAATTACACAGCCATGTTTGATCCAATATTTTTGAAGATTTAAAATAGTATCTTGAAAAGTTTGAAATTTTATTTTTTTGATTTTTTTTTTAGAAGCCATATCTTTGCCAGATTGATCTTTCTTCTAATATATTTACCAATTGATCCATTTGATTTTCAGAAGAAGATAATTTCTTTGCAAGCCAACCTTTTGTTTTTTCAAATTTTTTGATTACTACTTTTTCACCAAATTTCTTCCTCAAAATTTGATCAGCATTCCCAATTCCATCAATCAAACCTAAATCTTTAGCTTTTTTACCGGACCAGAACTCTCCAGAAAAAAGTTCTATTTCAGAATCTTTTTTTAGTTTTGATCCTCTGCTTTCTTCTACTACATTTATAAAATCTTTATGAAGATCTAATTGTATATTTTTTAATCTTTCAATATCTTCTTTTTTTTCTTCTACAAAAGGGTCTAAAGTGCTTTTGCTTTTTCCAGCTGTATAAATTCTTCTTTCAACTCCAATTTTTTTAATTAAATCTTTAAACCCAAATGATGAATAAATGACGCCGATAGATCCAATAATTGAACTTGAATTTGCATATATCTCATCACCAGCACAAGCTATTAAATAACCACCTGAAGCAGCCACGTCTTCAGCAAATACAATTACTTTTAATTTCTTTTTTTTTGCTTGTTCTCTAATAAATTTATAGATTAAATGAGATTGTACCGGTGAACCTCCTGGTGAATTAATAGTAACAGCAACAGCTATGGCCTTTTTTACTGAAAAAGCTTTTTTTATAACTTCTTCCTGTCCAGCAAAATCTATTCCGTGTTTGAATTTCCCAACATTTCCTATTACTCCGCTTAACTTGATGTGAGAAACTATTTTTTTCTTTTTGAAAAATGAGAACATTTTAAATGCTTATAAAATTTTTGATTTAATATAAAGTCTACTTATAGTTGAAGTTTTAGATGCGTCAATTGATAAGTAATAAAGAAAAGTAATATATACTAATTTGATCCTATGGGGACAGTCGTACAATTAAAAAAACAAATTAATAATTCTTATTCAGAGCTAAAAAATTCAGTTGAAGATAAATTAGTTCTAGTTGAGGAAAGAATTAAAACTCAATTAACAAGTAAGGTTGAGTTGGTTGAAGAAATGACTGCTTATCACCTTAACACGGGTGGAAAAAGATTGAGGGCATTACTAACTCTTGGTTCTGCAAAACTATGTGGATATCTGAAAGGTGGAAGAGATATCAATTTAGCAGCTTGCATCGAATTAATTCATGCGGCAACTTTAATGCATGATGATGTAATTGATAACGGCGAAATTCGGAGAGGAAAAAAGACATTAAATTTTGTTTGGGGAAATCAATCTTCTATTTTAGTTGGAGATTATTTGCTTAGCAGATGTTTTGAAATGATGGTCGAAGATGGAAACTTGGAAATTTTAAGATTACTTTCGTCAACTTCAGCACAAATTGCCCAGGGAGAAATTCTACAGTTACAACATAAAGGAGAAATAGATATGTTGGAAGAAACATACTTTAAAATAATTTCAGCTAAAACTGGTAAATTATTTGCTGCTGCTACTAAGGTTGGTGCTATTTTAGGAAATAAAAATAATAAAATTAAAGAAGCATTAGAATTTTATGGAAAAAATTTAGGTCTTACTTTTCAAATAGCCGATGACTCTCTTGATTATAATTCGGAATTAAATTTATTTGGAAAAAAAATTGGAAATGATTTTTATGAAGGCAAAATTACCTTGCCAATAATTCTTCTTTATCAAAAAGCGAATGATGCAGAAAAAATAAAAATTAAAGAATTTTTTACCAAAAAAAATAGAGATGAAAAAAATTTAAAAGTAATTTTAGAATTAATTAAAAAATATAATATTATTTCACAATGTTATAAAAAAGCGGAACATTTTATTGATCTTGCTTCAAATTCCTTGAGTATATTTGATAACTCCGATGAAAAAAGAATATTAGAAAAACTGACTTCTTTTAGTCTAGAAAGATCTTTTTAAGGATAGAGGAGATTTTTTTCCCATTTGCCATCTTTTTTGCTTAAATAGATCAAGCGTTCATGAATTCTATTATCTACGTGAAGCCAAAATTCTATTTCTTTGGGTAATAAAATCCATCCAGACCAATATTTTGGTCTCGGTACATTATTTTGATCAGGATATTTATTTTTATATTCTTTTATTGCCATCAATAAATCTTTTCGACTTTTTAAAAATGAACTTTGAGCTGAAGCCCAAGAACCAATTTTACTTTCATAAGATCGTGAATTGTAATATTTGTCAGCTTTTTCATCTGTAACTTTTGATATTGATCCAGTAATTATAATTTGCCTTTGTAAACTTTTCCAATGAATACACAACGAAGCATTTGGGTTTTCTTTTAAATTAAGACTCTTTGGACTATTGAAGTTTGTATAAAAAACAAAACCTTTCTCACTAAAATTTTTCAACAAAACCATTCTAACTGAAGGAATTCCTTTTTTATCAGCAGTTGCTAAAGCTAATGCATTAGGGTCATTTGGTTCTGATTTTTTTGCATCTTCCATCCAATTTCTGAACAATTCAATTGGATTATTCAGATCTTGAAAGCAAATATCTAAGCCAAGTGAGTTTTTTTGATTCATAATTTTAACAAAATAACTTATATAGTATAAATTAATGTCATTTAATACTTTTGGAAAGTTATTTCGTTTTACAACATGGGGTGAATCACATGGTCCTGCAATTGGGTGTATTGTGGACGGGTGCCCACCAAATATAAGGTTAAACGAAAAAGATATTCAAATCGAGCTTAATAAAAGAAAGCCAGGACAATCAAAGTTTACAACTCAAAGAAAAGAAGATGATATTGTTCAAATTTTATCCGGAGTATTTGAACGTAAAACAACAGGAACACCGATCTCATTAATTATTTACAATAAAGATATGAGATCAAGAGATTATGAGACAATTAAAAATAAATTTAGACCTGGACATGCAGATTTTACATATTTTAAAAAATATGGAATTAGAGATTATAGAGGAGGTGGCAGACAATCTGCTAGAGAAACAGCTGCACGTGTAGCCGCTGGTGCTATTGCTAAAAAAGTTTTAGAAAATAAAATTGGTAAAAAATATAAGGCTATTGGTGCTGTTACTCAATTAGGAATTCTTGGATGTGATACAAAAAATTGGAATGAAAAATTTATTTCCAAAAATCCTTTTTTCTGTCCTGATAAATCAATTGTAAAACTTTGGGAAAAATACTTGCTTGGAATAAGAAAATCAGGATCTTCTTGTGGTGCAGTTATTGAGATAAGAGCTAGTGGAATTCCTGTTGGTTTAGGCGCCCCAATATATTCTAAACTTGACATGGATTTAGCTTCAGCCATGATGAGCATAAATGCAGTAAAGGGCGTTAATATTGGATCCGGTATGAATTCTGCATTTTTAACAGGTGAACAAAATTCTGATGAAATTTCACAAAAAGGCAAAACTATAAAGTTTAAATCTAACAACGCTGGAGGAATTCTTGGTGGAATTTCAAGCGGTCAAGAAATAATTGTTTCATTTGCTGTTAAACCAACTTCTTCAATTTTAACTAGTAGAAAAACAATAGATAAATTTGGAAAAAATACCTCAATTTCTGTTAAAGGAAGACACGATCCTTGTGTTGGTATTAGAGCAGTACCAATTGGTGAGGCCATGATGCACTGCGTTATATTAGATCATTATCTAATGAACAAAGCTCAGTGTGGAAAATAGTTTTAATTTTGTTTTTGAATAATAATTTTAGAATTTAATAAATCTAGAACTTTATTTTCAATTGATTGTGCATCAAGCCCTGCATTTTTGTACATTAAGTCAGGTTTATCTTGATCAATAAATCTATCTGGTAAAATCATAGATCTAAATTTTAAACTTGAGTCTATAAGATTTTTTTCTGATAAAAAATTACTAACATGAGATCCAAAACCACCTATTGATCCTTCTTCAATTGTAATTATTGATTCATGATCTGTTGCTATCTGCCAAATTAAATGTTCATCCAATGGTTTTGCAAATCTTGCATCAACAATAGTGGGATTAATGCCTTTTTTCTTTAAATTTTCTTTTGCTAATAAACATTCTTGCAATCTAGCTCCAAAATTAATTACTGCTATATTATTTCCTTCAGAAATTACTTTTCCTTTACCAATCTCAATTTTTTCTTCAATTGAAGGTAACTCAACTCCTATTCCGGTTCCTCTTGGAAATCTAAAAGCTGATGGTTTATCATTAATATCTACTGAGGTGTTGATCATTTTTACAAGTTCTGCTTCATCGCTTGGAGCCATTACTATGAAGTTTGGAAGAGTAGATAAATAAGTTACATCAAATGAACCTGCATGAGTTGGTCCATCTGCTCCCACAAGACCAGCTCTATCAATGGCAAATCTAACTGGAAGACTTTGTATTGCCACATCATGAACAACTTGATCATAGGCTCTTTGTAAAAAAGTAGAATAAATTGCTGCATATGGTTTATATCCTTCAGTTGCCATTCCCGCAGCAAAAGTTACTGCATGTTGTTCGGCAATTCCAACATCGAACATTCTTTTTGGAAATTTTTCTCCAAATAAATCCATCCCCGTTCCTGAGGGCATGGCTGCTGTTATTCCAATTATTTTGCTATCTTTTTCAGCATGTTTAATTAGTGTATTAGCAAAAACTTTTGTGTAAGTGGGTATATTTGATTTTGATTTCTCCTGCACCCCTGTTTTAACATTAAATTTTGATACTCCGTGAAACCTATCTAAAGATTTTTCTGCAAATTCATAACCTTTGCCTTTTTTAGTTTTGATATGAATCATGATCGGTCCCTCATGATTTAAATTTTTAGCATTTTGCAAGACCGAAATTAAATTATCTAAATTATATCCATCTATTGGTCCAACATAATAAAAACCAAGTGAATTAAATAAAGTTCCCCCAGTAACTGCAGATCTTAAAAAATCTTCCGCTTTACTTGCTTTGACAATAAATTTTTTTGGAAAAGCAGAAATTATTAGTTTAATTATTTCTCTAAAACTAAAATATATTTTCCCAGATAATAATTTTGCAAGGTATGTGCTCATAGCACCTACTGGTCTTGCAATAGACATGTCATTATCATTTAATATAACGATCATTTTTGTTTTTGCTGCGCCTGCATTATTCATTGCTTCATAAGACATTCCAGCACTTATTGCTCCATCTCCAATAACTGCAATAACTTGATTGGATTTTTTTGAAAGTTTATTTGCTGTTGCAATCCCTAAAGCAGATGAAATTGAGGTTGAGCTATGTGCGGCACCAAATGTGTCATACTCGCTTTCTGATCTTTTTGTAAATCCTGAAAGACCATTGCCTTGTCGTAAAGTTCTTATTTTATCTTTTCTTCCAGTAAGTATTTTATGTGGATAAGTTTGATGACCAACGTCCCAAATTAATTTATCATTAGGAGTATCAAATACATAGTGCAAAGCAATTGTTAACTCTACTACTCCTAGGCCAGCACCTAAATGACCTCCAGTTACAGAAACTGCATCTAGCATTTCCTCTCTAACTTCTTTTGCCAAAATTTTTAATTCTGACTGTTTAAGTTTTTTTACATCTGAAGGAAAATTTACCTTGTCTAAGTATTGATATTGTTTTGTCACTTGTCTCTTTCTAAAATTAATTGAATTGTATTTTTTAAGCTGTCCCCTTTTTTTCCGAATATTGCAAGTTTTTTTAAAATATCAACTTTTAATTTATGAGCAAATTTAATAGTATTTTGATAACCTAGAAGACTAATTAAAGTAGCTTTGCCTTTTTTTTTATCTTTTTTAGTTTTTTTGCCAACTTTTTTTGAATTGCCTCTATAATCAATTAAATCATCAACTATTTGAAAAAGTAAACCAATTTTATGACCAATTTTTTCTAGTCGGTTAATTATTTTTTTGTCTTTATTCACTATTAATGCTGGTGCCAAACAAGCAAATACAAATAATTTTCCTGTTTTTTTAATTTGCATATCTATAATTTTTTTTATTGAAATTTTTTTTTTTTCAAAACTTAAATCTAAATATTGTCCTCCAGCAATTCCTGAATGACCTGAACTTTCTGAAATAAATTTAATTAATTTTATTTTTACTTGTTCTTTTAATAATAAATTTCTATCACTCAAAATTTCAAAGGCCAAAGTAAGTAGAGAATTTCCAGCTAGGACTGCAGTTGCTTCTCCATATTTTTTATGCGTAGAAAGTTTTCCTCTTCTAATATCGTCATTATCCATACATGGTAGATCATCATGAATTAAAGAATAAGCATGAATGCATTCTATCGCTGCCCCTACTTTGATTAAAGTTTTATAATTTACATTACAAATTTTTCCTACATCTATTAAGATTTTTGATCTTATTTTTTTACCACCAGGAAATAATCCATATCTCATTGGGGAAATTAGGCTGGTTTTAATTTGTTTTTTTAAATATAAATTTAGAAATTGATTTATGTCTTTTGCAACTTTATTTAATTCTTTTTTCATTTTTTTTACTTAAAATTTTATTGATCTTGTCTTTTGTTTCTAAAGATATTTTTTTTGATGTGTTTTGAAATTTTTTTTCTATAATATTATTAAGTCTAATTAATTTTTGATATTCATCTAATGAATTTTCAAAATTTTTCTCTTTTTCTATCTGTTCTATAATTTTGTTTGCTTCTTGAGTTAGTTCATTCAATGATTTTAAATTAATATCATCTGGCAAATTTTTATCTTTCATATAATAGTTGGTAATAATACATGAATAATAATCTTTCAAATATTAAAAAAAGTAAGTTCTTTCTAGATAAGGGACACTGCGTAGCAATTCCAACCGAAACTGTTTATGGATTGGCTGCAAATGCCTATTCAGATACTGCAGTTAAAAAAATATATAAACTTAAAAAAAGGCCAAAAAATAATCCTTCAATTGTTCACTACTCAAATTTGAAAAAATTAAAAAATGATTGTGAATTAAATAAAAATTTTTTTATTCTTTATAAAAAATTTTGTCCTGGGCCAATTACATTTATTCTTAAACTAAAAAAAAATAGTAAAATTTCAAATTATGTTACAAATAATAAAAATACTGTAGCTATAAGATTTCCAAAACACAAAGTTGCCAGAGAACTTCTAAAAAAACTAAATTATCCACTTGCTGCTCCAAGCGCAAATATTTCAACAAAAATAAGTGCTGTAAGTCCAGAAGATGTAAAAGATGAATTTGGAGAAAAAATTAAATTTGTTTTAAATGGAGGAAGATCAAAGATTGGCTTGGAGTCCACAATTATTAATTTGGTATCTAAACCAGAAATATTAAGACTAGGAGGTATAGAAATTAACAGATTAAGTAAAGTTCTTGGTTTAAAATTAAAATTTAATAATAGTGTAAAAAAATTCACATATCCTGGGCAAGGTAAAATTCATTATTCTCCGCATATTCCAATTAGATTAAATATAAAAAATCCAAAAAAAGGTGAGGCATTTATATTAATTAAAAAAAGAAAAAAAATTGATAAAAATTTTTTTTATATAACCAAAAATAAAAATTTAAAAGAGGCAGGAAAAAACTTATATAAAACATTAAGAAATATAAAAATAAAAAAATATAAATCTATTTCTGTTGAAAAAATTCCAAATAAAGGTTTGGGCCTAACAATAAATGATAGATTAAAAAGAGCATCAAATAAATGACAATTGAAATAAAAAATTTGAGTAAACAATATAATAATATATTGGCGGTTAAAAATATTAATTTTAAAATTAACAAAGGTTCAATAGTTGGTCTTTTAGGACCAAATGGTTGTGGCAAAACAACAACAATAGGTATGATGTTAGGATTAATTAAACCTACTTCTGGTACTGTTTTTATTAACGGTCAAAATATTGAAAACGAAAACAATAGAACAAAAATATTAGAAAAAGTAAATTTTATTTCTCCATATGTTGAACTGCCAAAAAAACTTACTGTTGAAGAAAATCTTAAAGTTTATGGAAAATTGTACGGTGTAAATAATTTACAAGACAAAATTTCAGATTTAATGAAACAGTTAAATTTATTTGAGTTTAAAAAAAGAAAAACTGGTGAACTTTCTTCTGGACAAAAAAATAGAGTTTCTCTGGCCAAAGCATTAATTAATGAACCTGAAATACTTTTTTTAGATGAACCAACGGTAAGTCTTGATCCAGATGTAGGCGATTATATTCGAACCTATATAGAAGGTTTTGCATCAAAAAAAGGTACAACTATTCTATTAGCTTCACATAACATGGATGAGGTGGAAAGACTTTGCAATGAAGTAATGATGATGAAGAATGGTGAAATAATAGATAAGGGTACTTGTGACAGTTTAATAATTAAACATGGAAGAAAAAATTTAGAGGAAACATTTTTAAAAATCGTTAGGGAATAATATGAAATTTCACAGAATATATGCCTTGTCTATTCGCCATCTTTATTTGATTAAAGGTTCTTTTCCAAGAATCCTAGATCTAATTTATTGGCCAACAATTCAAATAATTCTCTGGGGATTTATTTCACAATTTTTTACTATGTATAGCGACTATTATAATAATACCATCGGTGTTATTTTAAGTTGTGCAATTCTTTATGATTTTTTATTTCGATCAAGCATAAGCTTCAATATGTTATTTCTAGAAGAAATTTGGAGTAGAAATTTTACCAATCTATTTGTTTCTCCATTAAAAGTGAGTGAAATTATAGCTGCACTTACATTTACTGCTTTGCTAAGAACATTAATTGGAATAATCCCAGCAATAACCCTTATGAGTCCGCTATTCGGAGTTTCTTTATTAAAAATGGGACCGCCACTGCTTTTGCTTTTTTTAAGTTTATATCTTTTTGGAACAACTTTAGGCTTGTTGGTTACCTCTGGACTTTTGAGATATGGTCCCGCCTTTGAAAATACAGCATGGTCATCCCTTTTTCTTTTAGCTCCGTTAGGTTGTGTTTATTATCCACTATCAATTTTACCAGAATGGTTACAAATATTAGCTAAAGGTTTGCCATTGGTTTATATATTTGAGGAAGCAAGATCTATTTTAGTAAATAATGTAGTAAATTATAAAAATATTATGACTGCACTAACGTTAAATTTATTTTATTTTGTAGGTGCCATTATTGTTTTCTATTTAGCTTTTCACGGAGCACGAAAAAAAGGCACTTTAGTTAATATCGGTGAATAATTTGGTGCGCCCGGAAGGACTTGAACCCTCAACCTCCTGATCCGAAGTCAGGCGCTCTATCCAATTGAGCTACAAGCGCATATAGTATTATTATTATAAATTATGAAAAATATCATTAATTTAATTGTCAAAGATGAAGATAAAGTACAAAGAGTTGATGTTTTCATAAATAACAAAGAAGATTCACTCAGCAGAACAAGAATTAAAAATCTTATACTAAAAAAAAAGCTAACTCTTAATAATGTAGTTTTAGAAGATCCGTCAAAAAAAGTAACTCCGGGAGATATCTTAAAACTTGAAATTCCAGAACCAATTAAAACAACATTGAATCCTTATAACTACAAATTAGATATTATTTATGAAGACGATGACTTACTGGTAATAAACAAATCAGCAGGCATATCTATGCATCCAGGTGCTGGCAATTATGACAATACAATAGTAAATGCCTTAATGAATTACTGTGGCGGAAATCTATCAACAATAGGTGATGAACTAAGACCTGGAATAGTTCATAGAATTGATAAAGATACCTCTGGTCTGATTGTCATTGCAAAAAATAATAATGCTCATGAAAATTTATCAAATCAATTTAAAAAACATACAATTAAAAGAGTTTATCAAGTTTTGATTTGGGGGAAACTAAGACCACAATCTGGAAAAATTGAAACTTTAATCACAAGAAGTTCAAAAAATAGACAATTAATGGAAGTTGGAATTTCAAAAGGAAAAATGGCTATTACCAATTATAAAACATTAGAGATTTTTGAAAATGATAAAACACCAACTTTTAGTTTTATTGAATGTTTGCTTGAAACAGGAAGAACTCATCAAATAAGAGTTCATATGAGTTATAAGGGAAATAATATTTTGGGGGATAAAAAATATAAGAAAAAATTTAAAAAATTTAAGAACATTGACGAGGAATTAGAAAAATCAATTTTGAAACTAGATAGGCAATTTCTGCATGCAAAAGTCTTGGGTTTTAGACATCCAAGTACAGGGAAAGAATTAGAATTTTCCTCAATTTTGCCACAAGAGCTTGAAAACATGTTAAAAAAGTTAAGAAATACTGATAAATAAAAGGATTGTATTATTAAATTTCTTAATTAAATAAATGTTCAAAATGGGCACAACAACTAACTATAATTTGCCAGTTCTTTCTAACGAGGGTGGTCTTGGGTTATATTTAGCTCAAATTAAAAAATTTCCAATGTTAGATGCTGAAGAAGAATACATGCTTGCTAAAAATTGGCGAAAAACAGGAAATTTAAAATCAGCTGAAAAACTTGTAACAAGCCATTTACGTTTGGTTGCAAAAATTGCAATGGGATATAAAGGATATGGTCTTCCAGTCAATGAAATGATTTCGGAAGGTAATGTTGGTTTAATGCAGGCAGTAAAAAAATTTGAACCTGAAAAAGGTTTTCGATTAGCCACATATGCTATGTGGTGGATTAAAGCTGCAATCCAGGAATATATATTAAGAACTTGGAGTTTAGTAAAAATTGGAACAACAACAGCTCAGAAAAAATTATTTTTTAACTTAAAAAAAATAAAAAACCAAATTGCACCGAGAACTGAAGGTGACTTAAGAAATGAACATGTCTCTGAAATCGCTAAAAAATTAAGTGTTAGCGAAGAAGAAGTTGTTTCCATGAATAGAAGACTTTCTGGCAAAGAACATTCACTAAATGCACCAATAGGCGAAGATGGAGATCAATGGCAAGATTGGGTTGTGGATAAAGAAATGGATCACGAGTTAAGATTTGCTCAACAGGAAGAAATGGGTCAAAGGAAAGATCTTCTACAAGATTCAATTAAGATCTTGAATGAAAGAGAAAAAGAAATTCTCTATGCAAGAAGACTCACTGATGAACCTCTCACTCTTGAAGTTTTAAGTAAAAAATACAAAATTAGTAGAGAAAGAATAAGACAAATTGAAAACAAAGCTTTTGAGAAATTACAAAAGCATATGTTGAATTCTGCTAGATCAAAAAATCTTTTACCAGCAAATTAAATTTCAAAAGGATTTTCAATTAAGATTGTATCATTTCTTTCTGGACTTGTAGAAATGCTTGTTATTTTTGTTTGTATAAACTTTTCCAATTCTTGGATATAAATCTTTGCATTATGTGGTAGATCTTCAAATTTTTTTATACCATTAGTTGAAGACATCCATCCTTTAAATGTTTTGTATATAGGCTTTACTTTTAATTGATCATCAACTGCTGCTGGCAGATAGTCTATTTTTTTACCATCCAACTCATAAGCAATACACATTTTAATTTCATCTAACTCATCAAGAACATCTAATTTCGTTAAAGCAATTCCATCTATTCCAGAAACTTTGATTGATTGCCTAACTAGTACTCCATCAAACCACCCGCATCTTCTTTTTCGACTAGTAACTGTTCCAAATTCTTTCCCTCTAGTTCCAAGTTGTTCTCCAATTTCATTGGTTAATTCTGTAGGGAAAGGTCCTTCGCCTACTCTTGTGGTATAGGCTTTTGTAATTCCTAAGACATAATTAATGGTATTTGGACCACAACCTGATCCAGTTGCAGCTGAAGCTGCTACAGTATTGGATGAAGTAACAAATGGATAAGTTCCATGATCTACATCAAGTAATATTCCTTGTGCACCTTCAAATAATATTTTTTTACCTTGAGATTTAAATTCATCAATTTTTTTCCAAACCGGTTGAGAATATTTTAAAATTTTTGGCGCTATTTTTAATAATTCTTTTTTAAGATCATCTTTCTTATAAATTTCTTTACCTAAGCCTTTTCTTATAGCGTTATGATGTAATAATACTATTTCCAATCTATGATCTAGATTTTTATCAGAAAATAAATCCATTACTCTAATAGACCTTCTGCCAACTTTATCCTCGTAAGCAGGGCCAATGCCTCTTCTTGTCGTTCCAATTTTCGATTTTCCAGCTGTATCTTCTCTTATTTCATCCATTTCCCTATGGAATGGTAAAATTAAACTTGCCGCTTCAGAAAGAATTAAGTTATTTTGATTTATGTCTACTCCTTTAGATTTTAACTCTTTAATTTCATCTAATAAAGCCCACGGATCAACCACAACTCCATTACCAATAATTGAAATTTTATTTTTTCTGACAATTCCTGAGGGAAGTAATCTAAGTTTATAAGTTATGCCATCTATAACTAAAGTATGACCAGCATTATGGCCACCTTGAAATCTAACTACAACATCTGCTTGACTTGATAACCAGTCAACTATTTTTCCTTTTCCTTCATCTCCCCACTGTGAACCAACTACTGCTACATTTTTCATTATCTAAATTTCCTGTTAATTATTATCGAGTTTAAGTGGTTAATTGGTCCATAGCCTTTTCCAAAATTAGGTCCTGTTTTAATTGCTTGGTTAACATATTTAATTCCCATCTCACAAGATTTCTTTAATGTTTTTCCACACCCAAAAAAAGTTGCTATCGCGCTTGATAATGTGCAACCAGTACCATGGGTATTTTTTGTTGAAAATTTAATATTTTTAAAGATGGCAATTTTGTTTTTATTAATAAATATATCTTGCATAATTTTTGAGGGCAAATGTCCTCCTTTAATTAATACATTTTTTGCACCTAAATTAAGCAATTTATTAGCAGCAAAAATCATATCTTTTTTGGTTTTAATTATTGTATTTGTTAAAACTTCTGCTTCAGAAATATTTGGAGTTATTAAGGATGCTTTTTTAATTAATTTTGTTTTTAAAATTTTAATTGCTTTATCGCTTATAAGTTTAGAACCACCTTTTGAAAACATTACTGGATCTAAAATAATTTTTTTAATTTTAATTTTATTTAATGATTTAATTACCGCGTTGATAACACTTGCTGAATGCAGCATTCCAATTTTTATTGCATCAGGTTTTATATCTTTTGCGGTAAATTCAATTTGATTTGAAATTTGTGTTGGATTAATTGATACAACTGATTTTACTCTAGTTGTATTCTGAGCAGTTATAGCTGTAACAGCAGTCATTGCATAGGAGCCTAAAGATGTAACTGTTTTGATATCTGCTTGAATTCCTGCTCCTCCTGAAGAGTCAGATCCTGCAATGATTAATATTTTTGAATTAGGTTTCAATTTATTTAATAGTTCTTCTTACTATGTTAATACATTTTTGAAGCAATATTCTGTTTTCAGATTCTCCCATAATTCTAATCTTTGGTTCTGTCCCAGATTTTCTAACTAACATCCTCCCTTTATTTTTAATGAGTTGATTTGTTTCTCTAATTGCTTTTTTGCAATTTGGAGAATTGATAATAGATTTATCTTTAACAACAATATTTTCTAAAATTTGTGGAATTGGCTTAAAAACATCAAATAATTCACTAGCTTTTTTACCTTTTCGCATTGAAAATAAAGTTTCCAGAGCAACTAATAAACCATCTCCGGTTGTTGCAAACTTTCCAAGAATAATATGTCCTGACTGCTCTCCACCTAAATTAAATTTATATTTCTGCATTTTTTCTTTTACATATCTATCACCAACATTTGTTCTATAAAATTTTATTTTCATTCTTTTAAAATATTTCTCCAATCCATAATTAGACATTAATGTGCCAATCACTCCACCTTTTAACATTTTTTTTCTTTTCCATCTGGTTGCCATCATTGCAATAATTTGGTCACCGTCAATAATTCTACCTTTTTCATCACATAAAATTATTCGATCGGCATCACCATCTAATGAAATACCTAGATTAGCCTTGTATTTCTTAACCGCTGACTGAATTTTGTTGGGATAAGTGGAACCACATTTTTTATTAATATTTAAGCCGTTTGGAGATATTCCAATTGAAATAACTTTGGCGCCTAGAGATTTTAATAATTTAGGCCCAGATTTGTAGCCTGCACCATTTCCACAATCAATGACTATTTTTAAACCATATAATTTAAAATTATTAGGAAAATTGCTCTTTAAAATTTTAATATATTTATCATTGCCGTCCTCTAGTCTTTTTACCCTACCTAATATTTCAGGTTTAGAAAGATTCTTAATTATTTTTGAATCAATAAGTTTTTCTATTTTTTTTTCAATTTTATCAGAAAGTTTTAAACCATCAGGTCCAAATAGTTTTAAACCATTATCATAAAAAGGGTTGTGAGAAGCAGTAATCATTATTCCCATGTTAGCTTTCATGGATTTTGTTAGCATTGCAAGACCATTGGTAGGTAAAGGGCCTAAAGTATAAACATGCATTCCCGCTGAAGCCAATCCTGAAACTAATGCTGGTTCTAAAGTGTATCCTGATAATCTTGTATCTTTAGCGATTATTGCGGTTTGTTTAGCTTTTTTTAAATTTTTAAAATAAGTCCCAGCGGCCAATCCAAATTTAAAAAACATTAGACCATTAATATTTCCTTTATTAACAGTTCCTCTAATTCCATCCGTTCCAAAGTACTTCTTAGTCATTAATTAAATTGGAGTATTTTAAAAACTTTAATACTTTGATTAATTTCATTAACATCATGCACTCGATATATTTGAACTCCTTGCAACATTCCAAATAATGCAGAAGAAATAGTTCCTCCTATTCTTTCTGAAGTATCATTAATTCCAGATAAATCTTTAATAAATTTTTTTCTAGAAATTCCAATTAATATAGGAAAACCTAAGCTATGAAAAAGGGAAATATTTGAAATTAAAGTAATATTATGTTTCAAGTTTTTACCAAAACCAATGCCTGGATCAATAATGATATTATTGTGTAAAATTCCTTTATTTCGAATTAATTGTATTTGCTTTTCAAAAAAATCATAAACATCTAAAAGGACATTTTTATATTTGGGATTTTTTTGCATAGTTTCTGGTGTGCCTTGCATGTGATGTATAACAAAAGGAATTTTATAATTTTTTAATATATTTATAGTTTTAGAATCGTGTTTTAAACCTGACACATCGTTAATTATATTTACTCCAAATTTTATTCCTTTTTGCATAATTTCACTTTTTCTTGTATCCAAGGATAATAAGCATTTTTCGTATTTTAATTTTTTTAGAGTTGGTTCAATTCTTTGCCATTCTTTTTTAATTTCAAGTTCTTTTGCTCCTGGCCTAGTTGACTCTCCACCAATATCAATTATTGAACTACCAGATTTAATTAATTGCTTAGCATGCAACAAGCCTAACATTTTATTATTATATTTTCCCCCATCTGAAAAACTATCTGGAGTAAGGTTTAAAACACCCATGATTATTGGAGAATTATTTAAGTTTATTTTAGAAAATTTTTTTCTTTTTGTGATTAATTTTAAATCTTTTTTAATTTTTTTTTGAAAAGATAATGATAGTTTTTTTAATTCTTTTATATGAATTAATCTTTTGTTTTTTCTTGATAAGATTTCTATATGATCAAATGAAATATTTGAATTTCCATTTAAGGGTAATGATTTTTTTTTTCTAACTAATTTTTTTGAATGATTGCCATAATAAAAATTACACGCTCTTGTGTAATATTTTTCCATTATGAATTAGTGTACAATTTTTGGTTTCAATCCAATTGATCCTAGGGCAGAGTCTTGATCGTTGCTCTCAACTTTCACACCTTCTTTATTGTCGGGATAAATGTTTTTATAAATTAAATCATCAATTTCGTTTCCGGTTAATGTCTCATATGTTAAAAGAGCTTTTGCTAACTTATGCAGATCATCTATTTTTTCAGTTAATATTTTCTTTGCTTTTTTATATCCTTCATCTACTATTTTTTTTATTTCAACATCGATTTTTTTAGTAGTATCTTCAGACATTTGTTGGTGTCTTGTTATTGATCTTCCAAGAAAAACTTCCTCTTCATTTTCTCCATACGATAAAGGACCAAGTTCATTGCTCATTCCAAATTTGGTAACCATATCTTTAGCTAATTTTGTAGCCATTTGAATGTCCGAAGATGCCCCAGAAGTAACTTTTTCATGACCAAAAATTAATTCCTCTGCAATCCGTCCACCCATTGCTTTCGATATATTTGCTTTTAAATATTCTCTTGTATGAGAATATTTGTCTCTTTCAGGCAAAGTCCAAACCACACCCAAAGCTCTTCCTCTAGGCATAATTGTAGCCTTATGTATAGGGTCTGATGCTTTTTCGTTTAAAGCAACAATAGCATGTCCGCTTTCATGATAAGCTGTTAATTTTTTATCCTCTTCAGTCATAACCATTGATTTTCTTTCAGCGCCCATCATGACCTTATCTTTTGCATCTTCAAATTCATTGCTTGTGACAATTCTTTTATTGTTTCTTGCTGCTAATAATGCTGCTTCATTAACTAAGTTTGCAAGATCCGCTCCAGAAAATCCGGGCGTTCCTTTGGCTATTGTTTTTAATTTTACATCAGGTCCCATTGAAACTTTTTTAGAATGTATTTTTAATATTTTTTCTCTTCCAAGAATATCAGGCAATGGAACAACTATCTGTCTATCAAATCTGCCAGGTCTTAGTAAGGCTGGATCTAATACATCTGGCCTATTAGTTGATGCAAGTATAATTACACCATCATTTGTCTCGAAACCATCCATTTCTACAAGAATCTGATTAAGCGTTTGTTCTCTTTCATCATTACCTCCGCCTAATCCTGCACCTCTACTTCTGCCTACTGCATCTAATTCGTCAATAAAAATTATACATGGAGAATTTTTTTTTCCCTGTTCAAACATGTCTCTTACTCTTGCTGCTCCAACGCCAACAAACATTTCTACAAAATCCGATCCTGATATTGTAAAGAAAGGAACTCCAGATTCCCCCGCAATTGCTCTTGCTAATAAAGTTTTTCCAGTTCCAGGCAAACCTACAAGCAGTGCACCTCTAGGTATTTTTCCACCAACTCTCATAAATTTTTTAGGACTTTTTAGAAATTCTACAATTTCTTGTACTTCCTCTTTTGCTTCATCAATGCCAGCAACATCATCGAAGGTTACTTTTTTTTTCGCATCATCCATCAGTTTTGCTTTAGATCTTCCAAATCCCATTGCTCCCCCTTTTCCGCCTTGCATCTGTCTCATAAAGAAAATCCAAACTGCAATTAATAAAAGCATTGGGAACCAAGATAGTAATACACCAAAAAGTGATGGCATTTTTTCATCTAGTGGAGCGGCCGAAATACTCACTCCCTTATCAGATAATTTTTCAATTAAATTTGGATAATTTGGTGAATAAGTTGTAAACTTTTCACCATTGGCCATTATGCCTCTTATATTGTTTCCTTGTATTTCTACTTGAATAACCCTTCCATTTTCAACTTCTGATAAAAATTCTGAAAATATAATATTTTGGTTTTTACTTATAGAACCTTGTGTATTTTTAAACATATTATATAGACCAATAGTTAAAAAAACTATTACAGCCCACATTGCTAAATTTTTGAAATTCATATTAATAAAGTAAGAATTATTTTATAATAAACAAGTGCCATTTTGTGGCAATTTTATCTTTTTTTCCTTATTTCCTGATAAATAATTAAAGAATTATTGAGTTTTTCGACTATACATCCTGATAATGTCACTTTGTTAAAGTTTTTTGATTTAATTTTTTCCAATAATTGATTTAAATTTTTGCCTCTTGGATCATAATATTTTTTTCCAATTATTTTAAGAATATTAGACAATGATCTAAATACAATCTCGTGTGGTTGCTCAAAAAATTCTTTGTTAAGAATATAGGCAGATTTTTTTTTCAAATAATTTGAATTCAAACTGATATTTTGCTGCACATAATGATTAATAGTAATATTAGAATCGCTTAAATTGTTGATTGTTAATTTTAGTTTTTTTTCATCTAAACCTTCATTTTTTAAACTATTAATTAAATTTCTAATTCTAACTCTTTTAAAATTTATATTCTCGTTTGAAGGGTCTTTAATATAATAATTAAATATCTTCATTGCTATAAATAATAAATCATTTTTGTTTACTTTAATTAATGGTCTTAATATTTTAATTTTATTGTTGTATCTAGTATTGACTTGATTAAAAGAAGTCAAACCTTTCAAACCAGATCCTCTCAATAATCTAATAAAAAAATTTTCATATAAATCATCTAAGTGATGTGCAGTTAAAAGATGGTTAAATTTATCTTTTAAAATTTGATTAATTATTAAAGAATATCTTTTTTTTCTTGCTATTGATTGAATATTTGATTTGGGTTTTTTTCCTTTCCAAACTAAATTTTTGCAATCAATATCAAATTTCTTTAATAAATACTTCAATTCAAGGGTTTCTTGAGTCGAATTTTTTCTTAATTTATGATCCAGATGATAATAATTTATTTTTGAGTTGTTTAAAATGGAGAAGCATTTTGCGAGATAAGTTAATGCTAAACTATCTGGTCCACCTGAAACCGCAATCGCAAAACTTTTAATTTTATTATCTAAAAGTAATAGATTTTCAAAATCCTTATAAATTTTACCAATTTTCGGATTCTTTAAATGATTAAGTAGATTTTTATGAATTGTCTTTTTTGCACTCAAACTTTTTTTCTTCATATTTAGCTTTTTGAAGAACAGATTGATTTGCTTTTGGGTAATGTTTTTCAACACCTGTGATCATCAAACAACCTTGATCTTTTTCTCCTATTTGGACTAATGATACTCCAAGTTTTAATAAATTTATAGGAGCCTTTTTATTTTTTGGATATTTTTGATATCCTTCAAGATAGGCTGATGCTGCATCAGTATATAATTGTCTAATTCTAAAAGTTTCTGCATACCAATATTGTGCGTTTCCTGCCAGATCGTGTTCAGAATTTGATAAAACAAATTCTCTAAATGCTCTTTCGGCAGTGTTATAATCACCAACTTTTAGAAAACTGATTGCAAATTCATACTGTTTTTCTGGAGTAGTATCTGGTAATATTTTTTCTTCTGCTTGAAAAGTTTCTGTCACTATAGTTTGTGTTGTATCAATTGATTGTGTTTGTTGTGTCTCAAGTTGAGTTTCAGTGTCTTTATATGAAATAGAACCTAAGTCTTGAGGTTGAGATGAGCCGGGTAGGAATTCTTCTTTATCTTCTTTTGGTAAAGAAGAGACTTGTTGATCTTTATTTACATTAATTGTAGATGCCTGATTTTCTAGTTGCTGAAATCTTACTTGATTATCAGCTTGAAATTTTGTCATTCTCGTTGAAAGCTTGTCTAATTTAAAATTTATTTCTTCAGATTTATTTGTAAGTTCTTGAAACTGCTTTTCAATTTCAGATAACTTTAATAAGTGCCTAGTTAAAACTTCTTCTGAATTTTGATCGAGAGTACTGGATGAAACAGATGGTTGTTCGCTAGCAGAAAAATTATCTGAATAAACAGCTTTTTCTAAAGTTCTTAAATCTTTTTGGATTAACTCTAATAATTCATATATGTTTTGAGTTTCTGAATAAGAGTGTTTCGGTAAAAATATAAAAAATAAAATTCCAAAAATTAATAAAAAGGATCTTTTTATTTTAATCATCAATTTGATTAGTAATTATAATGATGGCAAGAAAAAGACCCTGATACTTGCTTATTAAGTATAATCAGGGTCTTTAAAATAATTTTAGTTAGCTCTAACTGTTACTGATCTTCTGTTTTTTGACCAAGCTAAAGGACTTGAACCTGAGTCAACAGGTCTTTCTTTTCCATAACTAATAACTGAAATCCTGTCTGAAGCAACTCCATAAGTCATTAGATAGTCTTTAGCTGCGTTTGCTCTTCTTTCACCTAACGCTAAGTTATACTCTCTTGTACCTCTTTCATCACAATGACCTTCTAGTACAACAGTTACCTCAGAATTTTTTCTTAACCAAGCTGCTTGTTTTCTTAAAGTATCTCTAGAAGCAGTTGTTAAAACTGACTCATTTGTTGCAAAGAATATTCTATCCTTAACACCATCAGCTAGATATTTAACAGAATCAGTTCCTGTGTAAACATCTCCTTGGATTTTCGAATCTATTTTTACTGCTTTTTGTGTTGCACAAGCTGATAAAACTAAGCTTAACAACAAAACTAAAAAAGTATTTCTATAAAACTTGCTTAAAATCATTACTGCTCCTTCAATCTTTGTTATTTGACCTTTGCACACCTAAATAGATCTTTCAAGCTAATAAATCAAGACTATTTCTTAAAAAATTGTTAATTAGTCAATAAAGATGACCAAGATGGGTCGGATGCATCAGTTTCTGTCTCAACTAACCTTTCGTTATAACCTGTTAAATCTATAGACCATAATTTTGCTGAAAATCCTTCTCCTTGATCGCCTGACTTTGTCTCTCTGTAAAAAATTATAACTCGACCATTTGGAGACCATGATGGAGCTTCCTGGTAGTAATTTTCTGTTAGCAATCTCTCACCTTTGCCATCTGTTCTCATTACTCCTATATAAAATTTTCCTCTGTGTAATCTTGTGAATGCAATTAAATCTCCTCTTGGAGACCAAACTGGTGTTCCATATAAACCATTTCCAAAAGAAATTCTTTTTGTTTTAGATCCATCACTTCTCATAACATATATCTGTTGATATCCACTTCTATCAGAATTAAATGTTATATATTTTCCATCTGGTGAATAGGATGGCGATGTATCAATCGATGGATGATTGGTAATTCTCTCAACAATTCTATTTTCAAGATCCATAGTATAAATATCTGAGTTACCGTCTTTTGCAAAACTCATTATAATTTTTTTGCCATCTGGTGAAAATCTTGGTGCAAATGTCATGCCAGGAAAGTCTCCAACAACTTCTTGAATTCCAGTTTCAATATCTAGAATATATACCCTTGGTAAATTTCTAAAGTAAGATAAATAAGTTACTATTTGATTGGTTGGATTAAATCTAGGTGTCAAAACCAATTCTTTTCCTAAAGTTAAATATTTAGTATTAAATCCATCTTGATCCATAATGGCGAGTTTTTTAATTCTTTTTGTTTTAGGTCCTTCTTCTGCAACATAAATAATTCTTGTATCAAAATATCCTTTTTCTCCGGTTAATCTTTCGTAAACTTTGTCAGTAATAATGTGGCCAACTCTTCGCCAGTTTTTTGGAACAGTTGTAAATGCTAATGCTAGCATCTCTTTTCCAGCTAGCACATCCCATAGTCTAAATTCAACTCTTAATTTTTCATCTTGCAAATCAACTTTTCCAGTTAAAAGTGCTTGTGCCTTAATTAAAGCCCAGTCTTCAAACCTAGGTTTAAGGTGAGCAATATCTGGCTTTTGTAAAAAAGCATCCTTGTTTAATGGATTAAATAAACCTGATTTTTTTAAATTATTTTCAATTACTTTTGAAATTTCAGAGCCAAGATCTTCAATTTTTAATTCTTTCTCTAAAGCTGATCTTGATTCTTGATTATAAGATAAAGGTGATACTGCAATAGGCAATGGATTTAAATTTCCTCTAGTAATATCCACTTCAATTAAAGAAAAGGATTTAGTTGGAATAGTTATAAATAATATAAAAATTAAATATTTTATTTTTTTCATTATCCCTCTAACATTTCTCTTGCATCAAAATTTAATTGTAAATCTTTCCATCTTTCATAGCCAGTAGTTGGCACTCTTAGCGGTTGACACAGCTGAATTGCTCTCAGTGCACTTTCTGCTAACACTTTATAAAAACCTTGTCCAGGTTTATTCATTCTTGCATGATCAAGTATTTCTGTTTTAATCACTGATCCATCTGGTTGTAATTTTAATTTGATTTTCACTAATAAATTTTCATTGTATGGTAATCCTAATGGTATACTCCAACAACCAAATATTTGTGCTTTTAAAGCATCTTCTTCACTTAAAGTTAATCCCGATATATTCATATTTTTATCTTGAGATTGGGTAACTCTATTAGTTGTTTTTGTAGTTTCGGCTATTTCTTTTTTGGATTTATCAATTAATGCAGCAATTTTATTTGGATCAATTATTTCTTCTTTTTCAAACTCTGAGACTTGTTTTACTTTTGTATCTTCTTTTGTTGGGTTTTGTTTTTTTTCCTCAGTCATTTTAACTTTTTTTGCTTTTTTTTCAGGTAAAGGAATTGCTTCAGACTTTGCTTCATCTATTTTTTTCATCTTTTGATCCGGGGAGGGAACTGCTTTAGGGTTTTCTTTTTTCACTTTTTTTGGAGGTGCCTGTTCTGAAACCAATGTATCTTTTTCCTTTTTTATTTTTTCTATAATTTTTTTTGCTTTAGGTGCAAAAGGTATATTGGTCTTATCTGTAATTTGAATCAATTCTATAGAAATCAAAGGAGGTAAATCAATGGGTTTTTTGGCTATAAAAGGTAAACTTAATACAGTTAAAATAACTATTACAATATGAAATCCAAAAGAAATAACAAGGCTTCTGTGCACAAATTATCTTTCCTTGTATGGTTCTGATATTAAAGCTACCTTTGTAAAGCCAGAACCAGACAACATGCCCATGATTTCTAGTACTCTTCCATAGTTTATAGTTTTGTCTCCTCTGACATAGATTCTGGTATCAGTTCTATTTTTTGAAACAGCTAATATTTTTGCAATAATTTTATCAAACTCAACTTTTGACTCTTGTATAAAAATTTCCCCTTTAGCATTTATTGTTAGTGTAAGAGGTTCTATATCTTCTGGTAGAGAGTCTGCAGAAGTTTCTGGCAAGTCTACTTGTACGCCAACAGTAAGTAGAGGCGCTGTAACCATAAAAACAATTAATAAAACTAACATTACGTCTACAAATGGAGTTACATTTATCTCACTCATTGGTTCTCTAAGTGAACGTTTCAATTTAAATGTCATTTTTAAATTATTGAAATAAATCTTTTAGAAAAGTTTTCTAATTTTTGTGAATATTTTCTTGAGTCACTGCTAAATTTATTGAAAGCAACTACTGCAGGAATAGCTGCAAGCAATCCAAGAGCTGTGGCAAATAATGCCTCGGCAATACCTGGTGCAACGATAGCTAAACTTGTATTTCTTGAGATTGCAATTTGCTGAAATGAATTCATGATTCCCCAAACAGTTCCAAATAGTCCAATAAATGGTGCTGTCGATCCAACTGTTGCAAGAAAAGTGTAATTTTTATCAATCACGTTCATCTGTTTTTCTATGTTAACTTCTATTACGCTCCCTAATCTTTCTGCTAAATTAGATTTCGATCTTGATTTCATTACAATTTGCATTGATCCTTTAAATAAATCGGCCATTGGATCATCTATATTGGCCGGCAGATTATTATAAAAAGACTCAGCAGATTTTGATTTCCAAAATTTATCTTCAAATTCTTCTGAACTTTTATTTATTTTTTTAAAAAGTCTGTATTTGTCAATTATAATTGCCCATGAATAGATTGATGCCACTATTAGAATGACAATTACAGATTTAACAATAATGTCCGCTCTTAAAAATAAATTAACAATAGAAAAATCTGCACTACTAGCAAAACCTACTGCTTGTGATGTGATATCGGCTTCCATTTTGAAAGGTTTCACACTAAAATGTGTCATCAATTTGACTTAAAAAATAAAGTTTATTCTACTTTTTGATAGGTATTGTGAAAAAAACTAGCAATTAAAATTGCATCTGCTTTGTTTGAGTCTTTTTTTTTGGATAATTTTGAAGAAATATAAGGAAAAATTTGAATTGCCTTAGCTCTACTGGCATCCTTTTCACATTTAATTAAACTATAATATTTCTTCCACTTAACAGGCCTTACAAAGTGCATGGATAATTGCATTGCAGAACATATTCCCTTGATCACACCAAAGGATTGACCAAAGTTAAACATGCTTGTTACCCCTTGACCTGGCATTGCAGAAACTTGCTCCATTACAATCAAAACTTCTTTTTTCGGAATATCTTTAATTCTAACTGAAATTTCATTGAAAATTTGAGAGCCATTTATTTGTCTTTTATTTTTTTTTCCGTCAGCCATATTGGGCATTTCAATAATATCTTTGACTTCACCATCTTCGAAAAAGCAAATTGCTCCTGTAATTCCTGGATCTATACCTATTATTAACATTTAATAAAATTAAAATTTAAGATTTGTATAAATATTTTGTACATCATCATCATCTTCTAATATTTCTAAAAATTTAACCACATCATCTTTTTCTTCTTTCGAAATTTCTATATTATTAATTGGTATCCATTCGATATCTGTAGATAAAAAGTTATTAATATTTTTTTCTAGTTTTTTTTTGACATTGTATATCTCTCTCTTATCACAATGTATTTTATGATAATCTCCATTTGAAAAACACTCATCAGCTCCTGCTTCAATTACTAATTCAAATATTTTATCATCAGAAATTTCTGATTTATCAATTTTAATTACTCCCAATTGTTGAAAATTGTGTGAAACTGATCCTTGTGTCGCTAAGCTTCCTCCATTTTTTTGAAAAAGAGTTCGAATATTTGAAGCTGTTCTATTTTTATTATCTGTGAGTGTTTCAATTATCACTGAAATTTTATTTGGACCAAAACCTTCGTATCTTATGCTTTCAAAATTAGAATCAGCGTTTACTTCAGATTTGTCTATCGCTCTTTCTATGTTTTCTTTTGGCATATTCTCTGATCTTGCTGATTGGATTGCCAATCTTAATTTAGCATTCATATCTGGATCTTTATCACCCAACTTAGCAGCAACTGTAATTTCTCTTGAAAGTTTTGAAAAAATTTTTGAGCGTTGTTTGTCTGCTCTACCTTTTTTATGTTTGATGCCTGCCCAATGAGAATGTCCCGCCATGATTTAATTAATATTTTTTAATTCTCCTCCATAAATAAAATGTTCAATATTTTGTGCCAAGCCAGTTTCTTGATTCCCATCTACTATAATTCCACACAAACTAGCCTCTCCTTCTGCAGGAAAATGTTTTTTTGCATCTTTTTTCATAAAACGATTTAATGAATTTTCTTTATTCATGCCAATTACCGAATTGTAATCGCCACACATTCCTGCATCTGTTTGGTATGCTGTTCCAGATTTTAAAATTCTTGCATCATTAGTAGGTACATGCGTATGAGTTCCAACTACCAAAGTTGCTTTACCATCAAAAAAATGTCCCATTGCCATTTTTTCACTAGTAATTTCTCCATGAAAATCTACTACAAGAAAATCATAATTATCTTTCAAAGCATTTTTTTTAATGAAATTAGTCGCTGCTTCAAATACATCATCACATTTTTTCATAAAAATATTTCCCATAAGATTTAAGACTCCAATTTTAAATCCATTTTTTGAATTATAAACACCAAAACCTTTTCCTGGAGAATTAGAAACTAAATTTTCAGGTCTTAAAAGTCTTTCTTCTCTTTCAATATGTTTAACGATTTCTTTTTGATCCCAAACATGATTTCCAGTTGTAATTACATCAACACCACAATTAAATAAATTTTTAGCGATCTCCTCAGTAATACCAACGCCCTGGTCAGCCGCATTTTCCCCATTAACCACAACAAAATCGATTTTCTTCTCTTTAATTATATTTGGTAAATGTTTTTTAATGGCAGTACATCCAGATTGGCCAACAATATCTCCTAAAAAAAAAATTCTCATTTTAAAATATATTTTTCAGTAACTATTATATCTAACTTCTTATCATATTTATTATTTGGAACTCTGCTTATTTTTTGGCAAGAGAGCGCAAGTCCAATAGTTAAAAAACTCTTTTTTTTTAATAATTTTTCAATGTATTTATCATAAAAACCACCTCCATAACCTAATCTAAAAAGTCTTTTATCAAAAGCAACAAGGGGGACCAATATAATATCTGGACAAACCAATTTTGTTTGTTCGGGTTCAGGAATTCCATATATATTTAAATTTAAATTGTCTCTAAATGACCATCTATAGAAATCCATTTCATTATTTTTTTTAATTACAGGCAAAGAAGTTTTAAAATTTTTTTTTTCTAATTCTTTAAGAATACCTAAATCGTCTATTTCATAATTTACAGGATAATAACCACCTATAGATTTATTTTTTAAATTATTTTTCTTTAAAATATTGTATATAGCTGAAAATTGTAATTGAATATTTTTACTATTTTTTAATTTTCTTAAATTAAGAATTTTTTTTCTTATATTAGACTTTAACACAAAATTTATTGTATAGGATTATTAGGACTAGCTTTTTTGAGAAAATCATCAATTTGATCAGCTGCATGATCAATAATTCTTTCATAATCTTCTTTGCTCTGTTCAATTTCATTTTTTAATTGCAACTGTTCATCACTTAGTCTTTTGATTTCTCGTTCTTTATTTTCTTTATATTCATATACTAATGATTTCAGTTCTTTAAATTTATCAGTTAAATTTTTAAGTTCCGTACTTTTTTGATCAATTTTTTTTTTTGTTTCAAAGTATTCATCCATGATAGTAATGGATGTAATCAAAAGAAGCTTGCTCTCTCCAATATTTCCTAGGGAAGATTTTAAATTATTAAATTTTTCATTCAAATGTACTGAAAGTTCTTCTAAGTGTTCTTCTTGGCCACTATCGCATGATAAAAGAAATTCTTTACCGTTAAACTTTATATTTACATTTGCCATTTATCTACTTCTTCTAATAAAGTATCTGTTTCTTGATTTAATTCATCTATTTTTTCTGAAAACTCCAATTCTTTTTTATTTTCTATTACCCTTCGCTTATTTAATTCTTCCAACTTTACTTTGAGTTGATGATGTTCTTTCAGAAGATTCTTATATCTTGTTTCTAAATCTTTTTTTTCAATTTCTAATTGATTTTTTTGATAATCAAGATTAGCTATTGTCTCCCTTAAATCTGGGGTTTGAGGGTTTAAAAGATTGAGTTTTTCTAAAACCTCATTTAGTTTTTTTTCTTTTTCATAAAGAGTTTTCATATATATATTATTATAATATTAAATTGAGTCATCTAAGTCTAGATAGGATATTTTTTTGAATAAGCTAAATAAAGATTTATCAAATGCAATCAGATTTTTATCAATTGATGCTGTGGAAAAAGCTAATTCAGGACATCCTGGATTGCCTATGGGCATGGCAGACGTTGCCACGATTTTGTTTAAACATTTTTTGAGGTTTAGTCCAAAAAATCCAAATTGGTTTAATAGAGATAGATTCGTTCTTTCTGCAGGTCATGGCTCTATGCTTCTATATTCTTTACTATATCTTACGGGGTACAAAAGTATTTCTTTAAATGATATTAAAAATTTTAGACAATTAAACTCCATATGTGCCGGTCATCCAGAATATTGTCCCAATTCTGGAATAGAAACAACTACAGGACCTCTAGGCCAAGGTATAGCAAATGCTGTTGGTTTTGCTATTGCTGAAGAGATACTAAAAAAAGAATTTGGTAAAAAAATAATAAATCACAAAACTTATGTTTTGGCTGGTGATGGTTGTTTAATGGAAGGAATAAGTCATGAAGCTTTAAGTTTAGCTGGTCACTTAAAACTAAAAAATTTAATTTTGCTATTTGATAATAATTCAATTTCAATAGACGGGCCTACAAGTTTATCAGTATCTGATAATTTTAAAAAAAGATTTAATAGTTACGGATGGGAGTTTATTGAAATTGATGGTCATAATGAAAAACAAATTTTTAAAGCTCTAAAAAAAGCTCAAAAATCAATACTTCCCTCAGCAATTTCATGTAAAACAATTATTGGATATGGTGCCCCAAATAAATCTGGAACTGCTTCTGCTCATGGAAGTCCTTTAGGCAAAGATGAAATAAGTTTAGTTAGAAAAAAATTAAAATGGAAATATGAACCTTTTGTAATACCAGCAGAAATATTAAATGAGTGGAGAAATATTGGTAAACGTGGAGAGAAAGAATTTGAAAATTGGTCTAAATATAACAGAACAAAAACTCCTTCCAGTCTAAAATTAAATCAAATTATTGAAAAAGGTAAAAAGTCTTTATCAAAAAAATTAGAGCCAATGGCTACTAGAAAATCTTCAGAATTATTTCTTAAAACACTTCGATCTCATAATTTTTTATGGAAACATTTAATTGGAGGATCTGCAGATCTTACAGGTTCAAACAATACAAAAACTGAATATCATAAAATAATTCGGCCAGGAAATTTTAAAGGAAATTATATTCACTATGGAGTTAGAGAACACGCAATGTGTGGTATTATGAATGGACTAGCTTTACACTCTGGTCTTATTCCTTATGGTGGAACTTTTTTAATATTTAGTGATTACTGTAAACCAGCTATTAGATTAGCGGCTATAATGAAGCAAAGAGTGATATATGTTATGACACATGACTCAATAGGTCTAGGAGAAGATGGACCAACGCATCAACCCATTGAACAACTTTCAAGTTTAAGATCTATTCCTAACTTAAATGTTTTTAGACCCGCTGATACAATAGAGACTTTTGAGTGTTGGCAGCTTGCTTTAGAAAATAAAAATACTCCTAGTATTCTGACATTGACAAGACAAAAAATTGATCCTGTTAGAAAAGAATTTTTTAAAGAAAACAAGTGCTCTTATGGAGCATACGAAATATTGAGAACAAATAATGATGTAGATTTAACTATATTTGCAAGTGGATCTGAGCTAAATTTGGCAGTTGAAGTTAGTCATAAATTAGCCACAGAAAATATCTATTCAAAAGTTATATCCGTGCCTTGCGATGAATTATTAAACAAACAATCTGTTGATTATAAACAAAAAATTTTAAATGAAACAGAATATAAAATTTCTATTGAGGCCGGTTCAATCGATTGGTGGAAGAAGTATATTGGTGAAAAAGGATTAAGTTTTGGAATAGAAGATTTTGGAAAAAGTGCACCATACAAAGATATATTTAAGCATTTTAGTTTAACAAGTGAAAGTATAATCAAAAAAGTGAAAGAAATGATAAATAAATAAATATGAGTATAAAAATTGGAATTAATGGTTTGGGTAGAATAGGAAGAATGATCATTAGATCATTAATTGAAAATAATAATAAAAAAATAGAAATTAAACACGTCAATAGCAGATCAAATACAGAAGTTGTGTCCTCTTTATTAAAGTACGACTCTATTCATGGAAAATTTAATTGTGAAATTAAACATAAAGATAATCATTTAATTATAAATGGAAAGAAGATTACTTTTTCACAATATTCAAATTTAAATGAAATAAAATGGAAGAATTTTGGTGTAGATTATGTTTTAGAATGCACAGGAAAATTTAATTCAAAAGAAAAGTTAATTTCTCACATAAAAAATGGCGCAAAAAAAGTTATTGTTTCAACACCCTGTAAAAATGCTGACAAAACCATCGTCTATGGTGTAAACCACAAATCTATAAACAAGAATGATTTGGTAATTTCAGCAGCCTCTTGCACTACAAATTGTCTTGCTCCTGTAGCCAATGTAATAAATGAAGTGTTTAAAATAGAAAAAGGTTTTATGACAACTATTCATTCTTACACTGCTGACCAAAGATTATTAGACAATTCTCATAAAGATCCAAGACGAGCAAGATCTGCGGGACAATCTATTATACCAACTTCTACAGGTGCTTCAAAAGCTCTTGGTGAAATTATACCGGAACTAAAAGGAAAGCTAGAAGGTTTAGCAATAAGGGTACCAACCCCAAATGTTTCATTGGTAGATTTAGTGTTTAATTCAAAAAGCAAATTGTCTGTAAAAAAAATTAACGACTCTTTTATAAGAGCTTCAAAAAAAGAATTGAAAAATGTCCTTGAAACAACAGAAGAAAAGCTTGTTTCAATTGATTTCAACCACAATCCCAATTCTGCCATCGTGGATTTATCTTTAACTAATGTTGTTGGGAATAATATGGGTAAAGTTTCTGCGTGGTATGATAATGAATGGGGATTTGCATCAAGAATGTGTGATTTAGCAGAATATATTCATAAAATTTAATTTTTAATGAATAATATTTTAGATCAAAACTTAGTACTTAAAGATAAAAAAGTATTACTGAGAGTTGATTTGAATGTTCCAATGAAAAATAGAGCCATAACTGAAACCTCTAGAATAGAAAAAATAATACCTACAATAAAACTATTAATAGAAAAACAGACAAAAATAATAGTTTTATCTCATATTGGCAGACCAAAAGGAAAGATTGTTGAAGAAATGTCTTTGGAACCTATTTCAAAAAAATTAGCTTTTTTATTAAATAAAGAAGTTTTGTTTAACAAAAATATAATAAACGAAAACACTCTTTCTGAAGTAAACAAAATTCCAAGTGGCTCTATAATGATGTTAGAAAATATTCGCTTTAACGAAGGAGAAGAATCAAATGACAGTAAATTTTCAAAAAAACTATCAAATTTGGGAGATATATATGTCAACGATGCTTTTTCTTGCTCTCACAGAACTCACGCTTCTATTGAAGGAATTACAAAATATATTCCTTCATATTTTGGCTTACAAATTACCGAAGAAATTAATGCACTGAAAAAAATAACTTCTGAAATAAAAAGACCAGTTACACTTATCATCGGTGGTTCAAAAATTTCTACAAAAATTAAAATTATTAATAATTTAATAAAAAAATTTAATAATATAATTATTGTCGGTGGTATGGCCAACACAATGTTAAAACATACAGGTTCAAAAGTAGGAAAATCAATATGTGAAAATGATTGTGGAGATTTAATAAAAGAAATTTTAGAAAATTCTAATAAATATAATTGTAAAATTACATGCCCCGTAGATGTTGTGGTATCAAAAAACCTTGAAGATATGGGAAAAAATAAAGATATAAAGGAAATAGATGACGATGAAATGATATTGGATATTGGACCAAAAACAATTTCTTCTATCAAAAAAATAATTAATGATTCAAATACAGTATTATGGAATGGTCCAGCTGGATATTTTGAAAATTTAAATTTTCAAAATGGCACCAAACAAATCCTAGAAATAATTTCACAAAAAACAAAAAATGATAAAATTTTTTCTGTAGCAGGTGGAGGAGAAACAGTTGCTGCAATAAATAAATTTAAAAAATTGGATTCATTTACATTTGTTTCAACCGCTGGTGGAGCTTTTTTAGAACACCTTGAAGGAAAAACTCTACCTGGTATAAAAGCATTAAATCGAAATGTCTGAATTAAACAATATTGCTTTAAAAATAATTGGTAACGGGAAAGGAATTCTGGCTGCAGATGAAAGTACCGGAACAATGACTAAAAGACTACAAGGAGTGAATATAGAGTCTAATTCTGAAAATAGATTAAAGTTTAGACATACGCTTTTCTCTTCTAAAAGTATGAAAACATGTATAGGCGGCGTAATACTGTACGACGAAACAATTAAACAAGAATTTAGTTCTAAAAAGATTCCTGAGCTAATTTCTGACACAGGCGCGGTACCAGGAATTAAAGTGGATACTGGAGCAAAAACTTTGGCAAATTCATCTGAAGAAAAAATTACAGAAGGGCTAGATGGTTTAAGAGATAGACTAAAAGACTATTATAAACTTGGTGCAAGATTTGCAAAGTGGAGAGGTGTATACATAATTTCAAATAGCTACCCAAGTAAAATTGCAATTTCAGCAAACGCACATGCATTGGCTAGATATTCTGCTTTAGTGCAAGAAGCTGGTATGGTTCCAATAGTAGAACCAGAGGTTTTGATGGACGGTAATCATTCTGCGGAAATTTGCCTAACAAAAACTTCTGAAGTAATAAAAAAATGTTTCGAAGAACTAATATTACAAAAAGTAGATTTAAAAGGAGTAATATTAAAACCAAACATGATATT
>DTVC01000059.1 GCA_012963775.1 Candidatus Pelagibacter sp. | reverse complement strand
TAGGTGGTATTTTTATGCCAGGAGATGGTCAAGCTGATCCTATAGGTGTAACAAATTTATTAGCAAAAGCTGCAAAAGAATTAGGAGTTCAAATATTTGAAAAAAGTCCAATTGACAAAATTCTAATTAAAAATGGAAAAATTGCTGGGGTTAAAGTTAATAATCAATTAATTGAATGTGAGTATATAGTTCTTGCAACTGGAATGTGGTCAAGACAAATAGGTGAAGATGTTGGAGTTAGCATACCTTTGTATCCTGCCGAACACTTTTATATTATTACAGAACCAATTAAAGACTTACCAAAAGATCTAGCGGTTCTAAGAGATTTTGATGATAGGTTATATTTAAAAGAAGATGCAGGCAAATTATTAGTCGGAATTTTTGAAGGAAAATCAATAGCAGCTTTTGGCAAAACCAATAGAGTTCCTAATGATTTTTCATTTGGTGAATTCCCAGAAAATTTAGATCATTTTGAACCTTATTTAGAAGCATCTTTTAAAAGGGTGCCACTTTTAGAAACTGTAGGAATTAGAAAATTTCTAGCAGGACCAGAATCTTTTACTCCAGATACGAATACATTATTAGGTGAAGTTCCAGAAGTTAGAAACTTTTTTGTTTGCTGTGGATTCAACAGCATTGGTATTGGAAGTGGAGGCGGAGCAGGGAAAGTAACAGCTGAGTGGATGATAAATGGTCATATTAACGAAGATTTGTTTATATATGACATAAAAAGATTTCAAAAATTTCATTCGGGATTGAAATTTATTACAGAAAGAATCACTGAAACATTAGGAGATTTATACGGAATGCACTGGCCATTTAAACAACATAAAACATCCAGAAACCAAAAACTTTTTCCTTATCATGAAGAATTAAAAAAAGCAGGAGCTTGTTTTGGTGTGTCCTCAGGATATGAAAGACCAATGTGGTTTGCATTAAATAATGAAAAACCTGAATTCAAATATAGTTATAATTATCAAAACTGGTATCCAGCTGTAGAATTTGAAACAAAAAATGCAAGAAAAAATATTGGATTATTTGATCTAACAGCTTTTTCAAAATTTGATTTAAAAGGAGAAAATACACATAGTGAATTACAAAGAATTTGTACAGCAAATATTAAAACTGAAATTGGCAAAACTTCTTACACACAAATGTTAAATGAAGATGGAGGAATAGAAACAGATTTAACCGTTGTTTGTATGGATAAAAACTATTTTAGAATTGTTACTTCTGCAGCAAATAGAGAGCATGATAAATTTCACATTTTAAAATATTTATCTAAAGAAGTAGAATTTAAAGATGTAACAAATGAAATAGCTTGTCTTGGTGTTTTTGGTCCAAAAAGTAGAAGTTTGATGTTAAAATTGTCAAATGATGATTTTTCTAATGAAAATTTTAAATTTGGCACAAGTAAAAAAATCTTAATAAACAATAAAGAAATATGGGCACAAAGATTATCTTATGTAGGAGAATTAGGTTTTGAACTTTATATTAAAATGAATGAAGCAAAAGAAATTTATAATTTAATAGTCAATAAAGGAAAAGAATTCAACCTTTCTCATTGTGGAATGCTTGCTATGGACACTATGAGAATGGAAAGTGGTTTTTTACATTGGGGCCACGATATTTCTCCAGAAGAAAATCAATACGAAGCAGACCTTCGATTTGCAATAAGCTACAATAAAGATGTTAACTTTATCGGAAAAGAAGCATTGATCAAAATTAAAGACAAAAAACAAAACAAAAAGTTTGTTATGCTTACACTAGAAAATAGCAAACCGGGAGAACCATTATTACTTCATGATGAACCAATTTATTTAGAGGATAAAATTATCGGTAGAACAACATCGGGAAATTATTCATTTAATTTTGAAAAAAATTTAGCATTTGGATATGTAAATTTAGAACATGATTTGGAATATCTTATTGATAAAAACCTATATATTGAAGTTGAGAAGAAAAAATATAATGCAATTCTTTTATCTAAGCCATTAAACACTAAGGACATAAAAAGCAATTAAAAACTAGTTTTATTACATAAGTTAATTCCTTTATTCCGTAAAACCTAATTTAAAAAAATATGACTTTTAATATAGAATAATTTATGCTTTACTATGTTTTGTATGAGTGGAGAGCAAGTAACAAATTCTGAATTTCATCAAGTTCATCCAACAATTAAAAAAACTTCTAGAAAATCTAAAAAAGTAGATATTAATATTCTCTTAAACAAGGTTAGAGCAGCGCACAAAAAAGAAAAATTCGAAAATACAATATTTTTTGGTTTGGCAGCAATAGCAATTGTTGTAACCGGAATTATTGTTTCCTTATAAATAAACTTATATCATTGCATTAATAATTTTAGCGATCTATGTAATAACTGTATAGAATTTAAATTTCATGTCCAAAATAATAGAAATTGGTATTACAAAAAAAAATAACCAAAAATTAAAAATTGAAAAAGTTAACAATATTGAGGTAGTAGCTGGAAAAGGAATTAAAGGAGATAGAAATTATCATGATTTTAATGAACCCAGAAAACAAATCACTTTAATTGAAAGCGAAAACATCGATTATTATAATCAAAAATTTAATACAAATTTTTCATATTTAGACTTTAGAAGAAATTTAATTACTAAAAACATTCATTTGAACGAATTAGTAGGAAAAAAATTATCTATAGGGCAAATAGATATGCAGGTTCATGATCTGTGTAGACCTTGCAATTATCTTCAAGAGATTTTAGGAAAAGATAATATAATCAAAGAATTTTTAAGAAGAGGAGGTCTTCGTTGTGAAATTTTATTTTCAGGAAATATTAAAGTGGAAGATGAAATTAAAGTTTTATAGTTTTCTATTAAATTAATAATTATTCTGCAAATGTATCATTAAATTGTCTTGCAACTCTAACAAAAGTAGTGCATTTGCTTAATTGTTTTAAAGAAGGAGCTCCAACATATGTACAACTACTTCTTACTCCACCAAGAATATTAAAAATTGTATCTTTTATTTTACCGCGGTATTTTACTCTTACCGTTCTTCCTTCGCTACTTCTGTAATCAGATAGTCCACCATAATGTTTTTTATTAGCAACATCTGAGCTCGATCCATAAAACTCAATATATTTTTGGCCATTTGTTTTAATTAATTTACCTTTACCTTCATCATGACCTGCTAGCATTCCTCCCAACATTACAAAATCTGCGCCCGCACCAAATCCTTTTGCTACATCACCAGGACAAGCGCACCCACCATCAGCAATAATATGTGCCCCTAAGCCATGAGCTGCATCAGCACACTCTATAACCGCACTTAATTGAGGATAACCAACTCCTGTTTGAATTCTTGTTGTACAGACACTTCCGGGACCAATTCCAACTTTTACAATATCTGTTCCACTTAGAATTAATTCTTGTGTCATATCTGCCGTGACTACGTTTCCAGCAATAATAGTTTTGGTTGGATATTTATCTCTTATAGATTTTATAAAACTACTAAAGTGCTCTGAATACCCATTTGCAACATCAATGCAAATAAAATTAAAAAAACTAAATTCCTTTAAAATTTTATCTAAATTTTCAAAATCTTCTTTTTTTATTCCAATACTTAATGCGATATGTTGGTAAATTGATTTAATTTTTTTATTTTGTTTTAATTTTCTAACATCATGTTGTTTGGTTAAACATGTAATCATTTCAAATTCAGATAATGTTTCTGCAACACCTAGCTCTCCGACTCCATCCATATTAGCAGCAATAATGGGAATTCCTGACCACTCATTTTTACTGTATTTAAATCTGTAAGTTCTAAGTAGATTTACATCTTTACGACTCTTTAGAGTGCTTCTTTTAGGTCTGAATAAAACGTCAGAATAATCAAGTTTTAATTCTTCTTCAATTCTCATCGGTGAACAAACTATCCTTGAATAAGATTATTTCAAATGAATTATTTGTTGTGGATAAGAGTTGAAAAGGAAATAAAAACCACTATAAATCAACAATAATTAATCGGCGGGGTAGCTCAGTTGGTTAGAGCGCGGGACTCATAAGCCCGAGGTCAGTGGTTCAATTCCACTTCCCGCTACCATTCTAGACGATTGGTCTAAAATTGCGTCACTGAGGCGTCAATGCTAAAGTAGTTTCATGAAAAAGTTTCTAATAATATTGGCCGCGGGAATGTTGTTATGAAAAAACTTTTAGGGATCTTGGTTCTGGGTTTAATAATTTGCAGTAGTGTTT
>DTVC01000058.1 GCA_012963775.1 Candidatus Pelagibacter sp. | reverse complement strand
ACTATAATTGATAAAAAAAATAATATTACAATTCAATCTGACAAAATTACTTATGATATAAAAAAAGAAATAATTTTATCCGATAAAATAGATAACCAAACAATCGCAAACGACAAAAAAAATAATGTCATAATTCAATCTGACAAAATCATTTATAATATAAAAAAAGAAATAATTTCGTCTCTAGGAGATACATATGCAAATTTACAAAATAAATATGAAATAAACTCAACAGAACTAGTTCTTAATAGAAATAAAATGGAAATATATTCCTCTAAAAAATCTAAAATAGAAGATAGGTTGGGAAATATTTTCGAATTAGAAAATCTTAAATTTAATATTAATGAAAAATTATTAAAGGCAAAAAATATTACATTGTTTGATACAAAAAATAATAAATATTATTTGAAAAATTCTTTAGTCAATTTAAATACAAATGAAATTGTTGGAAGTGATATAAGTATTGATTTTGATAATTCTTTATTTGGAAATAAAAAAAATGAACCGCGATTAAAGGGTAGGAGTTTAATTTCAAATGAAAATGAAAGTATAATTTACAAAGGTTCTTTTACTACTTGCAAAAAAAATAAAGATAAATGTCCTCCATGGACCATATTTGCAGAAGAAGTTAGACATAAAAAAGTTGAGAAAGTAATTGAATACAGAAATGCTTGGCTTAAAATATATGATATACCAGTTGTTTATTTTCCTTATTTTAGACATCCCGACCCTACTGTAAATCGCCAATCAGGTTTTCTTGCTCCAATTTTTATTAACTCAAGTAATTCTGGAACGTCACTTCAAATACCTTACTATAAAGTTATTTCAGAAAACAAAGATCTTACAATAATGCCAAGAATTTTCTTTAATAATAATATAATTCTACAAACTGAGTATAGACAAGCAAATAAAAAATCTGATTTAATAGCTGACTTAAGTATTAATAAAAATGATAGCTCAACAAAAGGTCATTTTTTTTCTAATTTAAAAGGAAGCTTGGATAAAAGTGGTTTTGAAATAAATTTGCAAAAAGTATCAAACGATAAGTATCTCAAAATAAATAAAATTAAATCACCTTTAATTAATAATTACTCAACACTTCATTCTTTTTTAAATTTAACAAAATCAAGTGAAGATTATTCATTAGAAGCTTCTTTTGAAGTATATGAAGATTTAAGCAAAAATAGTTCTGATAGGTTTGAATATATTTATCCAAATTTTGTTTATAATAAAGATTTGGATTCCTTAAATGAAAATTTAAAATTTACTTCTACCGGATTTCAGAAAAAATATAATACAAATATATACGAAGCTTCTATAATTAATGATATAAAATATTTATCTGAACCAATTTTTTTTGATAATGGATTAAAAAATAATTACACTATTTTATTTAGAAACGTAAATACTAATTCTGAAAATTCCTCTACTTTTAAAAAAGATAATGACCATAAACTTCTTTCAGCTATTTTATTTGAAACAAAATATCCGTTAAAAAAGTCAGATGATAAATATGTGAATTACTTAACTCCAATACTTTCTGCAAGGTACAGCCCAAATAAAACAAAGAATATTAAAAATTTAGACAGACGTTTAGAATACAATAACATCTTTTCTTTAGATAGAATTGGTCAAAATGATTTAGTTGAAGGAGGTCTATCTTTAACTTTAGGTCTTGAGTACTCAAAAAAAGATATTAAAAATAATGATTTTTTTAATTTAGGTTTAGCTACTGTATTAAGAAATAAAGAAGACAGCGACTTACCTGTTAAGAGTACACTTGGACAAAAAACTTCAGATATTGTTGGAAATTTAAAATTTATTCCTTCTAAATTTTTTGATTTTGAATATGAATTTTCTTTAGATAATAATTTAAACGAAACAAATTATAATCTTGCAAAAACAAATTTAAGTATAAACAATTTTGTAACATCTTTTGAATTTTTACAAGAAGACAATATGATTGGAGATAAAAGTTACTTGTCAAATAAAACTACTTTTAGTTTTGATGAAAGTAACTTTTTATCATTCAAGACAAATAGAAACTTGAATAAAGATATTAGTGAATATTATACTTTAATATATGAATATAAAAATGACTGTCTAACTGCAGCTATTGAATATGATAAACAATATTATACTGACAGTGACTTAAAACCTGAAAAAAATATATTTTTCTCTATAAAGATAATTCCTTTTGGTAAAATAAATACGCCAAGCATTAATTGATGAAAAATAAATTAATAATAACTTTTATTTATTTGTTATCATTTTTTTATTTTAATCTTATTACTGCAGTTATAGGTAATGAAGTTCATATTGTTTTAAAAATTGAAAATGAAATTGTAACTAATTTAGACATAATTAAAGAAAAAAACTATTTGATTGCTTTAAATAATAGTTTAAGCAAAATAAATAAAAATCAATTAGAAACATTAGCAAAAAATTCAATTATTAAAGAAAAAATAAAAAAAAAGGAATTAATAAAATATTATGATTTAGAAAAAGCTTCATCAATAATGGAAAATTTGATTATAGATTTAAGTAAAAAATTAAATTTTCGTAATCAAGAAGAATTGAACAAGTATTTATTAAATTTTAATTTAGATATTGATGAGATTAAAGAAAAACTAAAAATAGAAACTTTATGGAATCAATTGATTTATGATAGATTTATTGATCAAGTGTCTATAGATGAAAAAAAATTAAGAGATTATCTTAAAACTGAAATAGAATATAGTTCAAATCAATTATATGAATACCATTTAAGTGAAATTTTATTTGAATTAAATGCTAATGAAACTCCAGAACAAAAATATAATTTAATTATCGCAAATATAGAAGAAGCTGGATTTAAAAATGCATCAAATATTTATAGTATTTCAGAATCTTCAAAATTTGGTGGTGAAATTGGATGGATAAATAAAATGCAATTATCAAAGTCAATAATTAAAGAAATAGAAAAAATTAAAGCAGGTAAACTAACTCGAGCTATACAAGTAGGTAATAATTTTATGATATTAAGGATTAATGATAAAAGAAAAATAAATAAAAAAATTAATTTTGATGAAGAATTAAAAAAATTAATAATTTTTGAAAAAAATAAACAATTAAATCAACTATCATTAATTTATTTCAAAAAAATTAAACAAAATATATTTATCAGTGAATTATAAACCATTAATCATTGTTTTGGGCGAACCATATAGTACTTTTACAGAAATTATATTTAAATTATATAAATCTAAAATAATTAGAAAATTTAAAAGACCAATTATATTAATTGGATCCAAAGCTTTGTTTAAAAAACAAATGTTAAAACTTAATTATTCTTTTAGAATTAAAGACTTTGCAATAAATAATTTTAACAAAATAAAACTTAATAACAAATCTATAAACATTATAAATGTAAATTTTAATTTTAAAAAAATATTCGATAAAATTACTAATAAATCAAACAATTATATTAAAGAATGTTTTGACATAGCTTTAAATTTATTAAAAACAAAATATGCTTATGCACTAATAAATGGACCTATTTCAAAAAAACATTTTTTAAAAAAAAAACAATTAGGTATTACTGAATATTTGTCATTAAAAACTAAAGTGAAAAATAATGGAACAATGCTAATTTACAATTCAAATTTTTCTGTGTGCCCTATTACTACTCATTTGCCTATAAATTCTGTAAGTAAAAGTTTAAATTCAAAAAAAATAATTAACAGTGTCTTAGAAATAAACAAATTCTATATAAATCATTTAAATAAAAAACCATTAATTGCAGTGCTAGGTCTAAACCCACATTGCGAAAGCATAAATAAAATTAGTGAAGAAAATAAAATTATAATTCCTGCAATAAAAAAACTGATTAAGAAAAAAATCGTTATTAAAGGCCCATTTTCAGCTGATACTTTTTTTGCAACAAAAAATTTAAAAAAATTTGACGTAGCAATTGGTATGTATCATGATCAAGTTCTAACACCCATGAAAACCCTATATAATTTCAATGCAATCAATTTAACTCTAGGACTTCCATTTATCAGGGTTTCACCAGATCATGGAACAAATAATGAAATGATTGGACAAAATAAATCTGATCCAGCTTCACTTATTTGTGCAATTAATTTTTTTAATAAATTAAATGAAAATTAGACCTAAAAAAAGCCTAGGACAAAATTTTCTTATTGATAAAAATATAATAAAATTAATCATAAATTTAGGAGGAATAATTGAAGACAATATTCTGGTTGAAGTAGGTCCAGGTACTGGCAACCTAACTGAACAAATATTATTAAAAAATCCAAAAAAACTAATTCTTATTGAGAAAGATAAAAATCTAGCAAAACATCTTCTTGAAAAATTCGATAACAAAATTATGCTAATTAACGATGACATATTAAATGTGGAAGAAAATGAATTGTCGGATAAAAAAATGATTATATTCGGAAATTTACCTTATAATATTTCAACTCAAATTCTTGCTAAATGGATTAAACATAAAAATTTAAATTCTATATGTAAAAAATTTATTTTAATGTTTCAAAAAGAAGTTGCAGATAGAATCTTAGCTAACACTAATCAAAAAAATTATGGTAGGCTTTCAATATTATCTTCATGGAGATTGAATATAAAAAAAATTAAAGAAATATCTCCAAAATCTTTTTTTCCATCACCTAAAGTAAAAAGTACTATTTTGCTCATAGAACCAAAAACAAATTTTTTTGAAATTAAAAATCCAAAAAACTTGGAGTATATAACTAATATTTTTTTTAACCAAAGAAGAAAGATGATTAAGAAACCCCTAAGTATCCTTTTTAAAAATAAAGATGAAATTTCAAAAAAATTAAAATTAAATCTTAATTTAAGACCTCAAAATCTTTCTCCATTAGTTTATTTTAAGTTATGTAAAGAATATGAAAATTTATTGAATTAATTTTTTTATATGATCGTCTATAAATTTTTGATCATAATTAATTGTAGTTTGATTTAATTTAGCTTTAATTATTTCAACAATTTGATAGTAACAAGTTTCCAAGTCGTCATTAATTGCCACAAAATCATATTTTTTCCAATGTAAAAGATCTTTATCAAATTGTTTCATTCTTTCCTCAACAATTAATTTATTTTTCATGTCTCTGTTTGACAAACGATCAAATAAAACCTTTCTGCTTGGCGGTAAGATAAAAAAAGTTATCAATTTATAATTAAGTTTTTTTTGTTTAATTTGTTCTGTGCCCTGCCAATCGATATCAAATATTACATTTTTTCCTTTTTTTAAATTATCGAATATAAATTTTTTAGATGATCCATAAAGGTTTTTGAATACTTCTGCATGCTCTAATAATTCATTATTATCTATTAATTTTTTAAATTCTTCTTTGGTGATAAAAAAATAATCTCTTCCATGAACCTCATTACTTCTGGGTGTTCTGGTTGTATGTGAAATTGATATGACGTAATTATTTAAAGAAGAAATCTTTTTAACTAGTGTAGTTTTTCCTGCTCCGGATGGAGAAGATAGAATAATTATTATTCCATCTTTTGTAGACATTTGTTAGAGTTATTAGTTTGCTTTGTTCTCTATAAATTTGATTGCATCACCAACTGTTAATATCTTTTCTGCCTCACTATCAGAAATTTCTGAACCAAATTCTTCTTCAAATGCCATCACTAGTTCGACTGTATCCAAACTATCAGCTCCTAAATCATCTATAAAACTAGCTTCTTCAGTAACCTTTAATTCATCTATACCTAAGTGATCTGCAACTATTTTTTTAACTTTACTTGAAATTTCATCAGACATAATCTTCCTTTTTGTTTTATCCGTATTAATTTATTAAAAGGTTTTGTCAAGCCATATACATGCCCCCATTAACATGGATTGTTTCTCCTGTGATATATGAAGCTGCATCTGATGATAAAAATGCAGCTGTATTAGCAACGTCTTCTCCAGTGCCTAATTTTGACATAGGTATTCTAGATGTTAAAACCGCCTTTATACTTTCTACAATTTTATCAGTCATATTAGATTGAATAAAGCCTGGAGATAAACAATTGAGAGTGATATTTTTTTTTGCATATTCAATGGCTAAAGATTTTGTCATTCCAATAATTCCAGCTTTTGAAGCGGCATAATTTGCTTGTCCACGATTTCCCGTGTGCCCAACTATAGAAGTTATATTTACAATTCTTCCATATTTATTTTTTAACATTTTTTTAATTGCATATTTACATAACAAAAATGTTGATCCTAAATTAACATCAATTACTTTTTTCCACTCTTCATCTTTCATGCGTAATGAAAGATTGTCCATATTTATTCCAGCATTATTAACCAAAATATCTAAACCAACCAGTTGTGATGAAACATTTTCAATAAATTCATCTATTTTAGAATGTTCAGAAATATCAAATCTTAAAATACTTATATTTGGAAAATTTTTTTTTAATAAGTCTAATTTTTCACTTTTTGTACCTGTTGCTAATACATTTCCTTGTAAGGAAACAAATTTTTTTACTAATGATTGTCCTATACCACCCGTTGCTCCAGTAATTAAAATTTTTTTATTTTTAAAATCAATCATTCAAATTTATATTTTTTAAATCTTCTATTTCATTCACAGATATTAAGTTAACGCTTTTGTCAATTCTTTTAATTAAGCCGGATAATACTTTCCCTGGACCAATTTCAATAAATTTTCTTACTTCTTTATTTATCATATAAATAATACTTTCTCTCCATCTAACTGGGCTTTCAATCTGTTCAATCAATAAATCTTTTATTCGATTTGAATTATTTGTTTCTTTGCCTGTTACATTTGAAATAATTACATTATTTGGATTTTTAAATTCTGTATTTGAAATTTCTTTTCTCATAATTTCGGTTGCTGAGCTCATTAATTTGCAATGAAATGGGGAGCTGACAGGTAGCTTAATATTTTTAATAGATTTCTTTTTCAAATCCTCTACTAATAAACCCAAATCTTTATTTCTACCACTCAACACTACTTGACCATTGGAATTGTCATTGGCTATAAAGCATTCATATTTTTTTTCATTCTCTTGTAATAAATCATAAATATTTTTTATTTCTGTACCAAGTACTGCTAACATTCCTCCTTCGCCTTTCGGTACAGCTGATTGCATTGCATTTCCTCGAATTTTTAAAAGTCTTATTGCCTGATCAAAATCTAGAGATCCACTAGCTGTTAAAGCAGTATATTCTCCTAAAGAATGACCGGCAAAATACTTTGCTTTTCCCAAATCTAATTCTGTCTCTCGTTTTATCATTTCAAATATTGAATAACTAACTAGAAATATTGCTGGTTGAGTATTTTCAGTTTGATCTAATTCCTCCTTTGGACCTTCTAAAATTATCTTGCTTAAAGAAAAACCCAATATTTCATCTGCTTTATCAAATAATTCTTTTATAAATCTATAGTTGTTATATAAATTTTTGGCCATTCCTACTGATTGAGATCCCTGACCAGGAAATATAACTGAAAACATAGAAAACCTTATTAAACTTAGTGTTTTTTGTGTTGTATTTAAATTTTTATAATAGTATACCCTCTTTTTTTTAAAAGAATAAATTATGAACTTATATGAACACACAATAGTAGCAAGACAGGATAGAAGTCCAAACCAATTAAAAAAAATTCAAGAAAAATACACTAAATTAGTTGAAACATTTGATGGAAATATAGTTAAAACTGAAAATTGGGGACTGTTAAATTTATCTTATTTAATTAAAAAAAATAAAAAAGGAAACTATATTCATTTTAAAATTAAAGGAAATGGAAAAACTATTTCTGAATTAGAAAAAAATGAAAAAATAGACACTAATCTTCTTAGATATTTAACGGTCAAAGTAAAAAAATTTGATTTAAAAACTAATTATTTCGGTAAAAAAGAAGAAGAAAAAGAAAAAAAACGAACTAATTAAATTTATGAAAAAAAGAAATAAAAAAAGGTCAAGTCAAAGCAACTTTTATAAATTAAGCATATTCCAACCACAAAAATACAAATTTAAAAAGAAGTGTCCTTTGTCTGGTAAAGAAGCACCAATAATTGATTATAAAAATATTAAACTTTTAAAGAAATATGTAACTGAAAATGGAAAGATTATGCCATCAAGAATAACTTCTGTTAGTCAGAAAAAACAACGAGAGCTCTCATTATCAATAAAAAGAGCTAGAAACTTAGCATTAATTTAAATGAAAGTAATATTATTAGAAAATGTTAGAAAAGTCGGATCAATAGGTGATGTTATTGATGTAAAAAGAGGGTTTGCAAGAAATTATTTAATTTCAAAAAAAAAAGCCCTATTTGCTTCAAAAGAAAATATTAAAGAAGTTGATAAGATCAAGCAAGAACTATCAAAAAAGGATCAAGAAAAGAAAAAAGAAGCTAAGATCATTCAAGAAAAACTTCAAAATAAAGAATTTGAAGTGAAAAAACTTAGTACCGAAAATAAAGAACTTTATGGTTCAGTAACACCATCAGAAATTGCAAAAATTTTAGTTGAGAAAGAAAAAATTGATATTAATCCGTCAATAATACAACCTATTAAAGAAATAAAATCTCTTGGAACATTTAAAGTAATATTAAACTTACACTCTAAAATTCAATCAGTAATATTTATCAAGGTAGTTTCCGAAGAAACTACAAAATAATTTATACATTATTTTCCCCAGCCTTTTTTTAATCTTGAGGTAAAACCGTTTATTATTTAATTTGCATCATGGTTAAAGCATTTAATGTAATTCAAAACGATATAAAAGAACTTCCAAACAATATAGAAGCAGAACAGTCTGTAATTGGTTCAATTTTATTAAACAATGAAATTTTTGATGAAATTAATTTGTTGATTAATAGTAAAAATTTTTATGATCCTATGCATCAAAAAATTTTTATGGCTATAGAAAAGTTAATATATAGTGGTATGTTAGCTAATCCAATTACTTTAAAAAACTATTTTGAAAACGAAAAAGATGAATTAAATATTCCAAATTATTTATTTAAAATTACTAAATTTTCTACATCTTCTCGCCAAGCTATCGAGTATTCAAAGTTAATTTATGATTTGTATGTTAAAAGAGAACTTATAAAAATTTCTGAAAATATAATTGATACTGCTAAATTAAATGATTTAGATAATGATGGTAAATCAATAATTGAAAATTTTGAAAAATCACTTTTTGATCTTGCTGAAAAAGGTTCTTTCAGTTCTTCTTTAGTTAAATTTGATGAAGCAATGAAGATGACAATAGAAATGGCTTCTAGCGCATACAAAAATGAAGAAGGTATAGTTGGAGTCCCAACTGGATTAACTGATCTTGATTATAGATTGGGAGGTTTGCACAAATCAGATCTACTTATAATTGCGGGAAGACCATCAATGGGTAAAACAGCTCTAGCAACAAATATAGCTTTTAATGCTGCTAAAAAAATTCAAAATGATGGAAGAAAATCTACAATAGCTTTTTTTTCACTTGAAATGTCATCTGAGCAACTTTCAACAAGAATTCTTGCTGAACAATCCAGAATTAAATCTAATGATATTAGACGTGGGAAAATTTCTGAGGAACAATTTGATAAATTTATAGAAATTTCAAAAAATATATCAGAGTTGCCGCTTTATATTGATGAAACACCAGCAATAAGTATTGCCGCATTAAGTAATAGAGCTAGAAGGATAAAAAGATTATATGGACTGGATATGGTTGTTGTTGATTATATACAATTGATGAAAGCATCAAACTTTAGAGAAGGGAGAGTCCAAGAAATTTCAGAAATTACACAAGGACTTAAAGCTTTAGCAAAAGAACTATCTGTGCCAGTATTAGCTCTTTCTCAACTATCTAGAGCAGTTGAACATAGAGATGATAAAAAACCTCAGCTTTCAGATTTAAGAGAATCGGGCTCTATTGAGCAAGATGCTGATGTTGTAATGTTTGTTTATAGAGAAGCATATTATCTTCAAGGAAAGGAACCGAGACCAGCAACCGTAGAGCATGCTGAATGGCAGGCAAAAATGAATGATATCTCTCATCTAGCTGAAATAATTATTGGTAAACAAAGACACGGTCCAACAGGCAATGTAATGCTTGAATTTGAAGCTATGTTTACTAAATTTAAAGATCTTCAAAATAACTAATTTAAAATATATAAGTTAGTATTGAATGTTTTCACAGTTTTATCGAAAAAATATAATTTACAGACCAAAACTTACTATTTTAGTATTGTTTTTATTATTAGTTAGTTTTGGCTATTATTCAAAAGATTTCAAGCTTGACGCTTCATCGGATACACTTTTATTGGAAAACGATCCGGATTTAAAATATTTAAGAGAGGTTAATAATAGATATGGTTCTAAAGAATTCTTGATATTAACTTATACGCCCGAGGAAGCTATGAACTCGGAGAAATCTCTTAATAATTTACTAAGTTTAAAATACAAAATTCAAAGTCTTGATTGGGTTTATAGTGTCATTACATTATTAGATGTTCCACTCTTGAATAACTCCGACACTCCGTTAGCAGAAAGACTTCAAAATTTTACAACTCTTAAAAGTGAAAACGTAGATATAGAAAGAGGTTTTGAAGAAATATTAAGCAGTCCTGTTTTTAAAAATTTTGTAATAAGCGAAGATGGCAAAACAACTGGAATAATAGTTAATATAAAAGAAGATGTAAATTTAAAAAATTTAGATGATAAAAGTAAAGAAGAAATAGAAAAGTATAAAGATCTTCGTAAGAAAAAAAATCATAAAAATATTGTTGAGATAAGAGAGCTAATTAAATCTTATAAAAATATAGGGAAAATTTATCTAGGTGGAATTCCAATGATTGCTGATGATATGATGTCTTTTATAAAAAATGACATTATTGTTTTCGGAATAGGCGTATTGCTATTTATAATTGTTACTCTTTGGTTCATATTTAAAAAATTAATTTGGATCATTGTACCTTTAAGTAGTTGTTTTTTTTCAGTATTAATTATGACTGGTCTGCTTGGTTTAATTGGGTGGAAAGTAACAGTCATATCTTCAAACTTTATTGCATTAATGTTGATCTTAACAATGGCCATGAATATTCATATGAGCACTCGTTTTCTTCAATTAAAAAAAAATAATCCAAATCTTAAAAATTCTGAAATTATATTCATGACAACAGGTAAAATGTTTTGGCCAATAATTTATACTGCTTTAACTACTATTTGTGCATTTTTATCTTTAATCTTTAGTGAAATAAAACCAGTAATAGACTTTGGTTGGATGATGTCTTTAGGTTTAATAATATCCTTCGTAATAACATTCACATTATTACCAACTCTGATAAATTTATTATCGACTGAAAAAATTAATATTGAAGGAGAAAGTAAATCAAAAATAACAGAATTTTTAGGAGAAATTTCAATAAATAGTAGGCCAACAATTTTTTTAATTACCTTAGTAGTTATAATCTCTAGCATCGTAGGTATTAGTCGATTAGAAGTTGAAAATAGTTTTATTAACTACTTCAATAAAAACACCGAAATATATAAAGGTATGAAATTGATTGATGAAAAATTGGGTGGCACAACTCCTCTTGATATAATTATAAAATTTCCAACTTTTGAAAAAGATAAATTAACAGTAGCCGATGACGAATTTGAAGATTGGGGTGACGAAGAAAACCATGATAACAGAAAATACTGGTTTACTAAGGATAAAATAGAGAAAATAGAAAAAGTTCATAGCTATTTGGAAAGCAATCCTTTTGTGGGTAAAGTTTTGTCTTTTTCATCAATTTTAAAGGTAGCAAAACAATTAAATAATAACAAACCTCTTGATACTTTAGAAATAGGAGTTTTTTATTCTAAAATACCAGATACAATAAAAAAAGAAGTCATAGATCCTTACATTTCAATTGAAGATAACGAAGCTAGAATAAGTCTTAGAATCAAAGATTCAGAAAAAAATCTAAGAAGAAATGATTTAATTAAAAAAATTGAATATGATTTAGAAAATCAAATAGGACTTGAAAGTAATGAATATAAATTAGCTGGAGTTTTAATATTATTTAATAATCTCTTACAAAGTTTATTTAAGTCACAAATTCTTACATTAGGTTTTGTTATGTCAGGTATATTTGCAATGTTTTTAATATTATTCAGAAATATAAAACTTTCTTTAATAGGTGTCGTTCCAAATTTCATTGCTGCGTTTTTTATATTAGGAATAATTGGTTTGCTTGAAATTCCTCTAGATATGATGACTATAACTATTGCAGCAATTACAATTGGTATAGCTGTAGATAACAGTATTCACTACATATATAGATTTAAAGAAGAGTTTTTTCAAAACAATAGTTATGAAAAAACAATAAAATTATGTCATTCTACAGTTGGTATAGCTATACTTAATACCTCAATAACAATCGTTTTTGGATTTTCTATTTTAGTCTTATCAAACTTTATACCAACTATTTATTTTGGAGTATTTACTGGTTTGGCTATGTTGTTGGCAATGATTTCTGTTTTAACTCTTCTTCCATCATTAATTTTATTAACTAAACCATTTGGAAAGAAATAATTAATGTTAGAAACATTAAAAGATTTCTTTGATAATATTTCAAGTTTTGATCTGTTTTATTTAATAATAACTATACTCTCGTTAATTAAATGTTCTAGAAAAGGATTTGTTTTAAGTATATTGGCAGCATCAAAATGGTTATTAGCCTATGTAATTACCCTTATTCTTTTTCCAAGAGTTAAGCCTTATGTAAAAGATATTATTGAGAATGAATATGTATTAGATGTTACTTTGGGCATTGCTCTATTCGTAGTAGTTATTTTTATTATTTTAATGATTAATAAAGGAATAGGAAAAGTCGTAAGTTATTCTGGATTTGGAAAATTGGATACAATCTTTGGATTCTTTTTTGGATTTTTAAGAGGATATATTATAAGCGTATGTATTTTTGCAACTGTAAATATATTCTATAATCATAGTAAATGGCCGATAAAACTTAATGATTCCTTAACCTTTCCATATGTTAAAAAAGGTAGTAACTATTTAATCAAAGAATTTCCTGACAAAAAACAATATGAGGATACAAAAGATAAAATACAAGAATTATAATCCGAAAATAAAAGAAGAATGTGGAGTATTTGGAATAAGCAATACTCCTGACTCTGCAACTTTAACAGCCCTTGGACTACATGCTCTACAACACAGAGGACAAGAAGGCTGTGGAATAGTTTCCTTTGATGGTCAACAATACCATTCAGAAAAAAGGTTTGGTTTAGTAGGAGATAATTTCAATAAAGAAAAAGTATTAAAAAAACTACCTGGAAAATTTGCAATCGGACACAACAGATATAGCACAACAGGCGGAGCAGCTTTAAGAAATATTCAGCCTTTTTTTGCTGATACCAATGCAGGTGGTATCGGGGTTGCACATAATGGTAACTTAACTAACGCAATTACTCTGAGAAATAAGCTGGTTCAGGAAGGTGCAATATTTTATACTACTTCCGATACTGAGACTATTGTTCAACTAATTGCAAAATCCAAGAGAGAGAGAAAAATAGATAAAGTCATTGATGCAATTTTTCAAATACAAGGTGGATATGCTTTAGTTATGCTTACACAAAAAACTTTGATAGGCGTTAGAGATCCTTTCGGAATTAGACCATTAGTGATTGGAAAATTAAAAAATTCTTATGTGTTTGCATCAGAAACATGTGCATTAGATATAATTGGAGCAAAATTTGTCCGTGAAGTAGAAAATGGTGAAATTGCGTATGTGGAAAACGATGAACTAAAAAGCCTAAAACCTTTTCCTCCAAAAAAAATTAAACCTTGTGTATTTGAATATATTTATTTTTCAAGGCCTGATAGTTTGCTAAATGGCAAAACAGCTTACGAATATAGAAAAAAGTTTGGAATAGAACTTGCTAAAGAAGAAAAAATTAAAGCTGATCTTGTAGTTCCTGTGCCAGATTCAGGGAATGCTGCTGCTTTAGGATATAGTCAAGAAACAGGTATAAGTTTTGATTTAGGTTTAATTAGGAACCATTATGTTGGAAGAACCTTTATTGAACCTACTCAAAAAATAAGAAGTTTGGGAGTTAAATTAAAATTAAATGTTAACAAATCATCAATTAAAGGTAAAAAAATTATTTTAGTTGATGACTCACTTGTTAGAGGAACAACAGCACATAAAATCGTAAAAATGTTATATGATGCGGGGACAAAAGAAGTTCACCTTAGAATTGCTAGTCCAGAAATAAAATATCCTGATTTTTATGGAGTCGATATGCCAACCAAAAAAGAGCTTTTGGCTGCAAATAAATCTGTAAGTGAAATTTGTAAATTTGTAAGTGCTAAATCTTTAAAATTTTTATCTATTGATGGATTGTACAAAGCTATGGGATTTGAAAAAAGAAACAGTACATATCCTCAATTAACTGACCATTATTTTACTGGTGAGTATCCTGTAAAAATTATCGATGAACTTGGAGATCGTAAAGTAACTCAACTTTCTTTACTAAGCACAGGGTCAAATAACTAAAAATGGCAACTGTAAGTTTTACAGAAATGGGGAAAGGTACCAAGGAGGATTATCTTTTGTTAAGTAAACATGAAAAAAAATTCATTGAGGGTACCGCCGATCGTGTAATAAAATTTATGAGTGGATTAACTAAAACTTTAGAGGGCTACAAAATAAATAGATTGGAACATTCATTGCAAACAGCTACTAGAGCTTTAAATGACAAAGCAGATGATGAAATGATTGTTGCTGCTTTGCTGCATGATATGGGTGATGAGCTAGCTCCATTAAATCACTCTGGTTATGCTGCCGCAGTACTCAAGCCCTATGTCAATGAAAAAACACATTGGATAGTTGAAAAACATGGGGAATTTCAAATGTATTATTATGCGCACCATTTAGAAGGAAACAAAAATCAAAGAGATAAATACAAGGGACATAAGTATTTTCAAGAAACAGTAGATTTTTGTGAAAATTGGGACCAAAAATCTTTTGATCCAAACTACAAATCTTTAACTCTCAAGGACTTTGAACCTTATGTTAAAAAAATATTTAGTAGAACACCATATACACAGTAAAATTTTTCATTAGACTCTTAAATTCAATTCATCGAACAAAAATTTTGCAATAGTTTGCATTCCTTTTGAACTACTTTTTTTCTCAGCAATAGAATTATAATTTGTATTAGTGTTAATATCATAAGTGTAAAACTGACCGTCTTTCCCTTTAATATACTCAATTCCAGCAATTTCAATTCCATTTGATTTGATTAACGATTGGTATTTAGAAATTTCAGTATTTTTGTAATTTTTTAGAATCATAAATTTATTTCCATCAGGATTGGCTGGGCAAAATTTTTCTTCTAAATTGCAAGGATCAGCTGGACATAATTCAAAACCTTCTGTTGCATCGACTTGAACAGCATAAAGTAACTTACTATTAACAAACTCAACTCTGGTAATTATTTGAGGATCAGCAATGATATATTCTTGAAGAAGAGTTGTGCCGTCAATAGAAGATTCAAATTGATCACTATTTACATACTTGTCTAATTCACTGGCATTGTTAAAATATTTAATTCCTAAACCACGACCGCCACGATTATGTTTTGTAATAAATGGTTTGTCAAAATTATTAGAATTTTCTAATAAACTATTTTTATCTTTACAAAAAAAAGTTTTAGGAAATTTGATATTATAATTTTCCAGTTCTTGATACTGCATTTGCTTGCTTATTTCTAACTTTAAAGCTTTTGAATTATTTATTATTCTTCGTTTATGATTTTCTAACCAAT
>DTVC01000057.1 GCA_012963775.1 Candidatus Pelagibacter sp. | reverse complement strand
TTTAGCCTACATTTATTTAAATACTTTATTTCGGGTGAGTTTTCTGGAGGTCTATAGTATTCAACATTCTTTACCTGTTGATCAGTTAAAGGAACATCAAATCTATCTCTATAATACAATAAATCTTTTTCATCTAATTTTTTTTGTTGATGAGAGGTATTCATGCTTTCTCCAGATTTACCCATTCCGTAACCTTTAATTGTTTTTGCTAAAATTACAGTGGGTGTTCCAGTATTTTTCATTGCTGAATGATATGCTGCATAAACTTTATGAGGATCATGACCTCCTCTATTTAATCTCCATATATCTCTATCTGTCATTTGTGAAACCAAATTTAGAAGCTCAGGATATTTACCAAAAAAATTTTCTCTTACGAAAGCTCCACCTTTAGCTTTAAATGCTTGATATTCTCCATCAACTGCTTCATTCATTCGCTTAATTAATAATCCTGATTTATCTTTTGCTAACAAAGTATCCCAATAAGAACCCCAGATAACTTTAATTACATTCCAGCCAGCTCCTCTAAATATTCCTTCTAATTCTTGAATAATTTTTCCATTTCCCCTAACAGGACCATCTAACCTCTGTAAATTACAATTAACAACAAAAATTAAATTATCTAATTTTTCTCTAGCAGCTAAACCAATTGCTCCTAATGATTCTGGTTCATCTGTTTCTCCATCACCTAAAAAACACCAAATTTTTCTTCCTTCATTTTTTAATAATCCTCTATTTATTAAATACTTAGTAAATCTAGCTTGATAAATTGCCATCATTGCACCCAGTCCCATTGAAACTACTGGAAACTGCCAAAACTTTGGCATCAACCAAGGATGAGGATAAGATGAAAGTCCACCAGGATTAACCTCTTGTCTAAAACCATCTAATTGTTTTGATGTAATTCTTCCCTCAAGAAATGCTCTAGCATACATTCCGGGAGCACTATGTCCTTGAAAATAAATTAAATCTCCACCAAATTTATTATTTTTTGCTCTCCAAAAATGATTCATACCAACATCATAAAGTGTAGCTGCCGATGCAAATGTACCTATATGACCACCAAGTTCTGGATTTTTTTTGTTTGCTCTAACAACCATCGCAGCAGCATTCCACCTAATCAAAGATCTGATTTTTCTTTCAAGATTTTGATCCCCTGAAGACTTTGTTTCTTGTTCAGGAGGTATTGTATTTATGTAAGGAGTATTTCTAGATAAAACTAGATCTGATCCTTCTTTATATGAATGTTCTATTAATTGTTTAATTAAAAATTGAGCTCTGAGCTTTCCATCTTTTTCAAGAACAGCAGATAGCGATTCTAGCCATTCTTTTGTTTCTATTGGGTCAATATCGCCATTTTTGACAATCTCAATTTTTTCGTCATTGTCTTCTTTTTTAGTTATAGTTTTTTGTTCATCTGCTTCCTTTTTTAATACTAAAGTATTTTCTGCTTCCTCAATAATTTTTTCAGTATCAGGAGGTAATTTTTCTCCTAAGATTTTTTTTGGTTTCTCTTCTGTTAAACTCAAACTCTCTAATGTAGCTAGTAAATGACCTTTGGAAACTTTATCACCAATCTTAACATTCACACTTTCTATTATTCCATCATCTGTTGAAGGAACCTCAACACTTGATTTATCGCTCTCTAAAGTAACTAAGGATTCATTTTTTTTGATTTTATCTCCTGCTTTTACCAAAACTTCTATAATTTCAACTTTTTCGAAATCTCCAATATCAGGTAAAAGCAAATCTTTTGACATGAATTTTATATCTTATCTTATTGCTAAATTAATAGCAGATTTATTTTGGACATATTTATATAATTTTTTGGCCATCCTTAAATGAGTAAATTGTATCATGTTAATAAAATTAATAAAAAAATTGGTAATTATTAATAATAGACAAAATACAGACGCAAGTCTTTGGATACAAAAATTGATTTTAAGAAAAAATTTAAAATCATTGAAATATTAATAGTTAAATTTAGTTTAAATTTAGCTACATTAATCTATATTGATAACAGTGGGCTGCTAGCTCAATTGGATAGAGCACAGAGCTACGGACTCTGAGGTTGAGGGTTCAAGTCCTTCGCGGCCCGCCAAAAAAAGGATAAAATGAATATATCGTTACAAAAAGCAGTTATTTATTTCTTTGTAATAGTCTTTATAATTCTAATTTTAATTTCATTAATAATTTAAAATATGTCAAAAGATTTTGAACAGTTAAGTGTTAAACCTGGTTATATGAATCATAACGGTGGATTATTGTTCAGAGAAATATCAAAACATGAATATGAATTCAAAACTACTATAAAAGAAAATCATCTTAATACTGCAGGTATAACCCATGGTGGTTATATAGCCTCTATAATTGATGCCGGCGCAGGAACTGGCGCTCACCGTGCAGCTGATAATTTTCCATGTGTTACAATTTCTTTAGACATAAAATTTATTGCAGCAACAAAACTAGGAGATGAAATTGTAGGATTTACAAAAATTCAAAAGAAAACAAAATCTTTAGTATTTTTAATATGTCATTTAGAGTCCAATGGTAAAATGATTGCTTCAGCATCAGGTATTTGGAAAATATTAAAACAAAACCCTCTAACTTAAGTCCTAGTTGTTAATTAATTTTTTCTTCTATAATTTAAATACCCAAATATAATTAATAATAAAATTGCTAAAGGATAAATAATTCTTTTGTTTGGTCTATTTAAATTTTCTACTTTAAATTCACTTATAAAATCTCCAGTTTCAAAGCCACTTTTTTTAGCTTTGCCATTCCATTTCAAGGTATCAACTACAATTCTTTTTTCCTCTTTAATTAAAGAAATTCCATACTCATCTAAATTAAATTTAGTTTCAAAAGTATTTTTTTCAATTACAAATAGTTTATATCTTTCTCCATATTCACTTGGGCGTGTAACTTTGAAGCGTACTTCTTTTTTTGGATCTAATTCTAAAAGCTGAATTTGATTTATATCTTTATAGTTATATTTTGGATAAAATTTATTAAGAACAAATTCTGGTGATAATAAGGATATTGAGATAAATAAAAAAACTATAATTTCATACCATCGAAGTTTATTAAAAAACCATCTTTGAGTAGCAGCAGTAAATATAAGTATTCCAATTAAAGAAGTTACAATGACTAATAAAGCATGCCAAATATCTTCAACACCTATTAAAAGTAATTCATGATTAAATAAAAAAACAATAGGAAGAATACCTGTTCTTAAACTATACCAAAAGGCTTGTACTCCAGTCTTAAGTGGGTCTCCTCCTGAAATAGCAGCTGCCGCATATGATGCTAGTCCTACTGGAGGAGTTACATCGGCCATTAATCCAAAATAAAATACAAATAAGTGAACAGCTATAAGTGGAAATACAAATCCAGAAGCATTACCTACATCTACTAAAACCATTGCCATCAATGATGCCACAACCACATAATTTGCGGTTGTTGGAAGTCCCATTCCAAGCAACAGACATAAAATAATAGTCAACAACAATAAAATTGCCACGTTATCTTTAGCAACAGATTCTATAACAACAATTAAATTTGTACTTAATCCTGTAGATCCCACTGCTCCTACTATTACCCCAGCAGTTGCAATGGCAATTCCAACACCAACCATATTTATTGCACCTTTTTCAAAGCCTACAATAGTTTGGTTAAACCAAATTTTAAGAGCATCTTTAAAATTAGGTTGTTTAATTAATTTATTTATTAAATTTACAAAAATTAATGCAATGGTTGCATAATATATTGAGTATGAAGCTGTTAGTCTTAGATAAACTAACAAATAAATTAAAACAAAAATTGGAATTAAAAAATGTAATCCTGATAAAAAAGTTTTTTTTAAATTTGGTACATCTTGCTCTTCCATGCCTTTAAGATTTAATTTTAAAGCTTCAAGATGGGAAATATAAAATAACGCTACATAAGATATAATTGCTGGTAAAAAAGCATGTTTAACAATTTCAAAATAAGTAACTCCTATAAAGCTTGCCATAACAAAAGCTGCTGCTCCCATAACTGGGGGCATTAATTGACCATTAACTGAGGATGAAACTTCTATTGCTCCTGCTTTTTCTTTTGAAAAACCAGTTTTTTTCATAATTGGAATTGTAAAGGTTCCTGTAGTAACAGTGTTTGCAATTGAAGAGCCAGATATTAAACCTGTCATTCCTGATCCTAATATAGCCGCTTTAGCAGGTCCTCCTCTCATTTTCCCAACCATAGCAAAAGCTAGATCTAAGAAATACTTCCCTCCGCCTGCAGTTTCTAAAAGTGCGCCAAATAAAACAAATAAAAAAATAAAATCTACAGAAACACCTATTGGGATTCCAAATATAGCTTCCTGATCAAACCATTGAAATCCAACAAGTCTCTTTAATGAAAGTCCGCCATGCGAAATTATATCTGGAGCATATCTTCCAAAAAATGAAAATAATAAAAAACAAATTGCAATAATAACTAAAGGTAAACCAATAACTCGCCTAGTAGCTTCAAGTAAAATCAAAATTCCGATTATCCCAATTATTAATTCAATTGGTATATTAATATTTTGACCTAAAGTAATCTTTAAAAGAATACCTCCTCTATCTACTAATTGGTCGTAAAAAAAATAAATATAGAGGCAACAAAAAGCTCCAATAATACTTATTAGAATATCTATGATTGATATTTTTTTTGATCTAGAAAAAGGAAATATTAAAAATGCTAGTAGTAAAGCAAAACCTAAATGAATAGCTCTAGCTGGTAAGCCCTTAAACATTCCAATATTAAACCAAAATGGAAATGGGGATGCATACCAAAGTTGAAATAAGGACCAAATAATTGCTATCGTCAAAACAATTTTTAAATGTAATCCTGTAAGATTTCTAGTGGGCGATAAATCTTCGTGAATTTTACTTTCAATATTTGTATCAGTGTTTTGATTCATTTATGAAAGATACTTTACTATAAAAAAAAGGCCCAATAAATATATTGGGCCTTTTTAGTTCAATAAGTATTTGGATTACATTAATCCAACTTCTTTATAGTATTTAACTGCACCTGGATGTAATGGAGCAGATAAACCATCAGCTATCATGTTTTTCTTTTCCAATGGTCCAAAAGCAGGATGTTGTTTTCTGAAATCATCAAAGTTTTCAAAAACAGCTTTTGTTACTAAATAAACAAGCTCTTCAGAAACATCAGCGCTAGTTACTACTGTAGCTTTAACACCAAAAGTAGTTACATCTTTTTTTTGTCCTGTGTAAGTTCCTGCAGGTATTGTAGCTGCTGCATAATAAGGTGCACCATCTATTAAACCTTGAACAGGTCCGCCTACTAGATTAATTGGAAGTGCTTTTGCTGCACAAGTTGCTGCCTGCTCCATAGCGCCATTTGGAAATCCTACAGAATATCCATAAGCATCTATTTTACCGTCGCAAAGTGCTTTAACTTGTTCAGAAGAAGTCAACTCTGTAACTCCTTTAAAGTAACTATTATCAACTCCCATTGCTTTCATAAGTACTTCCATGGTTCCTCTTTGACCTGAACCTGGATTACCTATGTTAACAGTTTTACCTGCAAGGTCAGCAAAGTCTTTAACTTTAGCTTTTTTTCTAGCCCAAATTTGGAAAGGTTCGTTATGAACTGAAAAAACAGCTCTTAAATTACTAAACTGTTTTCCTTCCCATTTACTTGAACCATTGTAAGCATGGAATTGCCAGTCAGACTGAGCTACACCAAATTGAAACTCACCAGCTTTAATTTGACCAATATTGTAGTTTGATCCACCAGTTGATGGAGCTGTACATCTATAAGCTTTATCTATACCTTTTTTTCTTCCGTGTTCTTTGGCAATTGCATATTTATGCAACATTTTGCAAATTGCGTTACCAGTCTGGAAATAAACTCCAGTTGGTCCTCCTGTTCCTATCGTAAAAAACTCTGCAGATTTCGCAACTGTTGTAAAAGACAGTGTAGCTGCAAAAAATACAAGAGCAGTAGATAGAGAAGCGATTATTTTTTTCATATTCCCCTCCATAATTAAATTTAAATTAAGTTCCGATGATACTAACAATAACTATGTGGATGAGTCTATATAAATTTATGATGATTCTGCCCAAACTTTTAATCTTTTTGTACCTTCAATTATTTTAGGTGCAAATTTTTCTATATCTTCTACTTTAATATTTTTATCAGATTGAAAGTTCTCCATGAATTCTTTTCCATTAAAATCTGTAAAGCTAAGCCTTGCAATCATTTTATTTTTTGAAAAACCAAAATCAGACCCTGGCAAAAGCGCAACTCCAGTATTATTTAAAAGATCAGTACACATTTCTTCTGAAGATTTATATTTTTTATCCAAAAATTCTGGCATTAAATAAAAACCACCTTGTGGTTTACTTATTAGCACTTTGTTCGATTGTAAGTTATTATAAACATATTCTCCTACATTTTTTAAAATATTTCTTGAAGAATTAACATATTTGCTCATGTCTTTTTCATATGCTGCTACTGCAGCATGCTGAATTGGAGCGCTGACAGATGTAAAAGTTTCACTTGCAAGAACTTTCATAGAATTTCTTAATTTTTTTAACTCATTTGGAATAATAAAATGTCCAAGTCTCCATCCTCCGGCTCCACACCACTTGCTCAATCCATTGCTTATAATTGTTTTCTCTGGGCATAAATTTGCAATAGATTTATAATTATCTTCAAAACTTAATTCAGAATAGATTTCATCAGAAAGAACTAATATATTATATTTTTTTACAATAACACTAATTTCCTCTAAATTATTGCAAATTTGGCCCGATGGATTGTTTGGGGAATTTAAAAACAATAAATAGTTTTTATTTTTATTTTTTGAAACAATTTTTTCAATATCGTCTGCTGTAGGAAACCAATTTTTTTCTCTGTTTGTTTGTAACCAATGAATTTTATTTCTTCCTAAAATTGCTTGAGGTTCATATGATACCCAACTTGGAGTAGGTAATAAAACATCTCCATCAAAAAGAATATTTAATAGAAACATAAGCTCTTTTGTACCAGGTCCAATTAAAATACTTTCTGCTGAATAATTATAATTTTTTTTTATTGATATATGTTTTGCTATTGCTTCTCTTAATTCTGGAAGACCTTGCACTGGCAAATAGTTATTCTTGTTTGCATTATTTTTGAGTTCTAACACTACTTCATCTGGTACTTTAAATGGGGACTGACCAAATCCAAATTTAAATACATCTTTGCCTTGAGCTTCTAGGTCTTTAGATATTTCATTAATTCTTAGAGTTGATGATAAGTTTAAATTTTTAACTATTTCTTTAATCATTTAATTTTTAAGTTCTTTTATATTTTTAAATTCCATTAAAACTTCCGGGTTGGCTAATGCTTGTATATTTTTTATTTTATTTCCTTCTATTACATTTTTAACAGCTAATTCAACTATTTTTCCGTTTTTTGTTCTAGGTACATCAGAAACTTTAATTATTTTTGAAGGTACATGTCTAGGAGAAGCATCTGCTCGGATTTTTTGTTTTATTTTTTTAATCAATTTTTCTCTTAAATCATAAGATCTATTCATGACTAAAAACAAAACAATTCTAACATCATTATCCCAAGGTTGACCTACAACAAGACACTCTTGCACTTCTTTAAATTTTTCTACAACTGAATATATCTCTGCAGTACCAAGTCTTACACCTCCAGGATTAAGTGTGGCATCAGATCTTCCATAAATTATAAACCCTCCACTATTCTTTATTTCCGCATAATCTCCATGATGCCATACTCCTTTAAATTTTTTGAAATAAGCTTTTTTAAATTTTTCGTTGTTTTTATCATTCCAAAATTTAATTGGCATTGATGGAAATGGATTTTTGCAAACAAGTTCGCCTTTTTTGTTTTTTATGGATTTTGCATGATCGTTAAATACATCCATATCCATTCCTAATCCCTTGCTTTGTATTTCTCCTGAAATTACTGGTCTATAAATATTTCCTAAAACAAAACAAGAAACTATATCTGTTCCTCCAGAAATAGATGCTAGGTGTACATTTTTTTTAATTTTTTCATAAATGTAATTAAATCCATCTTCAGATAAAGGCGAACCTGTAGAACAAATTGTTTTTAATTTTTTTAGTTTATATTTTAACCTAGCTGAAAAATTTAATTTTCTTAACGAATCTATATATTTAGCACTTACACCAAACAAAGTTATATTCTCTCTATCTGCAATTTTTATTAAAAGATCATTTTTTTTATACATAGGAAACCCTTCAAAAAGAACTATTGAAGCTTTTGATGCTAATGAACTAATTAACCAATTCCACATCATCCAACCACATGTGGTAAAATAAAAAACATTATCGTTTTCTTTTATTTCGCTCTGCAATTGATGTTCTTTTAAATGTTGCAATAAAACACCTCCTGATCTATGGCAAATACATTTTGGTTTTCCTGTAGTGCCACTAGAATATAATATTGCTAATTCGTGATTAAAATCAAATCTTTTGAATTCTAACTTTTTAGGTTTTAATTTTTTAATATTTTTCCAAAATTCAAACTTTACATATTTATTTTTTTTAAATTTAATATGTTTTTTTCCAGGATAATTTATTATTATTACATTTTTTATAGACTTAATTTTTTTTAGAATTGGTTTCAATTTATCTATTACATTAATTTGTTTTCCATTATAATAATACCTATCGCACAGAATAAGTACTTTTGGCTTAATTTGGGCAAATCTTTCAATTACACCGTTCACACCAAAATCTGGTGAACATGACGACCATATTGCACCTATTGAAACAGTTGCCAAAAAAGACTCTACTGTTTCAATTAAATTTGGAAGATAAGCTGCTACTCTGTCCTTTTCTTTAATATTAATTTTTTTTAAGTAAAAAGAAATTTTTCCTACATTTAAATTTAATTCATTCCATTTTCGAATTTCTTTATAGCCATTTTCATTAATAAAAGTGATTGCTTTTGAATTGTCTTTTTTGGAAAGTAAATTTTCTGCAAAGTTTAATTTCGAATTTATAAAAAATCGATTTTTAAACAACTCTTTAGATTTATAAAATTTTTCGTTTTTTTTTCCTTTTACTTTTGAGAAATCCCAAATTGAATTCCAAAATTTTTCAGGATTTTTAATACTCCAGTCATGTAACTTTGAATAGTTTTTATTAAATTTAATTTTATATCTTTTGTGCAAAAAATTTTCATATTTAAATAAATTTGATTTATTTTTTTGATCTTCTGTAGCTTCCCAAAGTTTTATCGGCATTTTATAAATAAATTATATATTGAATTATTATTATTTGTGTTACCCTTCTCTAAATAAAAAATCAAAATGAGAACTTTTTCCTTGATGATTCGGTCATGTTTTAGACTATTTTTGTTCTTTTGGGATAACAACATATAGTAGAAAAAAATTTTAATACACAAGAGATAGAAATGACAAAAAATAAAATTACCGCAGTTCTTGGGCCAACAAATACCGGTAAAACCTTTTTAGCAATAGAAATTATGCTTTCATTCGAGTCTGGAATGATTGGTTTTCCATTAAGATTACTTGCTCGAGAAGTGTACGACAAGATTATTCAAAAAATTGATCCCAAAAAAGTTGCACTTATTACAGGAGAAGAAAAAATTATTCCATCCAATGCTAAATATTTTTTATGTACCGTTGAATCAATGCCAATAGATAAAAATTTGGAATTTGTAGCTGTAGACGAAATACAAATGTGTTCTGATAACGAAAGAGGACACATTTTTACTGATAGATTACTAAATCTTCGAGGAGAAAAACTGACCATGTTTATGGGTTCAAGTACTATAAAAAAATTAATTTCTAAACTTGATGAAGATGTAGAATTTATAAACAAAGAAAGATTATCAAAATTAACTTATGTTGGGCACAAAAAAATTTCTAGAATTAAAAGAAAAAGTGCAATTATAGCTTTTTCAGCTGAAGAAGTTTATGCAATAGCAGAATTAATTAGAAGGCAAAAAGGTGGTGCGGCAATTGTAATGGGATCACTAAGTCCTAAAACAAGGAATGCTCAAGTAAATCTCTATCAATCCAGTGACGTAGACTATCTTGTAGCGACTGATGCAATTGGAATGGGGATAAATATGGATTTAGACAATGTTTATTTTTCAAATCTAAAAAAATATGATGGAAAGAAGCTAAGAAGATTAAATCTTGCAGAGATTGGTCAAATTTCGGGTAGAGCAGGGAGATATTTGAATGATGGAGTTTTTGGAATAACTGGAGATTGTGAAGAAATAAATGCAGAAGAGATTAATTTAATTGAAAATCATAAGTTTAAAGAAATAAGAACTCTTTTTTGGAGAAATTCTAATCTTAATTTTAGTAGTACATCAAGCTTATTAAAATCTTTGGAGGAAAGACCAAATAAAGATTGGTTAAGGAGAATACAAGAATGTGAAGATGAGAAAGTTTTAAAATATTTTTTGAAAGACTTTAGAGATCAGAAAATTATTCAAAATGAAAACGGATTAAAATTGTTATGGGAATGTTGTCAAATACCAGATTTTGTAAAGAAAAATTATGGTCATCATTTGGAAGTTGTGAATAAGATTTTTGGATTTTTAAATAGCAAAGAAGGTAAAATTACTAATAACTACATAAAACAACAATTGTCTTTATTGAATAAGTTAGATGGAAATGTAGACTCAATATCAAATCGGATCGCAAATGTTAGAACATGGTCTTATGTATCAAACAAAGTTAATTGGGTTGAAAATCAAGATTATTGGGTTGAGAGAACAAAATTATTAGAAGATAAATTATCAGATCGTTTGCACGAGGAATTAACAAAAAGCTTTATAGATAAAAGAGCAAGTGTTCTTACCAGGGGACTAAAAAAAGATATTACTTTTGATACTCAAATTTTGGAAAATGGGAAAGTAATGATAAATAACCAGTTCATAGGTCAACTTAAAGCATTAAAACTAGAGCTAGATTTAAAAATAGGAGCTTTAGATACAGATATTAAATCATTAAAAAAAGCTGCAAGAAAAACTGTGGGACCAGAAATTTTAAATAGAATTGAACAAATAAAAAGAACTGGTTTAGTTGAATTAAAGGATGATTTTAAAATTTACTTGGAAAGATATCCAATTGCTAATCTTTCTCCTGGTAAAGATTACTTAAATCCAGAATTATCACTAGTTATAGATGACATGGTAGAAAGTTCTGATCAACTTCAATTGTCTAATTATTTGATGAATTGGCTAAACAATAAAATTAAAGATGATCTGAAAAGTTTAATAGATTTAAAACAAATCAAGATCAATAATCCTTCAATAAGAGCTTTGGCTTACCAATTATATGAAAACAATGGTGTAATAAAAAGAGAAGATGTGTCAAATTTTTTAAATAATTTAGGTCAAAAAGAAAGAAGAGTCCTAAGAGAATTAGGAGTTAAATTTGGAAGATATCATATATTTTTATATAAACTATTTAAACCAAATGCAGTTTCATTAAGAATTGCTCTTTGGAGAAATTATCATCAAAAATATTTTCAACTTAAACCTCCTAAATTTGGTTTGAATTTTCTAGAACACAAAAATCCAGAAAATAAAAATTTTATGCTTTTATGTGGTTTTGAAAAATTTGATCAATTTTTTGTTAGAATAGATATTTTGGAAAGATTATTTGTAAAAATAATGAATTCAAATCCAGAAAATAAAAATGAAATAAAATTAATCCCAGAAATGCTGAATTTGTTAGGTTGTAGCAAAGATAGTTTCATAAAATTAATTCAAAAAATGAATTACAAAACTTTTGAAAAAAATGATGAAACTTATTTTAAATACGCGCCAATAAAAAAATTTAACAAAAATTATAAATTTAAAAGTAATAATAAAGACAATCCATTTAGTGTTCTCAAACAAATGAGTTTTAAATAATTTTAAATTTTTTTAAAATAATAAATAAAACAAAAACAAAAATACTGAACCTATAGTTAAGACATCAACACTTTTAGTTCATACTATAAAGATAGGCAAATAATTAATAAAGATGCTCTTTTAGAATTTGATTTTAATAACAAAAATATAGATATAGTTTTAAATGAGGCAGAAAAGATGTAACAATTTTAATTAAATAGTAGTTTTTATAAGGGAAATTAAAAATTTAGACGAAGAAACGAAAAAAAATATTGAAACATTGTAAAATATTATTTATTCAGATGACTATTTTGATATGTACGAAGCGAACTTAAAGAGAAGATTAAATAAACTATTATTTTTAGATAGTACAATATTTGGAGGTCTGAAAGTAAAAGTAAAATCAAATATATAAAACGACATATATTGTTAACGACAAGTGTATTAAATGTAAATTAATGGATTGTATAGAAGTCTGTCCAGTAGACTGTTTTTATGAAGGCAAAATATGCTTGTAATTAAACCAGATGAGTGTATAGATTGTGGCGTTTGTGAACCAGAGTGCCCAATTGATGCTATAGTTCTGGATACAGAAAGCGGAAATGAACAGTGGTTAGAATTGAACAAAAAGTATTCATAAGTTTGGCCAAACATAACAAAAAAAAAGATCCACCTGAAGATAGTGAAAAATTTAAAGATGAAAAAAATAAATTTGAAAAGTTTTTTCAAGAAAACATTAAATAAAAAATTAAAAATAAAAAATAAAAAGTCAGTAAATAAAAAGAAGGCTGTAAAAACAAAAAAAGTCATAAAATCAAAAATTAAGAAACCAAAAATTATAAAAAAAAAAATTAAAAAAATTATCAAAACATCTCGAAAAGTTGTTAAGAAAAAAGCAGATGCTTCTACGGATAAAATTAAATCTGAAAATATAAAAATTTTTAAAAACAACGATCAAAAACCTGAAATTAAAAAAGTAAAAACTCAAGAAACAGAAAAGAGAGAATATAAGATTAAAGATTATGTAGTTTATCCAAAACATGGTGTTGGTCAAATCAATGAATTTAAAAAAATAAATATCGGGGGAATAGATGTTGAAGCGTATATTTTAAGATTTGAAAAAGATAAAGTTAGTGGCATGATCCCAGTAAATAAACAATCTCATTTAAGACCTCTTGCAACGATTAATCAGATTAATAGGTGTGTTAGTATTTTAAAGAGTAAGCCAAAAATAAAAAGATCAATGTGGAGTAGAAGAGCTCAAGAGTATGAGGCTAAAATCTCGTCAGGTAAAATATATGATTTAGCTGAGGTTGTAAAAGATCTTAACAAAGGAGATGACCTGATGATAGATCAGTCTTATAGCGAAAGGCAACTTTTTGAAAAAGCTTATGATAGACTATCAACAGAATTCCAAATTGTATTGGGTACAAATTCGGAAGATGCCCAAAAAAAACTTGATAAAGCTTTAAAGAGAAATCTAGAGGCCCAAGCTCCTAAAGTTATAGTCAAACCTGAAGTGAATATAGAAGAAACTCCAGAAGTAATTGAGTAAAAAAAAACGCTTCCCACAACCATTGCTGTGAGAAGCGCAATCAACTAAAAAGAATACTGATTTATCTTCTTCTTTTTTTAGCTTTTTTCTTAGTTTTCTTTTTAGCAGCTTTTTTTCTTCTTTTAGCCATCTTTAGCTCCCTTTTTTTATTAACGAATCTTTATGATTCGTTTATCCCTCTTTTTTTATTTTTTTTGTTTAGTTATGTCAAATACTTAATTTTAGGAAAAATTTTAAAAAAAGAATTTTATTTAAAAAAAAAATAAATTTATAAAAAAAGTTAGGTAAATTGCGAATTATAACGTATCTATTAAAAAAAGAATTTAATAAAGATTTTCTAATTCTTTTTTATATTTCTCTGTTACTTTTTTTCTTTTTACTTTCATTGTTGGTGTCAATAAACCATTTTCTATTGAAAAATTTTCATCTATTAATTGAATTTTTTTAATTTTTTCTACTTGCGTAAGTTTTTTATTTATATTTTCAATAATATTGTTAATTTTTTCTTTTTCTTTTAAAAATTCTTTATTTGGCACAATCAAAGCAACTATATAATTTTTTTTGTCTCCATAGACCATACATTGATCAATTTCTGCTTCATTAGTTATAATATTTTCAATTTTTGCTGGAGAAATATTATCTCCTCCAGCACTAACAATAATATCTTTTTTTCTGTCAGTAATTTTGAGATAACCATCCTCTGGATTGATTTCACCAATGTCACCTGTGTGTAACCATCCATCTTTAATAACATTTGCTGTTTCCTCTTTTTGATTCCAATATCCCAACATTACGTTTTCTCCCTTAACTAATATTTCGCCATCTTCAGAAATTTTAATTTTGTTTCCTTTAAAAGGAGGACCTACAGTTTCAACCTTTATATTGTGTATAGGGTTACAACTGACTACTGGGGAGGTTTCAGTTAAACCATATCCTTGAAGGGTCGGTAGCCCGATAGAATTTAAAAATTCACCTATTTCTTTATCTAGAGCTCCTCCTCCAGAAACAAAAGCTCTTAATTTTCCGCCAAATTGTTTTCTTACTTTTTTTCTAACTAAAACATTTAACATTAAATTTAGTAATTTTTCAAAAAAGGTCATTTTTTCCTTTAACAATTTTTTTTTGCCTAATCGGATAGTTGCCTGAATTAATTTGGCTTTAAAGCCAGTTTGCTTTTTCATATTAATATTTATTTTGTTGTAAAGATTTTGATAAAATCTTGGAACAGCTGTCATAATTGTTGGTTTTGCCTCAGCCATATTATCTAATAGTTTTTCTATTTTTTCTGCATAAAAAACTTTAGCTCCAACTGCTATTTGTGCAAATTGCACAGTGTGTTCATATGAATGAGAAAGAGGCAACCAAGTTAAAAAAACGGGTCTTGAATCAATTAATGGTTTTATTATTTCACATGCCCCTTCAAGATTATTCAAAATACCTCCATGGCTTAATATTACTCCTTTTGGATTTCCACCAGTTCCTGAAGTATAAATTATACAAGCTGCTGATGATCTTTTTAAATTTAAATTTTGTATTTTATCTTTTTCAGATAAATCATTTTTTATTATTGAATTAAAATCTAAATATTTTTCTTTATTATCTATATTTAAATTATGATATGCTTTTTCTACTTCATCAAAAGTAATTATTTTTTTTATAAAATTTTTTTCATTAATAGTTGTATTTAATTTTTTAAGCATGTCATTGTTGGAAGCAATAACTATCTTTGGCTCACAATCTTCAATTAAATATTTATAATCATTATCTGTATAGGTTGTATATGCAGGGACAGTAATAGCTCCAGATAACATAATAGCTAAATCAGAAATAAACCATTCAGGTCTATTTTCCGATACTAGTAGACATCTGTCACCTTCTTTAACATTTTCTTTTATAGTTTTTGAAAGCTTAAATATATTTAGTTTTGTTTCTTCCCATGTAAAAGATTTTTTGTTATTTGGATTTAACCATTGTAATAAAATACTTTTGGGATCTTGTTTCTCCGCTTGATAAAAAAATAATTCAATTAAGTTATTAAAATTCTCTAATTTCATAAAAAATTTGGTGGGCAAAGAGAGACTCGAACTCTCACAGTATTGCTACTATTGGATTTTGAGTCCAACGCGTCTACCAGTTCCGCCATTCGCCCTTTCCCTTATTCGTTAATGTTTACGTGTATATTATGTTTTGAAATTATCAAATACGCAACTAAATTTATTTTTATCTCTCTAGGCTCTAGTCTGTCTCTAGTTCTCCTATAATCTATAGGACAATAATCCTTAAAACCAGAAACACGTATAGAGATAGTTTTTTCATTTATCTCGCCTCTGGTTTCGGGGTGCTTGGTTAATGGCAATCGCCTAATAAATCAACAATTAATATTCATTATGGTAATCGTCAAAT
>DTVC01000056.1:14554-15963 GCA_012963775.1 Candidatus Pelagibacter sp. | reverse complement strand
AGAGCAGTTTGGAAAGGAAAACCTTATAAGTCACTTACTTTTGCAAAAAATGCTTCTAAAGGTAGAAATAATTTAGGAAGAATAACATCAAGAAATCATGGAGGCGGTCATAAACAAAAATATAGGCAAATAGATTTCTACAGAAGAAAATTTGATACGTTTGCTGAAGTAGAAAGAATTGAATACGATCCAAATAGAACATGTTATATTATGTTAGTTAAATTTGAAGATAATCAAAAATTTTACTATTTAGCACCTCAAGGAATAAAAGTTGGAGATAAGATAAAAAACGGTTCAAATGCAGAAATTAAAGTTGGAAATTGTTTACCACTTCAAAATATTCCAGTTGGTATTGATGTTCATAATGTTGAATTGCAGCCAGGAGCAGGTGGTAAAATAGCAAGATCAGCAGGAACATCTGTAACCATCTCAGGGATAGATGGAAATTACTCTCTAATTAAAATGACATCTGGTGAAGTTAGAAAGATAGATTCAAGATCGATGGCAACAATAGGTGTTTTATCTAATCCTGATAAAAAAAATATTAAAATTGGTAAAGCAGGAAGATCAAGATGGCTAGGAAGAAGACCACACACAAGAGGTGTTGTAATGAATCCCGTTGATCATCCTCACGGAGGTGGAGAAGGTAAGTCTGCTGGAGGCAGACACCCAGTTTCTCCGCAAGGTCAATCGGCTAAAGGATTAAAAACCAGAAATAACAAGAGAACAGAAAAGTTCATTGTTCGAAGAAGAAAGAAGAAAAGAGCGTAAATTATGGCTAGAGCAGTTTGGAAAGGACCATTTGTAGAAGAAAGTTTAATTAAAAAAGTTGATAGACAAAAAAACGATCCAAATAAAAAACCTATTAAAACTTGGTCAAGAAAATCTACTATTATTCCGGATTTTGTTGGAATTAGTTTTTTAATTTATAATGGAAAAAAATTTATACCTATAACTATTTCTGAAGATATGGTTGGTCATAAATTAGGAGAATTTGCACCTACAAGACAATTTTTTGGACATACTACAGCAGATAAAAAAGCAAAAGAAGCAGGTGGAGTTAAAGAAAATAGGAAATAATGAATAAAAAAACAAAAGATAAAGATATAGATAAAAAAATAGTAAGGTCTGTAAATAAAAATATTAGATCTAGTACTAGAAAATTGAAACCAATATTGAAATCTATAGTTGGAAAAAAAGTAAATATAGCAATTAGAGATTTGTCATTTTCGGACAAAAGAATTTCAAAAGATGTTAAAAAAACTATTTCTTCTGCAGTTTCTAATGCTGAGAATAATTTTCAATATGATATCGATAATTTAATTGTAAAAGAAGCCTATTGTGGAAAACAAATTGTTATGAAGAGATTTAGCAACAATATCTTTAATACCCAAAACCTCACATACAGC
>DTVC01000056.1:0-14544 GCA_012963775.1 Candidatus Pelagibacter sp. | reverse complement strand
TGTTATGAAGAGATTTAGAGCAAGAGCTAAAGGAAAAGCTTCACCAATAATGAAACCTTATTCAAACTTAACTATAATTTTATCAGAAAAAATGAAAGAAGAGAAACATGGGACAAAAGGTTAATCCTGTAGGTTTAAGATTAGGTATCAATAGAGGATGGGATTCAGTTTGGTATGCTAAGAAAAAAGATTTTGGAAACTACTTAATCGAGGATTTTAAAATAAGAGAATATATTAAAAAAAATGTAGTAAACTCTGGTGTTTCTAAGGTTATGATAGAAAGAACTGCAAAAAAATGTTTTGTGACAATTTATACTTCAAGACCAGGATTTGTAATTGGAAAAAAAGGAAGCGACATAGAAAAAATAAAAGGCAAACTATCTAATCTTACAACAAATGAAGTTATTCTAAATATTAAAGAGGTAAAGAGACCCGAAACAAATAGTTATTTAGTAGCAGAAAACATTGCACAACAACTTGTAAAAAGAGTTTCTTACAGAAGAGCAATGAAAAGAGCTATGCAATCAGCTTTAAGATTAGGTGTCAAAGGTATTAAAGTAGCTATAAGCGGTAGATTAGGAGGAAATGAAATAGCAAGAACGGAGTGGTTAAGAGAAGGAAGTGTTCCTTCACATACTTTAAGAGCTGATATTGATTATGCTGAAGCAGAAGCATTAACTACATACGGAATAATTGGAGTAAAAGTTTGGATATATAAAGGTGAAATTTTTTCTAAGGAATATAACCAGGAAACAAATAAATAATAATTATGTTACAACCAACAAGAACAAAATACAGAAAAGCTCATAAAGGAAGAATTCATGGCAATGCTTCAAGATGTAATTTTCTTAATTATGGAGCATATGGATTAAAAGCTATTCAGCCAGAGAGAGTTATTTCAAAACAAATTGAAGCAGCAAGGGTAGCTCTGACTAGACACATGAAAAGACAAGGAAGAGTATGGACTAGAATGTTTCCAAATATCCCAATTTCTAAAAAACCAATCGAAGTAAGAATGGGTAAAGGAAAAGGATCACCTGAATTTTGGGCATGTAGAGTTAAACCAGGAAGAATTCTTTTTGAGGTTGATGGAGTCTCTGAAGAAATAGCAAGAGAAGCATTATATAAAGCTTCTGCCAAACTGCCAATTAAAACAAAATTTATAAAAAGAATGTAAATGAAAAAGAAAGAAACAAAAAAATTGACCAAAACCGAAATACTTAAAAATATTGAAAAATTAAAAAAAGATTTATTTAATTTTAGATTTCAAAAAACAAACGGTCAATTAAAAAGTCCAGCTAAAATAAATGAAACTAAAAGGACAATTGCCAGACTAAAAACTAACTTTGATGAGAAACAAAATGCCTAAAAAATTATTAAAAGGAATTGTAGTAAGTGATATGCCAAATAAAACAATTACAGTTTTGGTTGAGAGAAAATATCAACACCCAATACTAAAAAAAATTATTAAAACAAAAAAAAAATATAGCGTGCACGATGAAAATAACAAGTACAAAAACGGTGATAAAGTTTCAATAATTGAATGCAAGCCTTATTCAAAAACAAAAAAGTTTGAAGTTATGGGAGAAAGCAAATGATACAAGTTCAAACAGAATTGTATGTAGCAGATAATACTGGAGCAAAAAAAATTGAATGTATAAAAGTTTTGGGGGGTTCAAAAAGAAGATATGCTAGTATTGGTGATACTATTGTTGTAGCTGTTAAAGAAGCGATACCTAGAGGTAAAGTAAAAAAAGGTTCAGTGCATAAAGCTGTTGTAGTAAGAGTAAAAAAAGGAATTCACAGAAATGATGGATCGAAAGTTAAATTTGATAACAATGCCGCAGTATTAACTGATGATAAGGGTGAACCTATTGGAACTAGAATTTTTGGACCAGTTACAAGAGAATTAAGAAGCAGAGGGCAAATGAAAATAGTTTCTTTAGCACCAGAGGTTATTTAAAATGATAAAAAAACGATCAAAAGTAAAAATTTTAACAGGCAAAGATAAAAATAAAGATGGAGAAGTAATTGAAATTGATAGAGCTAACAATAGGGTAAAAGTAAAAGGAATAAACATGGTCAAAAAGCACGTTAAAACAACAAAAGAAAAGAAAGGTGGAATAATTTCAAAAGAAAATTTTCTGCATATATCTAATCTTAGTTTAATTGATCAAAAAAACAAAAAAGTTGAGGCTAAAAAATAATAATGACACCAAGGCTTAAGGAATTATTTGTTAAAAAAATTCAACCAAATTTAAAAGAGAAATTAGGTTACAGAAATCTTTATATGGTACCTCAAATACAAAAAGTTGTTTTGAATATGGGACTAGGTGTTGATGGAAATGATACAAAAATAATTAAATCTTGTGAAGAAGATCTAGCAAGAATTACTGGACAAAAACCTGTAATTACAAAGTTTAAAAAATCCATATCTAATTTTAAAACAAGAAAAAATACAAACGCAGGATTGAAAGTTACTTTAAGAAGAAACAAAATGTACGAATTTATTGATCGTTTAGTAAATATAGCTCTTCCAAGAATAAGAGATTTTAGGGGACTGTCACCAAATGGATTTGATCAATTTGGAAATTATACTTTTGGTATTAAAGAGCACATAGTATTTCCGGAAGTAAATTTTGATAAAGTAGAAAAAATAAGAGGCCTTGATATTTCAATTGTAATTAAATCTTTAAAAAAAGAAGATAGTTTTGAATTATTAAAACAATTAAATTTTCCATTAAGAGACAAAAGGAGCAATTAAATATGGCAAAGGTAAGTTCTATAAACAAAAATAATAAAAGAATAAAATTATCAAACAGATTTTTTGTTAAAAGAAAAAAATTAAAAGAAATAATTATGAACAAGCAATTACCGTTAGAAGAAAGATTTAAAGCTCAACTTAAGTTATCCAATCTTCCACGTAATTCATCAAAAACAAGGGTAAGAAATAGATGTCAAATAACTGGGCGACCACATGGTGTCTATAGAAAACTAAAAATATCAAGAATTGCTTTAAGACAGTTAGGATTAGAGGGAAAAATTCCTGGCATGGTAAAGTCAAGTTGGTAGAAAGGAAAATATGAGTTTAAGTGATCCAATAGGAGATATGATAGCAAGAATTAAAAATGCACAATTACGGAATCATAAAAAGGTCCAATTACCTTCTTCAAAATTTAAGGTAAAAATTGCGGAAGTTCTTAAAAGTGAAGGATATATTATTGATTATAAAGTTTCTCAAGAGTCGAACAAACCTTATTTAGAAATTAGTTTAAAATATAATTCTGGTAATCCTGTTATAAGTTCAATTCAAAGGGTTTCAAAACCAGGAAGAAGAATTTTTTCAAGAGCAGAAAGTTTGCCAAAAATCAATAACGGACTTGGTATTGCAATTATATCAACTCCAAAAGGAGTTATGACTGATATTGATGCTAGGAAACAAAAAGTAGGTGGAGAAATTATTTGCAAGGTATTCTAATGTCTAAAATAGGTAAAATAAAAATTTCAATTCCTGAAAAAGTTAAAGTTGTTCTAAATGGAAACATATTAAATGTCGAGGGACCATTAGGTAAAAGATCATTAAATATGGATTTAGAAATATTTGATCTCAAAATAAATGATGGAAAAGAAGTGTTAATAAAACCCAAAAAAATTAATCAAGACACTAAACGTCTTTGGGGAATGAATAGAAGCTTAGTAAATAATACAATTATAGGTGCAAGCAAAGGTTATAATAAAACTTTGGAACTAAGCGGTGTTGGATTCAGAGCTGCTTTAAAAGGAAAACAACTTAATCTTCAACTAGGCTTTAGTCATGATGTAAATTTTGATATCCCTGAGACAATTAAAATTATAGTAGAAAAACAAACAATAATAAAAATCAGTGGATTTGATAAACAAGAGGTTGGAATGGTAGCTTCTAAAATTAAATCATTAAAAAAAACTGAACCATACAAAGGAAAAGGTATTAAAGAACAAGGACAATATATTTTAAGAAAAGAAGGAAAAAAGAAATAATGAAACTTACAACATTGGATAGAAAAAAATATAAGATTAGGAATAAACTTAAAAAAGTTTCTAAAGAAGGAAGATTTAGGCTAAGTGTATCCAGATCATCCAAGAATATTAGTGCCCAAATCATTGACGATGTTAGAAATATTACTCTTATTTCTGCATCATCAAATGAAAAAACAATTAAAGCTTTAAATAAAAAAAATAAAATAGAATTGTCAACTGTTGTAGCTGAAATGTTGGCAAAGAAAGCCTTAGAAAAGAAAATTACTAAAGTTTATTTTGATAGAGGTGTATACAAATATCATGGAAGAGTAAAAACTTTTGCTGAAACTCTAAGAAAAAATGGAATGGAATTTTAAATTATGGAAAAAAATAGCAATTTTTTAGAAAAATTAGTTCATATAAATAGGATTACAAAAGTTGTTAAAGGCGGAAGAAGATTTGGATTTTCTGCTTTAGTAGTTGTTGGAAATCAAAATGGAAAAATTGGTATTGCTCATGCAAAAGCAAAACAAGTTCCAGATGCTATCAAAAAAGCTAATGAACTAGCTAGAAGAAAATTAATTCAAATACCTTTAAGAGAAGGAAGAACAATCCATCATGATAGTTATGGAAAGGAGGGTGCTGGAAAAATAAAATTAAGAGCTGCACCAAAAGGTACAGGTATTATAGCTGGAGGACCTGTAAGAGCTGTATGTGAGGTTTTGGGTATTAAAGATATTGTTGCTAAATCAATTGGAACAGCAAATCCTCATAATGTAATTAGAGCATGCATGAAAGCACTTCAAAAACAAAATTCGCCTAAAAATATATCAATTTTAAGAAATAAAAAAATAAATGAAATCATTGAAAAAAGAGGATAATGACAACATTGAATAATACTACTCAGGTTAAAATAAAAAAAATGAGAGTTGGTAGAGGAATTGGTTCTGGAAAAGGAAAAACTTCAGGGAGGGGGATGAAAGGTCAAAAATCTAGATCTGGAGTTGCAATAAAAAGTTTTGAAGGAGGACAAATGCCTCTTTTCCGAAGATTACCAAAAAGAGGATTTAATCCTATAAAAAAAGAAAAGATTGCCATTATAAATTTAGGTAAAATTCAAAGTTTTTTAGATACAAAAAGAATAAATTCAGAAACAAAAATTGATTTAGATTTATTAAAAAAGGCTAATATCATTAGCAAAAGTTATAAAAAAATTAAAATTTTAGGATCCGGAGAAATTAAAGATAAAATAGATGTAAATGTTGATTTTTTTTCAAAATCAGCTGAAGAAAAATTAAAAAAAATTGGTGGATCAATAACTCTTAAGAAAAAAATATAATCTTTTATGAGTGAATCATCTCAGCCAAACGATTTAAGAAATCGAATATTATTTACAATATTTATTCTAGCAGTCTATAGATTTGGAACTTTTGTGCCTTTGTCAGGTATAGATCCTGAGCAACTTCAGATCATGATGCAAGATAGTCAGAGAGGCTTGTTAGGAATGTTTAATGTATTTGCTGGAGGAGCAATAAAAAGAATGGCTATTTTTGCATTAGGTATAATGCCATATATTTCTTCTTCAATTATAGTACAACTTTTGACTGGAACTTCAGACTATTTTAAAAATCTAAAAAGCCAAGGAGAAATTGGAAGACAAAAAATAACACAAATAACAAGGTATGGAACAGTATTATTAGCAACAGTTCAAGGTTATGGATTGTCAGTTGGTTTAGAGTCTTCAGCAAATTTAGTAATAAATCCAGGAATATTTTTTAAAGTTTCTACCGTAACAACAATCGTTGCTGGAACAATTTTTTTAATGTGGTTAGGAGAACAGATTACACAAAGAGGAATTGGCAATGGTATATCATTAATCATTTTTTCAGGAATTGTTGCTGAAATACCAAGAGCTTTAGTAACAACATTTGAACTTGGTAGAACTGGTGCAATTTCTACTTTAATGATTATTGCAATTTTTGTTTTATTAATTTTAACAATTATGTTTATTGTTTTTATGGAAAGAGCTCTAAGAAAAATTCTTATAAATTATCCCAAAAGACAAATGGGAAATAAAATTTATGGTGGCGACTCTTCGCATTTGCCTTTAAAAATTAATTCTGCTGGTGTTATACCAGCAATTTTTGCTTCAGCTTTATTATTATTACCAGTTACTTTTTCAAACTTTACTATTTCTCAAAATGAAACATTCTTAAATATCATATCTTACTTTTCACAAGGACAACCTCTATACATGTCACTGTATGCATCTGGAATAATCTTTTTTACATTCTTTTATACATCAATTACTTTTAATCCAAATGAAACAGCGGAAAATTTAAGGAAGCATGGTGGTTTTATTCCAGGAATAAGGCCAGGTGAAAGCACAGCAATTTATATAGATAATATTTTGACAAAGTTAACAACAATAGGAGCTTTATATCTGACTCTAGTATGTTTAATGCCAGAGTTTTTAATTGCAAATTATCCAATTCCTTTTTATTTAGGAGGAACTTCTATATTAATTGTTGTTGTGGTAGCAATCGATACAGTAACACAAGTACAAACAAGATTAATGAGTTCTCAGTATGAACAATTAATCAAAAAAACAAAATTTGGAAGATAGATAGTGAATATAATTCTGTTCGGTCCACCAGGAGCAGGTAAAGGTACTCAAGCTCAAAAAATTGTCAACAAATTTAATCTTTATCAAGCTTCAAGTGGTGATCTTTTAAGAAATGAAATTAAAAATAAATCAGATGTTGGAAAAAAAATTGAGCAAATAATTTCTCAAGGAGATTTTGTCACTGATGATATCGTTAATAAAATATTAAAAAAAGTTATTATAAATCCTTTGTACAGAAACAAAATTATATTTGATGGATATCCTAGAAATATGACTCAAGCAGAGAATTTAGAAATAATGCTTAATGCAGATAACCAATCTATAAATTTTATATTATTTTTAAAAGTAAATAGAAAAATTATAGAAAAAAGAATTTTAGGAAGAATTATATGTGAAAAATGTAATAAAACTTTTAACGAGTACTTAAATAAAGAAGAAATTGATAATCATAAATGTGGAAGAAATTATTTAAAAAAAAGAAAAGATGACAATCAAGAAGCTATTATTATTAGATATGATGAATACATGAAAAAAACAAAACCAGTTTTAGATTTTTTTTCACCAAGAAGCTATTTTCATGAAATAGATGGTAGTCAAAAAATACATGAAATTACTAGTAAAATTGAGCAAATCCTTACTGTTTAAGACATTGACTTTAAAAGAACTTCTTATATAAAAGGCTAAATTTTAATCACAAATTTATGGCTCGTATCGCAGGTGTAAACATTCCTCAAAACAAACTTGTGCAAGTTGGTCTAACTTATATTTATGGTATTGGTGATAAATTTTCCAAGCAGATTTGTGATTCACTTGAAATACCCAAATCAAAAAGAGTTAATGAATTAACAGATGATCATATATTAAAAATTAGAGAGTATATTGATAAAAATTTTATTGTTGAAGGTGATTTAAGAAGAGAAAACTTTTTAAGCATAAAAAGATTAGTTGATTTAGCAACGTATAGAGGATCTAGACATAGAAAAAAATTGCCCGTAAGAGGACAAAGAACAAGATGCAATGCACGAACAAGAAAAGGAAAAGCTATTGCTATCGCTGGTAAAAAATTAACACCACTTAAAAAATAAATAATGAAAAAAGACAAAATTGAAAATAAAGATCAACCACAAGATAAATCAAAGTCTGTAAAAAAAAGCACTTATTCAAAAAAAAAGAAAACTAAAAAAAATGTTTTAAACGGTATAGCTTATGTGCAATCAACTTTTAACAATACAATAGTTTCTATTGCTGACACATATGGTAATATTATTTCATGGGCTTCTGCTGGACAAAAAGGGTTTAAAGGATCTAGAAAATCAACACCTTACGCTGCTCAAGTAGCAGCAGATGCTGCTGCAGTTAAAGCTTTAGAAGTAGGTATGAAAACCTTATCAGTTGAAGTTAAAGGACCAGGTTCAGGAAGAGAAACTGCTCTAAGAGCTTTACAAGCAAGAGGATTTAAAATTATTTCTATAAAAGATACAACACCTATGCCTCATAATGGCACAAGACCACCAAAAAAAAGGAGAGTATAAATGGAGACTATAGACGTAAATGCAAAAAACTGGAAATCAATGATTAAACCGCCCAAACTTGAAGTTCAATTAAGTGATGATAAATCTTTTGCTAAAATTATAGCTGAGCCTTTAGAAAAAGGTTATGGTTTAACTCTAGGAAACTCTTTAAGAAGAATTCTATTATCTTCTATAAGAGGAACAGCTGTTACAGCTATCCAAATTGATGGTGTACTACATGAATTCACGTCAATAAAAGGTGTTAGAGAAGATGTAACAGATATTGTTTTGAATGTTAAATCTTTAGCTTTAAAAAGCTCTTCAGAGGAATTAAAAAAATTAATATTAGATGCAAAAGGACCAGGTGAAATTAAAGCATCACACATTACACAAATTGCCGATATAGAAATTTTAAATCCTGATTTAGTAATTTGTAATCTTGATGAAAATACTCACTTTCATATGGAAATGACAGTTGGAAATGGAAAAGGATATGTGGCAGCTGATATGAACAAGCCCGAAGAGCCACCTTTAGGATTAATACCTATAGATTCACTATTTAGTCCTGTGAAAAAAGTTTCTTACTCTATAAGCACAGCAAGAGGAGGAAAAGCTTTTGATTATGATAAATTAACCATGGAAGTTGAGACAAATGGATCTATTTCTGCAGAGGATGCTGTTGCTTATTCAGCTAGAATATTTCAAGATCAATTAGGCATGTTCGTTAATTTTGATGAACCACAAGAAGTTATAGTACGTGAAAAACCATCTGAACCTGAATTCAACAGAAATTTATTACGTAAAGTTGATGAATTAGAACTTTCTGTTAGATCAATGAATTGTTTAAAAAATGACAATATCATATACATAGGTGATTTAGTCCAAAAATCAGAAGGAGAAATGCTTCGTACACCGAATTTTGGAAGAAAATCATTAAACGAAATTAAAGAAGTGTTAAATGGAATGTCGCTTTATCTTGGTATGGAAATTCCAAATTGGCCACCAGAAAATATTGCTGAATTGTCAAAAAAGCTTGAGGAATCAATTTAATGAGACATAGATTAGGGTATAAAAAATTAAATAGAACATCAGAGCACAGAAAAGCATTAATTAAAAATATGCTGAACTCACTAATTAAATATGAACAAATAACAACAACATTGCCAAAAGCAAAAGTACTTAAACCACAAGCTGATAAAATTATTACTTTAGGAAAAAAAGATACTTTAATTAATACAAAAGCCTTGGTTTCAAAATTACAGGATATCAATTCAGCAAATAAAGTTAAAAAAACTCTTGCAAAGAGATATGAAAAAAGAAAAGGTGGATACACAAGAATAATTAAAGCTGGATTTAGATATGGAGATAACGCGCCAATGGCAGTTATTGAATTTGTAGATAGAGATGTAGAGGCTAAAAGAGTAAATAAAAAGAGAAAAGAAAACCTTAAAGATAATAAGGAAGAAAAGAAAATAGCTACAGCTTAACAATATTTCGAAAATAATGAATAAGTCTTTCAAAATAGACTCTTCATCTATAAATATGCGAATTGATAGATGGATAAGAAATAATATTGGTAAAATTCCACAAAGCTTAGTTGAAAAAAATCTTCGTATAGGGAAAATTAAATTAAATAAAAAAAAAGTTAAAAGTTCAGTCAAATTGAAACTGAATGATGAAATAAATTTTTTTAATTTTAAATTTGAAGAAAAATACATTTCCAAAAAAGTTAAATATCAACCTACAAATCAGATTATTAAAGAAAATGAAAATTTAATTATTGATAATAATGATGATTTTGTAGTTCTTAATAAAGAATGTGGAATTTCAGTCCAAGGTGGGACTAAATCAAAAAAAAATCTCATGGATATTTTTGCAAAAAGTGAAATTTTTAAAAATACAAAGCCTTATTCAGTTCATAGATTAGATAAAGAAACTTCAGGAGTTTTTATAATTGCAAAAAATAGAGATTCAGCAAGGTTGCTTACATCATTGTTTAGATTAAGAAAAATTCACAAAACATATCTTGCTATCTGTCATGGTGAAATTGAAAAAAATACTGGAGTTTGGAATAATAATTTAGTTAGATATGAAGGCAAAAAGCAAATATTAGAAAAAGCCAAAACAATTTTTAAAGTATTAGATAAAAATTACAATTGTTCACTTGTTGAATTAAAACCTATAACAGGTAGAAAACATCAATTAAGAAAACAACTATTTGGTATAGGTCATCCAATTTATGGCGATAATAAATATAAATTAGAAAATATTAATAAATCAATAAATAAAGAATTAATGCTTCATTCTTATCAAATCAGATTTATGATTAATGATAAAAAATTTACTTATACTGCTTTACTACCCAATTATTTTAAGCAATTATTGAAAACAAAAAGACTTAAATTTTTAAATTATTAATTAGATTATTTAATATTTTTTCACTTAAATTCTCATAATTTTGTTTTTTAATGGATATAAGATTTGTCACTTCTTTATCTTTAATCCCACACGGAATTATTTTATTATAATTATTTAAATCATTATCAATATTTATAGAAAACCCATGGTAAGCAATCCATCTTTTAATTCTAATTCCAATTGCAGCAATTTTTTTTATTTTATTTTTTGATTTAACCCATATACCTATATTTTTTTTGTCACTCTGTGATTTTATTTTATATTCTTTAAGAGATTCAATAATTGAATTTTCAATTAAACTAATAAAATTTCTAATATCTCTTTTTCTATTGTTCAAATTAATTACGAAATAACAAACTAATTGACCTGGCCCATGCCAAGTAATTTTACCTCCTCGTTTAGTTTTGATCAAATTTATAGAATCATCTAAAATATCATTTTTATTAAAACTGGATCCTGCCGTATATACAGATGGATGTTCTAAGAACCAAATCAATTCTCTTGCTTTACTGTTATTTACCTCAACAACTCTATTTTCTAAATATTCAATAGCTTTATTATATTCTATTGGTTTTTCTGATTTTTTTATCTCTATATTCATTAAAGAATTGTATTATATAAATTATGTATTAATAGTGCCTTATTAAAATTATAATTTTATGACTGTTGTAAAAAAAATAAAAGATAAAAAGGTCAACTTTGAGTTTAATAAAGAATATATTGAAGTTGTAACTGATAAAATTGCGAGCAATGATGCTGTATTTATTTCAAATTCATTCAAGGAAATGCATCCTGCAGATGCTGCTGATATAATTGAGCATTTAAATTCAACAGATAGAGAAAATTTAATTAAATTAAATAATTTTAAAATTGATCCAGAAGTTTTTGTTGAATTAAACGAGTCAGTTCAATCAGAAATCATCAAATATCTTTCATCTAATTCAATAGTTTATATTCTTAAAAATCTTGAATCAGATGATGCTATTAAAATTTTAGAAAATATAGATGAAAAGAATAAAAATGATATTTTAAGTTCTTTGCCACCAAAAGATAGGTTTGTTTTATTAGAAAGTTTAAGTTATCCAGAAGACTCTGCTGCAAGAATAATGCAAAGAGAGTTTACAGCAATTCCTAGCAATTGGTCTGTTGGACAAACTATTGATTATTTAAGAGAAAATAAGGATTTGCCAGATGAATTTTTAGAAATATATATTGTAGATAACGAATTTAAACCTATTGGTACAGTTCCTTCATCAAAAGTTCTTAGAACACCAAGAGAAGCTAAAATGATTTCCATAATGTCAGAAACGCAATTTTTCATTCCAGTTGATATGGATAAAGAGGAGGTAAGTCGCCTATTTGAAAATTATAATTTAAATTCTACTTGCGTAGTGGACAAAAATAATAAACTAGTAGGAATGATTACCAGTGACGATATACTTACAGTATTAAAAGAAGAAGCCGAGGAAGATACTTTAAGATTGGCTGGTGTAGGAGACGAAAAAATTACTGATGGTATTTTTATTAAAACAAAAAGAAGATTTAATTGGTTACTATTAAATCTATTTACTGCATTTTTAGCTACATGGGTGATAAGTATGTTTGGAGCAACAATAGAACAAATGATTGCATTAGCTTTTTTGATGCCAATAGTAGCTTCTATGGGTGGAAATGCAGGAATGCAAACTTTAGCAATAACAATTAGAACATTAGCAACAAATGATCTAACCAGAAATAATTTATCACAAAATATTATAAAAGAATTTAGTATTGGAATTTTAAATGGAGTAATTTTTGCAATAATCAGTGCATTTGTTGTTCAACTTTGGTTTAATGATATTCAGCTATCTATAATTATTTCTATATCAATGATACTGAATATGATAGTAGCAGGCTTATTTGGCATTCTAGTTCCTGTATCACTCAAAAGAATTAATATAGATCCCGCTATTGCTTCAAGTGTTTTTGTAACGACAATAACTGATGTTATTGGTTTTGTATCTTTTTTGGGAGTAGGTGCATACTTTTTTTACGGTAATTAATAATTATCTATTAACCTTACATTTCTATTATAGTAGGCAACAAATATTTTAAAATTGTGTTTATTTATTTTTTTTGAAAAATTGAACTTATTTCTTATTTCTAAATATTCTACATCAATATTTTTAAATTTGTTTATTTCATCTTTAATTTTTTTAATTTGATTTATTTTATTAAAATTTTTGATTAATTTTTTTTTAAATTTAATCAATAATTTGGCAATTTTAGAAGATAAAATTAAATCTTTATTGTTTAATAAGTTATTCCTAGAAGATAATGCCACCATTTTCATATCACGTATGGTTTTACAAGATATAATTTTAGTTTTAAATTTCTTTTTAATAAATTTTTTTATTAAATATAGTTGTTGAAAATCTTTTTCTCCTAAAAACATATATTTAGGTTCAATAATATTCAGAAATTGATTAATAACAGCTAAAACACCTTCAAAATGTCCTTTTCTATATTTTGCACATAATATTTTATCTTTTTTATTCAATTTTAATTTCATGCTTTGTTTTTTTTTATAAATTTGGTTTTTATTTGGTAGCAACAAAAAATCTATTTTTAATCTTTTTAGAATTTTTATGTCTCTAGATAAATTTCTTGGATATTTTTTATAATCACTCTTTTTATTAAATTGTGAAGGATTTATGAAAATACTTACAATAGTTTTATTACATTTTTTTTTTGCAGATTCGATCAATGAAATATGACCATTATGGAACATACCCATTGTAGGAACAAAGCCAATGTTTGCCTTAAAATTAACTTCTTTATTTAGTTGATTAATACTTTTAATAATTTTCATTTATGGTACTTCAAATCAATAGTTAAAAAACTTTTAATGATAAAACAAGCTATAATTCCATTAGCAGGGTTAGGTACAAGATTGTTACCACTTACTAGTGTCTTTGCTAAGGAACTTTTGCCCATTAATGGCAAACCTAGTGTAGAGTATATTATAGAAGAATGCATTGACGCAGGTATTAAAGAAATAATTTTAATTATTTCAAAAAAAAAACAAATCATAAAAAAATATTTTTATAATGATAATTGTTTTAAGAAAATAATTAAACAGAAAAAAGATAAAAGGATTATTAATGAATATAAAAAAATTTTAAAATATAGAAAAATTATAAAATTTGTTTATCAAAACAAGCCTTTAGGAACTGGTGACGCCGTATTAAAAGCAAAAAAATTTATTAAAGATAAATATTTCCTAATGCTTTTACCAGATGATCTAGTAATTAAAAGAAATTGCTCAAAAGATATGATCAAAATTTTTAAAAGAAAAAAATGTTCGGTTATGGCTAGCATGAAAGTTAATAAAAAAACAGTTAATAGATGGGGAATATATTCAATAAAATCAAAAATTAATAATAATAATTTTTATATCAAGGACGTAATTGAGAAGCCGGAAATTAAATCAGCTCCTTCAAATAGAGCGGTTGTAGGAAGATATATTCTGCCAAAAAAAATATTTGCTAAATTAAAAAATCAAAAAAAAGGTAAAGGTGGTGAAGTACATATAACTGATTCTATTAGAAGACTAATACGTGAAGGTGATAAATTTATAGGCCACAGCTTTTTTGGTAAATATTTAGACTGTGGCACAATGCAAGGATATATTAAATCATCACTAGAGATTTCAAAAATATGAAACTTTGCATGATAGGAACTGGTTATGTTGGATTGGTAAGTGGAACTTGTTTTTCTGATTTAGGAAATAAAGTAATTTGTGCTGACATTGACAAAAATAAAATTAACAAACTAAATTCTAATAAAATTCCAATATATGAACCTGGATTAGAGGAATTAGTAAAAAAAAATTTTGATCAAAAAAGACTTTCATTCACAACAGATATTATTTCTGCAATAAAAGACTCTGATATAATATTTATTTGCGTTGGAACACCTACCAAAAAAAAATCTAATACAGCTGATTTAAAG
>DTVC01000055.1 GCA_012963775.1 Candidatus Pelagibacter sp. | reverse complement strand
TCTTGCAAATTGAACAATTACATCTGACAAGATTTTTTAAGCCATTTGGTAAAGATACTTCAATTTCGACTCCACCACAGTGACAAGTTAGTTTTTTCATATCATAAACCCAGAACCACGATCCCTAAAAGTTTTTTCATCTTATAAATTCTACCATATGTAATCGTTTTATCTATCTCTCTAGGTACTAGTTTAGTACTAGTTTGCACAAATTAATTTATCCTTATTGCACTTGCTAATCGAAGGGTAAAAATAAAAAGTAAGTATTAGTTCTTTCGGAATGTCTTGTAGAGTACCAGAGAGTTATGAGTTTGTGAATCTTTCGGATTTTGAATCCAACGCGTCTACCAGTTCCGCCATTCGCCCATTCTTCATTTAACTTTATATAGTTTATAAAATAATAGTATAAGAAGAATTATTGTATTAAAAGAGAATATGTTCAAAGAACTTTATTTAAAAGCAATAAGGCTTGCTGGGCATAAAAATTCAAAATTTTATTTGGCAATATTATCATTTGCAGAAAGTTCTTTTTTCCCAATACCACCAGATGTCATGATTGTTCCAATGGTAATAGCGCAAAAAAATGAATTTAAAAAAATCTTTATTATAGCTACTTTGTTTTCTGCTTTGGGTAGTTTATTTGGATACTTTATAGGTTCTTTTTTTCTAGACTTATCCATGAACATTATAGAACTTTATGGTTATGAACAGAAAGTCAATGATCTTAAAAATACCATGTCCAATACTGGAGGCATATTGGTTTGGCTTGGTGTATTGTTTTTAGCTGGTTTTACTCCATTACCATTTAAAGTATTTACAATTACCAGTGGGATAATTGGTTTTAATATATTTATATTCTTGATCATTTGTTTAATTGGAAGAGGTTTAAGATTTTTTTTAGTTTCTTTTTTTACAGCAAAGTTTGGCCAAAATTTTGTAAATTTTTTAGAAAAAAAGGGAGCTTTGTGGTTTACAATTATTGGGGTAGTTTTAGTAATTATTGGGATAATTATATATTTTATTTTTAAATAAAATGCTGGAATTAAAAAATAAAACTACAATAACAATAATTTTATTATTAAGTATTGTTATTTTATTAATAGCTTTTTTTATTCAATATATTTTAGGGCATGCTCCATGTAATCTTTGCCTAATTGAAAGAATTCCATATTTATTAGCAATAATAATAATACCTGTAGGCCTATTTAATAAAAAATTTGAAAAAATTGTATTCTTGTTTTTAGGTCTAATATTCTTAGCAGGAACTATTTTATCCTTTTATCATTTTGGTATTGAACAGGGATTTTTTTCTGAGTCATTAGTTTGTAACGCGTCATTAGAAAATGCTAATTTATCTAAAGATGACCTACTTAAAGAACTGCAAAAAAATCAAATAAGCTGCAAGGATGTTAGCTTTAAAATTGTTGGTTTGTCACTTGCTACAATAAATACAATTATATCTTTATTATTGAGTGTTATAACTATAAAACTTTTTTTAAATCATGAAAAAAACAAATAAAAAAAAAATAGAAGAATTTATAAGAGTTGATCACGCTGGAGAAAGAGGTGCCATTAAAATTTACGAAGGTCAGCTATTAGCATTAAATACTGTATTTAAAGACGAAAAATTAAAAAAAACTATTGAAGAGATGAAGCTCAATGAAAAAGAACACTTAGATTTTTTTGAAAAAGAATTAAAAAAAAGAAATATAAAGCCCACTAAATTTCTCCCTATATGGGATCTATTAGGAGTTGGCTTAGGTTTTGGAACTACGCTTCTTGGAAAAAGGGCAGCAATGCTTTGTACAGCTTCTGTTGAAGAAGTTATCGATGAACATTATCAAAAACAGATAAATCAAATTGAAGATGATGAAAAACAATTAAAAAAAAAAATAATTAAGTTCAAAGAAGATGAATTACATCATAAAGATATTGCTTACGATGAAGGAGCCTCTAAAGAAGGAATATATTCAATACTAGACAAAATAATTAAAACTGGATCAAGAATTGCAATAAATATATCTGAGAAAGTCTGATTAAGGTTCTAGTTCTACGTCCCAATATAAATAATCCATCCAACTCTTATGTAAATAATTAGGTGGAAAATTTTTTCCATTCTTATGTAGATCTTCAGTAGTTGGTTGATAAGGTATTTGATTTAAAGCCATTTCAGGACTTACAAAAAAACGACCACCTTTTTTGATGTTACAACTTGAGCAAGCTGTTACTACGTTGTCCCAATTAGTTTTTCCTCCTTTTGATCTGGGTAGCAAATGATCAAAAGTTAATTCTTTTTTGCTTCCACAATACTGACATCTAAATTTATCTCTCAAAAAAACATTAAATCTTGTAAAATTAGGATTAGACCGTGGTTTAATATAACTTTTCAATGCTATCACACTAGGAAGTTTCATGCTTAATGAAGGACTTCTAATTACTCTATCGTAGAAACTAACAATAACAACTCTATCTAAAAAAACAGATTTAATTGAATCTTGCCAACCCCATAGTGAAAGCGGATAATAACTTAGAGGTATATAATCAGCATTTAAAACCAGAGCAGGGCATTTCTCTAATGAAATATTTTGATCTACAGATTTAAACATTGCATAAGATTAGCTTAATTAAATTTATTAATCAATAATACAATAAATTTATTAAAGATTTATTAAATACTTAAGTTTTTTTTAATATAATTCAGTGCAATACTTGATGCCTCAATAGGAATATGATGATCACAATTTTTAATCATCTTAGTCTCAGCATCAATTTTATTTCGAATTAAAAAATCCTTTGCTTCTAACAAATGATTTGGGGGAACTACAGCATCAAGATCACCATGAATAAGAAGCATTTTTGTTTTTGATGTTATTCTTCTTGACAAATTTTCTTTATCAATAATTTTACCAGAAAATCCTACTATACAATTAAAATTTTTATTGGAAGTTAATCCAATGTTTATAGACAACATACAACCTTGGCTAAAACCAGAGAGGCAAATTTTTGAATTATCTAAGTTATATTCATTTTTTATTTCTTCTATAAATGATTTTAATTTTACTTCAGCTTTAATTGTCTCTTCTAATATATATTTAGGATCGTCTCTAGAAAGATCAAACCATTGAAAACCATTAGGATTAATTGAACATGGTTCATGTCCATTTGGACATAAAAAAATCGTATTAGGCAAAAATCTTTTCCAACTCAATGTTAAAATACTGATATCATTGCTGTCTCCACCATATCCATGAAGTAAAATAATTGCATTTTTTATTTCATTAACATTATCTGGATAAACAATTTTTGTATTAAGGCTAAATGTCATCTATTGTAAATTATAATTATTTAAAATAAAAAATGCTAAAAATTTAAGTGTTAATAATTTCATTGTAAAAGGTATAGTTACATATCATGAGTCAAAATAAAAACAACAAGACAGTTTGGAGTACAAGAATTACAAAAGATACTTCTTCTATTTTTCAAAAAGTAGGCAGCTCTCTAAGTGTTGATAAAAGACTTTTTAAAGAAGATATAGCAGGATCCATAGCTCATGTTGAAATGTTGTTTAAACAAAAAATTATTACTTTTAAAATAAAAAATAAAACTATCTGGGGATTAAATAAAATTAGAAATGAAATAATTAAAAAAAAATTCATATTTAATCCAAAGCATGAAGATATTCACATGAGCATTGAAAAAAGATTATTTGAAATAATTGGAGATGATGCAGGTTTTATTCACACAGCAAGATCACGAAACGATCAAGTTATAACTGATTTTAAAATATGGTTAAGAAATTCTACTAATGAAATAATTAATCTTTTGAACTCCTCAATTAAGATCATTGTAAAAAATGCTGAAAAAAATATTGAAACTATTATGCCTGGTTTTACACATTTAAAAAATGCTCAACCTATTTCTTTTGCACATTATTTACTTGCTTATGTTGAAATGTTCAAAAGAGATAAACAAAGATTTAAAAATAATATCGAAAATCTACTTGAAAATCCTTTAGGTGTTGCAGCTCTGGCTGGAACTACATTCAACATTGATAGAAATTATACAACAAAAAAATTAAAATTTAGTCATCCAACTAATAACTCTATTGATACTATTTCTGATAGAGATTTTGTTACTGATTTTTTATATGCAACTTCTGTTTGCTCAGTTCATATATCAAGATTGGCTGAAGAATTTATTATATGGAATTCAGATGCATTTGGACTCATTAAACTTAATGATAGAATCGTCACTGGATCATCGATAATGCCACAAAAAAAAAATCCTGATCAACTTGAATTTTTAAGAGGTAAAACAGGCAATGCTTTTGGTAATTTGTTTTCTATGTTAACAATCTTAAAAGGTCTACCATTATCTTATTTTAAAGATCTACAAGATGATAAAGAATTAGTTTTTAAATCTTTTGATCAAATAAAATATTCTATATTGATTTTTAATGATATTTTAAAAAATTTCAGTGTAGATAAAAAAAGAATGTTTGAATTAGCAAACAAAGGATACACTACTGCAACAGATTTAGCAGATTATATTGTAATTGAGCTTAAAGTTCCGTTTAGAAAAGCTTATCAGATTACTGCAAAAATTGTAAATTATGCAGAAGTAAAAAAAAAAAGATTTGATGAATTGAGCATTAAAGAAATTAAAAAAATTGAACCAAAGTTAAATGAGGAAGTATTAAAAATATTTGATTTAAAAAACTCGATAAAATCAAAAAAATCTTATGGTGGTACTTCTTTTGAAAACATAAAGAAAATGATAAATAAATATAAAAAAGAATTAAAATGATTAGAAAAATTATAATATTATTTTTTTGTGCAACTTTGCTTTTTTCATGCGGAAAAAAAAGTGATCCAGAATATAAAGAGTCAAAAAAATTAATTCAGATCACAATGATAGGCTAATGAATTATAAAAAAAATGGCTTATATATTGAAAATATTTCAATTCAAAGAATTGCTAAAAAATTTGGAACACCATCCTATTGTTATTCATTAAATAAATTAAAATTAAATATAAGAAATTTTAAAAAGTATTTTAGATCAATAAATCCATTATTATGTTTTTCAGTAAAATCAAATTCAAATCTTCAAATTTTAAAAGAAATTAATAAAATGGGTATGGGAGCAGATGTTGTATCTAAAGGTGAGCTAATCATGGCTTTAAAATCGGGCATTAGCCCAAAAAAAATAGTTTTTTCTGGTGTGGGCAAAACTTTTGATGAGCTTAAATTTGCTATTAATAAAAATATTCTATTAATTAATTCAGAGTCGGAAAGTGAAATAAATCAAATCGAAAAAATTTCAAAAATTAAAAGGAAAAAAATTGATATTGGCGTAAGACTTAATCCAAATATTGATTCTAAAACATTAAAAAAAATTTCTACAGGAAAAAAAGAGGATAAATTTGGTTTAACTGAAATTAATTTTTTAAAAGCTATAAACAAATTTAAAAATTCAAAATATTTAAATATAAGATGTTTGAGTGTTCATATTGGCAGTCAAATTACTGACCATAAACCATACGCAAAAATGCTAAAAGTTATTGGATCGGTTATAAAAAAATCTAATCATAATTTCGATTTTGTTGATTTGGGTGGTGGCATGGGAATCAAATATAATAAAGAAACAAAAAAACTTGATTACAAAAAATACAACTCAATTATTAAGAATTTCTTAAACAAATATAGAACAAAAATTATTTTTGAGCCTGGCAGATCAATAATTGGCGATACTGCCTTACTATTAACAAGAGTTTTATACATAAAAAAAACTAGAAAAATAAATTTTGTTATTTTAGATGCTGCAATGAATGATTTAATGAGGCCAGCATTATACGGCTCTAGACATGAAATAATGGCATCTATAAAAAGTAAAAAAATGATTAGAAAAAAACATGAATTTGTCGGACCAATATGTGAAGCTACTGACAAGTTTTTATCTGTTCCAAAATTTCAAACTTTGAGAGAAAAAGATATTTTAGCTATTTGTGATGTTGGCGCATATGGCATGGTTTTAAGCTCAAATTATAATTTAAGAGCTAAGCCATCTGAAATATTAATTAATCAATCTTCGTCAAAAATAATTACAAAGAGACAAAAATTAAATAATATTATTTAATTTTTAAGCAAATGATTAGAAGTTTAATTTTTAAGATTTTTTTTTATTTAGGAATAATACTTATTTGTTTAATTTTTTTACCATCTCTACTATTGCCTCAAAAAATAGTTTTATTTGGTGGAAAAATTATGGGACATTGGTCAAAAATTTGTTTGAATATATTTTTATCAACAAAAATTATAATTAAGGGAAAAGAAAACCTCATATCTGAAGGTAAATTTTTTATAGCATGTTCTCACCAATCAATGTTTGAAACATTTTTTTTACAAACCATTTTTAACTCGCCAGTATTTATTTTAAAAAAAGAATTATTAAGAATCCCATTTTTTGGAATGTATTTAAAAAAAATAGGATCAATATCAATCGATAGAGATAAAATTTCAAAAGAAAATTTAGGTTTTTCTGATAAAATTAAATCTGTTATAAATTCATCTAATAGACCAATAATAATATTTCCTCAAGCAACTAGAATGGCGGTCGAAGATAGAACTCCTTTTAAAAAAGGAGTTTCAAGAATTTATGAAGATTTACAAATTAAATGTCAACCGGTAGCAATCAATTCAGGAAACATATGGCCTAAAAGTGGAAAATTAAAACCTAATGGAATATTAGTTGTATCAATTTTAAAAGAAATAGAACCAGGAATGGAAAGAAAAGATTTTTTAAATATCTTACAAAATAATATTTATCAAGAATTGGATAAAATAATTTAGCCTTTCATTGGCATTACAACAAAAATACTATCAAAATCCCCTGGATCTTTAATTAATGCTGGGGACCCAGCATCTTTGAAATAAATTTCTACTTTATCTCCATCTAATTGTGAAGCTATGTCAATTAGATATCTAGAATTAAAACTTATTTCTAAATCATGATCAAATTTAACACTTAAACTTTCCTTACCATCGCCACTATTCGTATTATTTACAGAAAGATTCAGTACATCCTTAGTTAAATCAAATTTTACTCCATCTTTTTTGTCAAGCGAAACAGAAGCTACACGATCAACAGAATCTAAAAATAATTTCAAATCAACTTCTAATTTTTTTTGATTTTCTTTTGGAATTACTTGAACATAATTTGGGAATTTGCCGTCTATTAACTTTGAAATTAAAATACTATTATTTAATTCAAATTTAATTTTTGATTTTATATTTGAAATATTAACATTGCCTTCATAATCTTCTAGTAAGGAACAAAGCTGGAATATAGTTTTTTTAGGTAAAATTATTGGTTCGAAATCAATTTTTTCATTTAATTTAACTTTCGATATAGACATTCTATGACTGTCTGTTGCAGCTGCCGTTAAAAATACTTTGTTATCAATTTCTGTTTGATGAATAAATATACCACTTAAATAATGTCTAGTTTCATCATTGGAAACTGAAAACTTACATTTATTTAAAAGTTTTAAAAGTTGCTTTGACTTTAAAGAAAATTCATTTTGGTTAAAATTTTCATCCGTTAAAGGAAACTCTGCGGCACTTATACAATTTAAATTAAAAACAGATTTTTCTGATTCTAAGTGAAGTTTGTTTTCTCCAATATTTGAAAAATTTATTTTTTTTCCAGATGAAAATTTTCTAACAATATCATATATAATTGATGAAGATGATGTTATTTTTCCTTCTTCAATTACCTCAACATTAGGAATTTGATGAATAAAAATTAAGTCAAGGTCAGTAGCTGTAATAGTTAATTTAGAATTAGCTACTTCAAGAAGAACATTTGATAATATTGGTAAAGTACTTCTTTTTTCTATAACTCCCTGGCAGTAGTTCAAAGATTTTTGAAGATCTTGTTGATTTACATTAAATTTCATTTTCTTTATTGTACAAAATTTTGTTTTTCAAATTATCGATATTGATATTTAGTTCGTTATCTTGTTTTCTTAATTTTTCTATAGTTTTTACAGAATGAATAACTGTTGTGTGGTCCCTATTTGAAAAAGCTCTACCAATTTCAGGTAAGGATTTTGATGTCAATAATTTTGTTAAATAAATTGCTGTTTGTCTTGGTCTTACCAAATATCTAGATCTTCTAGAAGAAAGCATTTCATTTTTGCCAATTTTAAAAAATTTGCAAACAATTGATTGGATTAGATCAATAGTAACTTTATTCTCTGAAAGATTTAACAAATCTTTCAATATTATTTTTATTTCTGACAGAATAGGTACTTTGTTATAAATTCGTGAAAAAGAAACAATTCTGTTTAAAGCTCCTACTAATTCTCTAATGCTTGTGCTTATTTCTGAACTAATGAATCTTTGAATTTCTTCGGAGATATTTATTTGATTAGAATACAATACCTTTAATTCTTCAGTTTTTGCTTTTACAATTTTATATCTCAGTTCATAATCGGTATTTTGTATATCAACAACTAGTCCACCTGCAAATCTTGATTTAATTCTTTCCTGAATTCTAGATAATTTATTGGGCGGCCTATCAGCAGATACAATTATTTGTGAACCTTTATCTATTAATGCATTAAAGGTATGAAAAAATTCTTCTTGCATTGCTTCTTTACCGTTCATAAATTGAATATCATCAATTAATAAAACATCTGTATTTCTAAAATAATCTTTAAACTTTACCATCTCATTAGATTTTATTGATTTCACAAATTGGTACATAAATCTTTCTGCTGAGATAAACATGAACTTATTCTTTTCTTTAAGACTTAAACCTATCGCATTTAATAAATGAGTTTTCCCCATCCCAACACCACCATACAAATATAATGGATTATAGTGCGCTAAATCTTGAGTTACTTTTTTAGAGGCTTCAAATGCTAACTTATTACTTGATCCTAATATAAAATTTTTAAAATTTTTATTTGGATCAATTCTATTATATTGCAAAAATGAATCTTTAATAAATGAAACTTTCTGATTAATATATTCTTTAATATTTTTATTTCTTAAAGAGCTATGTTCATCAGTTTTATCCTGTTTTTTTTCATTAATACTAAATTCTATTCTGTTAATCTCTTTTCTGTGTGACTTAATAATTTGTAGAATCTGGTCTAAATATCTTGAAGTGATCCAATCACGGATAAATCTTGTTGATACTGAAATTAGAATATAGTTTTTAAATTCATCAATAAAATCAATTTTTCTTAACCATGACTCATATATATCGCTACCAAATTTATCTCTCATTTCTGACTGGATAATTTCCCAATCAATTTTTTTTAAAGAAAAATTTTCTGTACTTTGGTTTAAGGTATTTTTCATATAGGAAAAACTCTACTTAATATCTCAAGCAATTGAATGCAATAATTATTTTGTCTTTTCAAAAAAAAAAATGAAATCTCTAATTGAATAAATTTGGGATTATAAAATTATATATCTAAGATTGTATTAAATTTATTTATTTTTTTCGTAAAAAAAAATTACTTTAATTAGTAAAAAAAAAACTAGATCTTGTGTTATAAAAAAAAAATAATTTATATTTTGTATAAATACTAAAAGTTGTGGCAATAAAATTAACCCATAAATAAAAGACAACCCTAAAGTTTAAAAGTTTTTTATTAACTACTTTAAGTTGTTTAAAGTGTGTTAATTTTTTTTGTAATTCTTGAAATATTTCTTGACGCGTTTTGTTTTTTTATAATTCCAGTCTTTACAACCTTCATTAATTCAGAATTTAATTTAGGCAAATGCTCCAAAGCTTCTTTTTTATTCTTTGTATCCAGAATAGCATTCATTTTTTTTATCGCATTTTTATATCTACTTTTTCTTGACCGATTAACCTCAGTTTGTCTTGCTATTCTTCTTACAGTTTTAATTGCTGATCTTGTATTGGCCATAAGCGCCGATGGTATAGCTTGCGAATTCAATTGGGTCAATAGATTAATTTGTTATTTTTGACAAGAATTACAAAAAAAAGTTGACCTGTTAGTTATAAAGCTCTTTATGATCTTGCCATTACAATTTTCTCTTAAACACTTTTCATGCTCTCTTTCATATACTTTAAATTCTTTTTGAAATCTCCCGATAGAACCTTTTGTATTCATAAAATCTCTTATTGTTGAACCACCATATCGAATTGCCCGTTGAAGAACGTATCTTGAAAATTTTACTAATTTATTCATTTCACTAGTATTAATTTGAAAAGCCTTCTTTTTGGGATGAATTTTGCTGTAAAATAATATTTCATTCGCATAAATATTGCCAATTCCTGATACAAAATTTTGATCCAAAAGTAAGTTTTTTATATTCTTTGTTTTATTAATTAATTTTTTTTTCAAGTAATCTAGATTAAAATCTTTACTTATTGCTTCGGGTCCTATTCTATTAAAAAATTCTTTTAATTCAGATTGACTATTAATTATTTTAAAATATCCAAACCTTCTTGGATCGTTGTAAATTATTTTAAAGTTAGAAAATAATAATTCTACATGATTATGTTTTTCAGGAAGTGTTCTTGATTGATAAAAACTTAGGTTTGTAAATTTGTTTTGTTTCTTTTTACTAATAAGATGAATTGTTCCAGACATTCCAAGATGAATAATGCAATATTTTTGATTATATAATTCAAGGATTAAATATTTAGAGATTCTTGAAACTTCTTTAACAAATCTATTTTTTAAAAATTTTCCAAAATTTTTTTGTAATTTAAACCTTAAATTTCTATTTCGAATAGTAACTTTTATGATTTTTTTAAATTTAATCTTCTTTTTAAGAGACCGTTTAACTATTTCTACTTCTGGCAATTCTGGCATTTAGGATTATATTAATAATTTAAATAAACTATTAAATCATGCAACAAGATCTCCAACAAAAAAAAGGGCTGGTAGAAGGAGTTTTTAATAAGGTATTTGACAGATATGACCTTATGAATGACTTTATGTCGTTAGGAATACATAGAATATGGAAAAAAGACTTAATCCAAATGATGAATCCATCAAATGATAAAAAACTAATTGATGTGGGGTGCGGTACAGGTGATATCGCAAGTTTATATATTAAAACTACAAGTAATAAAACATCAATCCTTTGTGTTGATCCCAATAAAAAAATGATTACTGAGGGCAAAAAAAAATTAAATAAATATAAAAACATAACTTGGAAAGTTGGTTATGCAGAAAATTTAAAAGTGCCCAACAATAGTTATGATTTTTATACAATAAGCTTTGGATTAAGAAATACAAAAAATCTTAATAAAAGCTTGGCTGAAGCATATAGAGTATTAAAAAAAGGTGGGAGATTTTTATGCTTAGAATTTTCTAAAATTGAAAATTCAAATTTAGATTTTATTTATAAAAATTATTCAAAAATAATACCTTTATTAGGTCAAATTATTGTTGGGGATAAGAAACCGTACAAATATTTAACACAAAGTATTGAAAAATTTGTAAACCAAGAGCAACTTCTAGAAATCATGAAAAAGAATAATTTTAAAAATTGTACATATAGAAATTTAAGTGGTGGAATAGTTGCAATTCATTCTGGCTGGAAAATTTAATGATAAAAAAAATATTCATATTATTAAAACTTGCAAGAAAATTGGCTCTATCTGATGCTTTAAAAATAGTTTCTAAAATACATGAGCCTCCATTAATTATAAAAATATTTTTGGGAATTTTTTCAATTTCTCTTTTTGGAAAAACTAAACAAAATTTAAATCTAAGCGATGAGGAAAGATTGTGTAATTCTGTCCAAGATATGGGGACCACATTTATAAAACTAGGGCAATTTTTATCTACTAGGCCAGATATAATTGGAGAGAAACTTTCAAAACAATTTGAAAAATTACTAGATAAACTCCCTCCATTCTCTACTTATGAAGCTAAAGAGATGATTAAAAAGGATTTGGGAGAAGAAATTTACAATTCAATAATTAATTTTAACAAACCCATTGCAGCAGCATCTGTGGCGCAAGTGCATAAAGCACAAATTAATGATGATGGAATTATCAAAGATGTGGCAGTCAAAATATTAAGACCAAATATTAAAAAAATATTTAATGAAGAAATAGATGCTTTAATGCTGCTCGCTTATTTCATTGAAAGTTCTATAAAAAAAACAAAAAGATTAAAACTTGTAGAAGTTGTTTTTTTATTGAAAGAAATAACTAATCATGAAATGGATTTAAGACTTGAAGCTGCTGCTGCAAATGAATTTAGTGAAAACACTAAAAATGATTTAGGATTTCACGTTCCTAAAATTTATTGGAACTATACAAGTGAGTCTGTATTAACTCTTGATTGGGTTGAAGGAATTTCTATAAAAGAAAAAGATATTTTAGAAAAAAACAATATAAATACAGAAAAATTAGCTACAGATATAATTCAACATTTTTTAAGACATTCTGTAAGAGACGGTTTTTTTCATGCTGATATGCATGAGGGAAATTTACTAATTGATAACGATGGACAAATTGTTCCAATTGATTTTGGAATTATGGGTAGACTTGATAAACTTAGCAAAAGATATCTTGCTGAAATTTTATTTGGTTTTATTCAAAGAGATTACAAAAAAGTTGCAGAAATACACTTAGTTGCAGGTCTTATTCCAAAAGATGTTCAATTAGATGATTTTGCTCAAGCATTAAGATCGATAGGAGAACCAATTTTTGGTCACTCAGTAAAGGATATATCGGGTGGCAAATTGTTAAAACAATTATTCTATATTACTGAAAAATTTGATATGCAAACACAACCTCAGTTACTTTTATTACAAAAAACTATGGTTGTAGTTGAAGGAGTAGCTAGAAAATTAAATTCAAACACTAATATTTGGAAAACCTCTAAACCAGTTTTGGAAAAATGGTTAAAAGAAACGAAAGATCCAATAAATACTCTAACTGATACACTAAAAGATTCTGCTGAAGTTTTAAAAAGACTTCCTGAACTGCCTAAAATTATGGATAAAGCAAACCAGGCACTTACATATCTGGCAAGTGGAAATATTCCTCAGAATTCAAATTCTTACTCTGCTTTAAAAGAGAAAGAGTCTGAAATGAAATCATTTAGAAATCAAAGTATTATTGGTTTATTATTGCTTGTATTTTTAGGTTTCATAGTATTTTAATTCTGACAATGAATAATTTAGAAGGAAAAAAAATTTTGTTAATAATTTGTGGTGGAATAGCTGCCTATAAAAGCTTGGAAATAATAAGACTTATTAAAAAAAAGGGAGCTTTTGTTAAAACTATACTATCAAAAAGTGCTAATAAATTTGTTACACCGCTTTCCGTTACTTCTTTGTCTCAAGAGAAAGTTTACTCAGACCTCTTTGATCATAATAATGAATCTGAAATGGATCATATTTCTCTATCTAGATGGTCAGATTTAATATTAATTGCTCCAATAACTGCAAATACTATTTCTAAATTAAGTTATGGAATGTCAGACGATTTAGCTTCAACTGTTGTTCTAGCTTCTGACAAAATCGTATTTTTGGCCCCGGCAATGAATGTTAGAATGTGGGAACATCCTTCTAATAAAGAAAATTTACAAAAATTAAAGAATTTTGGTTATAAAATTATTGGTCCTGAAATTGGCGATATGGCATGTGGTGAATATGGTGAAGGAAAAATGACAGAACCTGAAGATATAGTAAATTATCTAGATGAATATATTAGTAATATAAAAAAAAATAAAAAATTTAAAGCTTTGGTTACAGCTGGACCAACACATGAATATATTGATCCGGTTAGATATATTTCAAATAAATCTAGTGGAAAACAAGGCTATGAGATTGCAAAATCTTTAAATAAAAATGGATTTGAAACTACACTAGTTTCAGGCCCTACAAATTTGGATCCAATTCAAGGAGTAAATCTAATTAAAGTGAATTCAGCGGAAGAAATGTTTAATGCTACTTTAAAAAATCTTCCAGTAGATGTAGCTATTTTTTCGGCTGCTGTTGCTGACTATAAAGTTAAAAATAAAGAAAAGGACAAAATTAAAAAAAAAGTAAGTATGGATATAAATTTAGAAAAAAATATAGATATTTTAAGTCACATATCTAAACATAATTCACTAAGACCTAAACTAGTAATTGGTTTTGCAGCAGAAACAAATAATTTAATTGAAAACTCTAAATTAAAGTTATCTGAAAAAAATTGTGATTGGATAATTGCAAACGATGTGTCAGACTCTTCAATTGGATTTGAATCTGATTTTAATGAAGTATCTATTTTTTATAAAAATATGAATGATGAAAAACTTCAAAAAATGAAAAAATCACTTTTGGCAGAAGAAATAGTAAAAAGAGTTGTTTCTCAATTAAATTAATTTAATGGTAAAAGTTTTAGTAAAAAAACTTGATCCAAAAGTTCAATTACCATCATATAAAACGAAAGGTTCTTCTGGTATGGATTTGATGGCTTTTATTAAAGATCCTATTAAAATTGCTCCAAATACTTCTGCTTTAATTCCAACCGGAATTTCTGTGGCAATATCAAGTGATGTTGAAATACAAATAAGATCTCGTTCAGGACTTGCAGCAAAATCAAGTATTAGTGTTTTAAATAGTCCAGGTACTATTGATAGCGACTACAGAGGAGAGTTAAAGATAATATTATTTAATCATAGTAAAGAAGAATTTGTTGTAAGAAATAACGACAGAATAGCCCAAATGGTTCTCATGCCAGTCTTAAAAATAGATTTCGAAGAAGTTGACAATCTTCCAGATACTCTAAGAGGATCAGGTGGCTTTGGATCCACTGGAAAATGAAGAATAGTTTAAATAAAAGCATTATTGAGAGATATTCACGTCAAATTGTACTTAAAGATGTTGGTGTTGTTGGTCAAAAAGCAATAATTAATTCAAAAGTTTTAATTATTGGTGCTGGAGGATTAGGTTGTCCTATAGCAGATTATCTAAGTAGAGCAGGGGTAGGAACTATTGGTATTGCAGATTATGATAAAGTAAGCCTTTCAAATATTCATAGACAATCTTTATATGATTCAATGGATGTTGGTAAATTTAAAGTTAATGTTTTAAAACAAAAAATTAAATTAATTAATCCTTTAATAAAAATAAAAATTTTTAAAAAAAAAATCACAGATAAAAATTTAAATAACATAATTAAAAGTTTTGACATAATTGTTGATGGAACTGATAATTTTAAAACAAAATTTTTACTTAATAAATATTCAATCAAATATAAGAAAATTTTAATTGTTGGAGCTATCAGTAAATTCGATGGACATGTTTTTACATTCGATTTTAAAAATAAAAAAACTCCTTGCTTAAAATGTTTTTATCAATCAGAACCTTCTGATGAAATATTAAATTGCGAGGCTGAAGGTATTCTGGGTCCTGTGGCCGGAATTATTGGAAACATTCAATCAAATGAAGTTTTGAAAAAAATATTAAATATCGGAAAAGATCTTAGTGGATCAATTTTAATTATTAATTTACGCAGTCTTAATTTTAAAAAAGTTAAATTTAGTAAAAAAAAAAATTGTATATGCACAAAATAATTTTAATATTTTTGTTTATTTATATTTCACAATCAATATCATTTTCAAACGAAAATAATTATTTTCTTATGCTTAAATATAAAAAAGTTAATGTCAGATATGGTCCAAGTTTTGACTATCCAGTTAAATTTATTTATAAAAAAACTTTTTTACCAGTTAAGGTAATTGATAAAAAGGAAAACTTTAGAAGAATAATTGACCACAAAAAAAATAGTGGATGGATACATATTACTCAGCTTAGAAAAGTTAATTCATTAATAGTTCTTGAAGATAAAATTGTTTTTAAAAAAAATAGTAAATTTTCAAAACCTATAGTTAAATTAGAGAAGGGAAGGTTAGTCTTGGTTACAAAATGTATTTCAGATTGGTGTAAAATTAAAACTAATGATTATAGTGGATGGCTTCAAGTAAATAATGTTTGGGGAGAAATTAGATGATTAGATTTTTATTGATAAGTTTTTTTGTTATGACATTTAATGTT
>DTVC01000054.1 GCA_012963775.1 Candidatus Pelagibacter sp. | reverse complement strand
TATTAATAAGATATTTTTCTTCTCCAGAATTGTAATAAAAAATTGATATAGGTTCTTTTAATTCTATATTTTTTTTTACCCTGATTATTAATTTTTCATTTAAAAAAGTATTGTTAATATCGAGTAAACTATCATTTCTAGTGAAATTTTTTTTATTAAATAATTTTTCTTTTGCAATGTCATTTAAAGTAGTTATTTCTAAACCGTCTGATTTTTTATTGAATTTTTGCAAATAACCATTCTCAAAAATTACAAAATTAATTTTAGGATTAAAAAAAATATTATTAGAAATATCTAATGGAATTTGTGAGGATATAGTAGGTTCAGTAAGATCTGCATTTATTGATTTTCTAAAAGGCTTAAAATTATTTTTTTCAAAAACTTTTTTTAAATCAGTAAATTTCCATGTTTCAATTTTTTTATTTGGAATTTCAAAATCTTTTATTAATTTTTGTTCCATAATTATACTAGACCTTCATAACCTTTTTTTTCTAATTCAATAGCTAAATTTTTATCACCACTCTTAATAATTCTTCCTTTTGACAAAATATGCACTTTGTCTGGTACAATATGATTTAATAATCTCTGATAGTGCGTTATAATTAAGAAAGATCTATTTTTGTTTTTTAGTTTATTTACTCCATTTGCAACAATTTTAAGCGCATCGATATCTAGGCCAGAGTCAGTCTCGTCTAAAATTGCAAGTTTTGGTTCTAATAAACTCATTTGTAATATTTCGCTTCTTTTTTTTTCGCCGCCTGAAAAACCAGTATTAACTGATCTTTTTATTAATTTTTCATCTATTTTGAGAATTTTTGCTTTTTTTCTTAACAATTTTAGAAAATTTACACCATCAAGTTCTTTTTGTTTTCTATATTTTTTTATAGAATTTAATGTGGTTCTTAAAAAATTCATACCGGAAACTCCAGGTATTTCGACCGGGTATTGAAAAGCAAGAAAAAGACCTTTACATGCACGATCTTCAGGCTCAAGTTCTAATAAATTTTCTTTTAAATAACTAATTTTTCCTTTTACTATTTCATAACCATCTCTGCCAGATAAAACATTGGCCAAAGTACTTTTACCTGATCCATTTGGACCCATCATTGCATGTACTTCTCCTGGCTTAACTTCTAAATTTATTCCTTGAAGTATTTTTTTATCTCCCACATTTACGTGGAGATCTTCTATTTTAAGCATATAAATGAATTTTAACCTACACTTCCCTCAAGACTTATTCCTAGAAGCTTCTGTGCTTCTACTGCAAATTCCATAGGAAGTTCTCTAAGGACTTCTTTACAAAAACCATTAACAATTAAAGATACAGCATTTTCTTGATCTAAACCTCTTTGTCTACAATAAAACATTTGATCATCGCTTATTTTTGAAGTTGTTGCCTCATGTTCTACTTTTGCAGATTGATTTTTTACTTCAATATATGGGACAGTATGTGCTCCACATTTGTCTCCAATTAAAAGCGAATCACACTGAGTAAAATTTCTTCCATTTGTGGCTTTAGGTCCCATACGAACTAAACCTCTATACGTATTTTGTCCTTTTCCAGTAGAAATTCCTTTTGAAATTATTGTACTTTTAGTATTTTTTCCAATATGAATCATTTTTGTTCCGGTATCAGCTTGTTGAAAATTATTCGTTATTGCAACAGAATAAAATTTACCAATTGAATTGTCGCCTAGTAAAATACAACTTGGATATTTCCATGTAATTGCAGACCCTGTCTCTACTTGAGTCCATGATATTTTTGAATTATTACCCCTACATATGCCTCTTTTAGTAACAAAATTATAAATTCCGCCTTTACCATTTTCATCACCTGGATACCAATTTTGTACAGTCGAATATTTGATTTCAGCGTTATCAAAAGTTATTAGTTCTACACATGCTGCATGTAATTGATTTTCGTCTCTCATAGGCGCAGTACATCCCTCGAGATAACTTACATAACTGTCTTTTTCAGCAATTATTAGAGTTCTTTCGAATTGACCAGTATTTTCAGCATTTATTCTGAAATAAGTTGATAATTCCATCGGACATTTTACTCCTGAAGGTATGTAAACAAAAGTTCCATCACTAAAAACAGCTGAATTTAGGGTTGCGAAATAATTATCCGTATATGGAATGACAGAGCCTAAATATTTTTTAATTAATTCTGGATGTGATTGTACACCTTCTGAAAAGGAGCAAAAAATTATTCCTAGTTTAGCTAGTTGATCCTTAAAAGTTGTTGCAACAGAAGTACTATCAAAGACATAATCTACAGCTACACCTGTTAATCTTTTTTGTTCTTCAAGTGGAATACCTAATTTTTCATATGTGCTTAAAATTGCCGGGTCCACTTCATTTAGACTTTTTAATTTTTTTTTGGGTTTGGGCACTGAATAATAATAAGCATCTTGATAGTTTATTTTTGGAAATTTAACCATACTCCAATTTGGTTCTTCCATCTTCTTCCATGCTTTAAATGCTTTCAATCTCCAATCTAAAAGCCATTTTGGCTCTTTTTTCTTTGCAGAAATTAATTTAACAATATCTTCATTAAGTCCTTTTGGCGCTTTATCAGAGCCAATATCAGTTGTAAAACCGTATTTATATTTTTCAGTAATGGATTTAACGGTTTTTTTTGTTTCTACATCAATTGACATAATTTATATTTAAATAATGTTATATATTAGAATATAAAAATGTTCACGAAATTGTCAATCCAATTTAGAATGATTCTAAATTAAAATTTTGCAAGAAAAATATGAAAGATGAAAAAATTGGTATAGTAGGTTTTGGCGCGATAGGACAGGAAATTTACAAAAAAATTTCAAAAAAAGTTATAAATGGCTATAACATCGTTGGAATTTTTTCAGATGATATCGACTCTAAGAATCTTTCCAAGCAAATTAAATGTAAATCATTTGAAGAATTGCTAAAAAAAAAACCAAATATAATTATAGAAGTAGCAAGTGTGGATGCATGTAAAAATTACGCTGAAAAAACATTAAGAAATAAAATAGATTTTGTTTGTTTATCAGTATGTTCTTTTGCTGATAAAACTTTTTTTAAAAAGATTTTTTCCTTAACTAGAAAAATAAACAGTAAAGTTTATATTCCAACTGGAGCAATAGCTGGTTTGGATGCCATATCATCAGCATCGCTTTCAAAGGAATTAACATATGTCAAACTTGTCCAAAGGAAACCACCTAAAGCTTTATTATCTATTTCAAAGTTAAAAAAAATAAAGAAAGAAGTAATTTTATCAAGATCAACAGCAAGAAAGGCATGTAAAGAATTTCCAAAAAATTCTAATATTGCAGCTACCTTAGCTATTTGTGGTATAGGTTTTGATAAAACAAAGGTAATTGTTATAGCAGATCCTAAAGTAAAAAAAAATATAGCTGAAATTGAAGCGATGGGAAAATTTGGAAAGTTAAAAGTTATTTTAGAAAATAATCCAAGTAGCAACCCTAAAACATCTAGACTCACTGCAATGTCAATAATTCTAAGTTTGAATAAAAGAAAAAACTCTTTTTTAAGTGCTTTTTAAAAAAAAATTATTCTTCTTTTTTTTTTTCAAGAATTGGTTTACCAGTTTCAGGATCAATTTCCAGTGTGTTAAAACCACTTGTTGTTGCCCCACCTTGCTCTCTTCTTCTTGTATTTTTTTCTGGTAATAAAGGTTTTGGTAGTTCATAAATCATAATTTCTTGAAGATTACTTAGATCTTCTTCTATATCAATGTCTTCTTTTACTTTTACTTTTTCTCCCTTTTGTTGAATACCATCACCTAAATTTATTAATCCTTTCATAATTTCTTCGTGATTTTTTCTTGTATAATCAATTTTATATGACCTAGGCAAACCTTTATTTTTATTTTCTTTATCTAATTTAGTAACCCACATGTATATGGCGCCTTCAGTATTTTTAATTTTGTCAGGCTCATCAATTATTGCCCAATGTAATTGAAATTCTTGAGGTAACTTAGAACTGCTTGGCCAGCCAATAAAATCTTTTAATGAAATTAGTACAATTATAGAAAATAAAGTTGAAGTAGTTATTACAATACTTTTTATTATCCAAAATTTTCCTTTGGAAAGAATAATTAGCCATAGTATTAATGCTACTAAAACTAAAAAACTTGCTGTTAAACCAATTATCCCTTCTGCCATTCTTCTACCAATTTTTTAGGAAGTTTATTTACATTTGTTACTTTGCCATTTGAGTTAACACTAAATCTTGTTACCGTAATTTCCTCTCCCTTATTTGTTAAATCAACTGTTTCTCTCAAAACAACAGAATAAGGATTAATTTTGTCTATCTGAATTGTAACTGGAACTGGTTCTGGGCCAACTTTAAAATAACAGTGAACATTGACAACATATTCACCGGGAACAATGCCTCGCAAAGTAACAATTTCTCTATTTTCAGGAAATAATATAGTTCCTGCAGCAGTTACAACTTCATCGTTTCTTTTTCCTAGATCGTCTCTATCTAGATGCATTAAACCCGGTTCGCGTGATTTAAACCAAACTAGATTTCCAATAGGATCTTCAACATATATATCTACATCATCTTCTAAATTATCAGGCCAAAATACAGTAATTAGAAATTCTGCTTTAACTTCTATATCTGCTCTTTTAGCAATTGGATTAATTAACAAAAAAGAAACAATAAATAAAAAAACGAAACCAATTAAAATATTAAATAATAAGTCAAGGAAAGGAAGATTTGTATGATACCTACGTTGCATTATTATTACTAAGATTTATTATCAATTGAACCAATTAAAATATCTGTTGCTCTACCAAGACTAAAATATTGTATTTTCAGTAAACTACCACAAATAAGACCAAACAAAGTTGTATAAAGAGCAGTTGACATTCCTTTTGACATTTGTTCTAAAACATTTTTCATTGCAACTTCGTCATTAAGATCTACCCCTGCGAAAGCACCTGTTAACATGAGTAAGAAACCTGATACTGTTCCAATCATTCCAATTGTTAAAACTAAGTCAGATATAAACCAGCCAATTTCTTGATTACCTCTCCAATCCGTGCTTTTAATTTTATTTTTTGGAATATTTTTTTCTAAAGCTTTAGATACTTTAATTGTTTCCTTACCACAATGTATAGAAGTGAAAAAAAATATAATCATTATTAGAAAAGAAAGTTTTGTCCTATCTTTATCCCATACTTCTGTAAAAAGTCCAAAATAGTAAGAAGAAAAGGTGAGAATTATTGTTAGGCTTATGAATAGCCACCATCTTAATAAAGGTTTCATAATATATATAAAGGATAATAATTTTTTTTTTTATTAATTCAATAATCTAATAATTTTTTATATTCATAAAATAAATGATCTTTTATACAAAAAATAAATGATTTATTATTGCTTAGCAGACTATTTTTAATCTATGAAAAATTTTTTTTTCGTATTATTTTTTCTATTTTGTAATTTAATAGTTCCAGCTAAATCTGAAAATATTCAACAAATTAAAATAGTTCATATAAATAGGATTATTGAAAGAGCACCAACAATTTATTCAATTAATCCAGAAATAAAAAATAACGGTATTTTAGGTAGCAGAATGGGAATTAAAGATAATAACACGACTGGAAAATTTACTAATCAAAAATTCGAATTGATAGAAAAAAATATAATGCCGAATGAGTCAGCAAAAGCAATTTTTGAAGAATTTAGAAAAAATAACTATAAATTTTTTATTTTAAATGTTTCTAAAGACGACTTTAATAAAATACTTTCTTCAGATTTGATAGGAGAATCACTTTTAATCAATACATCGCTAAAAGATAATGATTTAAGAAATGAAAAATGCAATAAACAAGTTCTACACATATCTCCTAGTTATATGATGGTTACCGACGCGCTTACACAATTTTTAAAAAAAAAAAATTGGACCAAATTACTTTTAATATCGGGAACAAATGAAAGAGATAAACAATTTGCAAGTTCTATTAAAATTTCAGCAAAAAAATTTGGTTTAAAAATAATTAATGAAAAAATATGGGATTTTACTCATGATTTTAGAAGAACAGCAGATCTTGAAATTGTTAAGTTTACTCAAGGAGAAAAATATGAAGTTTTAGTTTTAGCAGATGAAGGAAACACTTTCGGTGATTCAGGTAATAGTTTTGGTGATTATATACCCTATAGAACATGGAAGCCAACAATCGTAGTTGGCGGGGAAGTTTTAAAACCCACCTCTTGGCATTTTGCACACGAACAATGGGGTGGAAATCAAATGCAAAGTAGATTCTTAAAAGATTCTAAAAGGCTTATGACTAATATAGACTTTAATTCTTGGCTAGGAGTTAGAGTTTTTGGCGAGGCTATTACTAGAAGCAAATCATTAGATCCCAGAAAAATTTTAGCCCAAATCATGGATGAAAAATTTAATGTTGCAGCGTATAAAGGAAAACCAGTTAGTTTCAGAAAGTGGAATGGTCAATTACGCCAACCTATTTTGCTAGTAACTCCAAGGGCTCTAGTTTCTGTTTCACCACAAAATGGTTTTATACACCCAAGAACGGAATTAGATACTCTTGGAATTGATGAACCAGATACAAAATGTAAATTTAATTAGTTAATGAAAAATATATTTTATTTTAGTGGGTATAAATTAATGATAAAAAAAATTCTATTAATCATTTTTCTTATTTTGATGCAAAAATTTGTAATTGCTGAAACAATATATGTATCAAACGAGAAAGATCATAATATATCAGTTATAGATGGAAATTCTTTAGAAGTTATTAAAACAATTAAAGTTGGCCATAGACCCAGAGGCATAATTTTAAGTAAAGATAAAAAAAAAATAATAATTTGTACAAGTGATGATAATAGAATTACGGTAGTAGATGTTGCTAGTTTGGAAATTGAATATTATTTACCATCTGGTCCAGATCCAGAATTAATGGTAATGGATGAAGATGGAAAATTTATTTATGTCGCTAATGAAGATGATAACATGGTAACAGTAGTTGATTACCATGGAAAAAAAATTGTTAAAGAAATTCCTGTTGGTGTCGAACCAGAAGGTATGGGTCTAAGCCCAGATGGAAAAATTTTAGTTAATACTTCTGAAACTACAAATATGGCACATTTTATTAATACAGAAACACTTGAGATCGAGGCTAATGTTTTAGTTGATGCTCGTCCAAGAGTCGCTCAATATACAAAAGATGGAAAATTTGTTTGGGTTTCATCTGAAATTGGCGGGACAATTAGCATAATTGATCCAGTAAAATATGAAATAATTAAAAAAATAGAATTTAGTATTCCAGGACTTTCTAAAGAGTCAGTGCAACCTGTTGGTATTAGGTTGGATAACAAACGAAGACTTGCTTATGTAGCACTTGGCCCAGCAAATAGGATTGCAATTGTAAATATGGATACATTTGAAGTTGAAAAATATATTTTAACAGGTCAAAGAGTTTGGAATTTAATGATAAATAGTGATGGGACAAGACTCTTTACAACTAATGGAGTAAGTAACGATATTTCTGTAGTAGATATTGATAAAAGAAAAGTAATAAAATCAATTCCTGTTGGTAGATATCCTTGGGGTGTAGCAATTAAAGAATAAGAATTTTCTTTAAGTTATATTATAAAATGAATTCTCAAGCCTTAATTATAAAAACATTAGACCACAACTTTGGAAATTTAAAAGCTTTAGATAATATAAACCTTTCATTAAAGCAAGGCGATTATTCAATATTACTTGGATTAAACGGTGCTGGTAAAACAACTCTTTTTTCTTTGATTACTAGATTATATGACAATCAAACTGGATCAATTGAAATTTTTTCTCATAATATAAAAAAAAATCCTAGCAAGGCGTTGGCAAATATAGGCGTTGTCTTTCAACAACCAACAATTGATTTAGATCTAACTGTTGAACAAAATTTACATTATCACGCATCTCTTCATGGAATGAGAAAAAATGTTGCATTAGACAATGCTTTAACAGAATTAAAAAGACAAAATATGCAAGATATTTTTAAAAAAAAAGTAAGAGAATTAAGCGGAGGTCAGAAGAGAAGAGTGGAAATTGTTAGGGCACTTATGCATAAACCTAAACTGCTTTTGTTAGACGAACCGACCGTTGGAGTAGATATAGAAAATAGAAAACTTATTGTTAAACATGTTAGAAATTTGTGCGCTGAAAAAAAAATAGCTGTACTTTGGGCAACGCATTTAATAGATGAAGTTGATCAAGAAGGAAAGCTTATTATTTTGCATAAAGGAAAAGTTTTAGCCAATGATACTGTGAAAAATATTTTAAAAAATACAAAAATTAAAAATGTATCAAATGCATTTGATTATTTTACAAAAAATTAATTATGACTATTTTTCAGTTTTATTTATGTTTTAAAGGAATTGTCTTCAGAGAATCTTTAAGATTCTTTTATCAAAGAGAAAGATTTTTTTCAGCTTTAATTAGACCTTTAGTATGGTTAGCAATATTTGCTGTAGGTTTTCGTTCTTTATTAGGAGTAAGCAGGCCACTCGGGCAACCAGAAAATTGGCCTTATCCAATATCATTGATTCCATACGAGCTTTATATAGCTGCAGGTTTGATAGCAATGATACAATTATTTAATGGCATGCAAAGTTCTCTTTCTATGGTTTATGATAGGGAAATGGGCAGTATGCGCACTTTACTTGTTAGTCCTTTTCCAAGATTTTTTTTATTAATATCAAAATTAGTGGCCGGAGTCTCTGTAAGTATTCTCCAGGTTTTTGCTTTTTTAATGATTGCATTATTTTGGGATATAGAACTGCCAATGATTGGGTACCTAACTGTTGTCCCTGCACTTTTTTTATCTGGCATGATGTTAGGCGCTTTAGGAATGTTTTTATCATCTGCAATTAAACAATTAGAAAATTTTGCAGGAGTTATGAATTTTGTAATCTTTCCAATGTTTTTTGCATCCTCAGCTTTGTACCCTTTGTGGAAAATTAGAGAATCTAGTGAAATTTTATTTTATTTTTGTTCTTACAATCCCTTTACTCACGCAGTGGAACTTATACGTTTTTCTCTTTATGGACAATTAAATGAAAAATCACTTATATTTGTTTTTATTTTCTTGTTAATTTTTTTAATGTTAGCAATTTATGGATATGATCCAAGTAAAGGATTTATTGTAAAGAAGAAGGTTTAGTTTTTTTTTATGATTAAAATAATATTTTTATTATTAAGTTTATTTTTTATTTCAAACAATATTTTTGCTCAACCACCAGGTAAAGAGAAAAATCCAGACTGGCCATGTATACAAGTACTTATTGAAGAATTGAGTTGGGGATCAATATGGACTGGCCCACCACTTGATGAAAATTCTTCTAAATGGATAGATGATGAAAATTTAAGTGCTTTGGCAAAAAAACTTATGAATAGAAAAACTAAGGAGAATGAAGGTATTGGTGAATTAAAAAAATATATAAAAAAAAATAATTCACCAAATCAACTTACTAAATTATTTCATGCTTTGTTTGATACAACAAATGAAATTTGGAGAAAAAGGACTGCAAAATTATTAAATTTTGGAAAAAGACAAAGATTAACTTCAGAGAAAATATCTGTGAAATTAGAAAAAATGAAACAATTGTCCAAAGATCCTGATTTAAATAAAGATGAAATACAAAAATTAGAACAGGAAAAGTTTTGGGACATAAGAAGATTTGAAGATAGAAGAAATTTATCTGACTCGTTATGTGATCAACCAAGGTTTTATGAAAAAAGACTAGGGGTTTATTCGAGCATAATTCTTGAAAGTATAAATTAATTAATAATATTAATAAAAATGATAATGGTTTATTAGAGAAATAAATTAGATAGTGAAAATTTTTTTTAATAAAGTTTTAATATTATGCATTTTTTAAATTTAATTATTTTAATCCTTTTATCTAGCTCCATAATTATTGCTCAAGACGAGGATGAAACAATTATTCTTCCTGATATTGAAATTCAGTCATCAATAGGAGACAGAACTCGTTTAACACCAGGTTCAACTAATTACGTAGGAAGAGATTTAATGGATAAATTAAGAGGATTAACTGTGGGAGAAATAATTGAGGAAATACCAGGAGTTATTTCTGAAATGGACGATGGCGATACACGTAAAGCTAATTTTGGTATTCGTGGGGCGCACTCTAGAAGATCTAGAAAAATTAGTGTTTATGAAGATTATAATCCGCTTAATTTTGCACCATATACAGATCCAACCACACATTATATACCGCCAGATGAGAGAATTGGAGGTATTGAAGTTATTAAAGGATCCGGTCAGTTAACTCATGGCCCGCAAACCATGCATGGTATAATTAATTTTTTAAATCACAGACCACCAAAAAAAGGAGCCGGAAAGATTATCACATCCTTTGGAGAGTCAAATATTGGCCCAAGGCAACAATATCATATAAGGTATGGAAGAGATTTTGGAAAACTTGGAACTTGGCAAGGTATGTTTACTAGACATGATAATAGAGGTCCAGTAAAAGGAGATATTATAGATTATAATGATTACTTTTTAAATGGTGATATTGAATTAACGTCTAATCAAAAACTTGCAATTACTCTAAATTATAATCATGAAGATTCTGAATATGCTGAAGGTGGCTACGGCCTATCTCAGTATATTGCAGATCCTGAAATGGGAAATAAAAGATTATTTGATGATACATTTGAAATGGATATTGTAAGGACAAGTTTTGCACACAGTTATTACGCAAATGAGAATTTAAAAATCGATACTAATATCTACTATAATTTTGTGTATAGACAACGTTGGTCTCAAACTGACAATGAAGAAAACGGCTTAACTGTGAGAAATGATATTAATTGTACTTCTGCAGGATCTAGAGTAGATGTAAGCGGAGTTACTAATGCAAATTGTGGTTATAAAAACACTCCAAGAAGATATCACACCGCGGGATTAGAAACTAGATTTTATAAAGATATAAATTGGTTTGGAAAACCTAACAATTTAAAATATGGAATAAAGTTTGAATTTGAAAAAATAGAAAGAAAAGCCCGACAAACTGGAAGCGATAAAAAACAAACAGGTACCCAAATGGCTGAAGATGGTACGGAATTTGCAAAAATGAGCGAAGATGCGGAAGTATACGCACTTGCTTTGTATTTAGAAGATGACATTCAAGCAACTGATAAACTTATTATGACACCTGGAGTAAGATACGAAAGCTATTATTTGATACATAATGATAGAGAAAGAAAAGATGGTTGTGGGGCAACCGGTGTTACGGATTGTAATAATTATACCTCTTATGAAAAAGACGAATACATTCTTCTACCTGGTTTAGGGTTTACTTATGAAGCAAATAATACAAATCAAATTTATGGAGGTCTTCACATGGGTATGGCCCCACCCGCAGTTGGTGATGCTGGTTACAGACAAATATCAAATTTGAAATCTCAAAAAAGTTTTAATTTTGAATTAGGTTTAATTAATAAGAGTTTTGAAGATAAATTGGGTTTAACTTTTGAGACTGCTGCATTTAGAACAGTTGAAAGAAATAGACCTGTTAAATCTTCTTTAAGAACTGCTGGTACAGGCTCAAAATTAAAAAATATTGGCACAACCTTTTCAGATGGAATTGAGTTTTCTGCAAATTGGGATCAGTCAAGATATTCAAAAAATTCACGCAATTGGTTTGCGACATTAAGTTATAGTTTCATGTATCCTAAATTAAAGACTCATCAAAAAGGAGAAAGAGATTCCAGCGTTGACGCCGGAAGTGTTATTGTTGTAGATGATATTTATGAAAACGATATTCCTTTTGTGTCAAGACATAAAGGATTATTAACAATTGGCTATGGCATGCCTAATAAATGGGATATAAGCACAACTGCTAGATATCGCGGAGAATATTTTACTGATATAGATAATTCAAAAGGTATTGGTCAAAGTGGACGTTGGGGTCAAGTCGATGATTATTGGATAATAAATGCAAGAGGTAATTATACCTTAACAAATTTTAACAATTCAACTTTATACATAAGTTTAACTAATATTTTTGATACAGTTTATATTGCATCTGTTTCAGCAGAAGGTTTAAAAGTAGGTAATGGTCGATCAATTATGACTGGAATTGAATATAACTTTTAAATGTTCAGTTAAATCAGTAATTAAAAATATTTTTTTTTTAATAATTGCCATATTTTTGCCAAATAAATCGCTATATTAAATAATGTGCCGGGACATTTTTTTCGGACAATGATTATTAACTTTGTATAGGGAGAATACACATGACTTGGTATACACCTAAAGTAAGTGAAATTGCTGTTGGTCTAGAAATTAACAGCTACGCTTGTGCAGAAGTCTAATAAAAAGACTAAGTCAAGCGTTTAATCGATTAAACGTAAACCCTCACTGGTAACGATGACTATGAAAGTTTTAGTTTTAGGATCGGCTGCTGGTGGGGGTTTTCCACAATGGAACTGTAATTGTTCGAATTCCTCGCAAGCAAGAAAAAACCCGAAAAGAGCAAAGCCAAGAACACAATCATCTATAGCCGTTTCTGTCAATGATGGAGAAAATTGGTTCTTATTTAATGCTTCCCCAGATTTAAGACAACAGATAAATGATAATGTTGCTTTGCAGCCAAAAATTGGTATTCGTCATTCTCCTATTTTAGGGACTTTTATAACTAATGGAGATATTGATCATATAGCAGGATTACTTAATTTAAGAGAAAGTCACCCTTTATCAATTTATGCTACAAAAAAAGTTCTAAATATTTTAAATAGTAATAGCGTCTTTAATGTTTTAAATCCGGACTTTGTAGAAAGAAGGGAAGTTTCTCTAAATCAAACTATATTATTGGAAGATAAAAATAAAAATTCTACGGGGATTGAAGTAGAAGTTTTTCCAGTTCCTGGAAAAGTCGCACTTTTTCTCGAGGATAAAACTAAAGGAAATAATTTTGGAACAGATGCAGAAGATACAATTGGACTGAAAATTATTGATACCAAAACAAAAAAATATTTCTTTTATATACCTGGTTGTGCTGATATGACAGATAATTTAAAAAATAGATTAAAAGGAGCCCCACTGGTTTTTTTTGATGGTACTTTGTGGAAAGATGATGAAATGTTAACGGCTAAAGTAGGAGTAAAAAAAACAGGACAAAGAATGGGACACATGAGTATGTCTGGCAATAAAGGAAGTATAGAAATGTTTAAAGATTTAAATGTAAAAAAGAAAATTTTTATCCATATTAATACTACCAATCCTGCGTTATTAGAAGACTCATTGGAAAGAAAAAAAGCTAATGAAGAAGGTTGGGAAGTAAGTTATGATGGTATGGAGGTAAATTTATGAGCGAAGCTATAGATTATAGTACATTATTGACTAATGAAGAATTTGAGGCTCGTTTAAGAAAAATTGGCGAGACACGTTATCATAATCTTCATCCTTTTCATAAACTTTTACATGGAGGAAAATTAAATAAAGGCCAAGTTCAAGCTTGGGCGCTTAATAGATATTATTACCAATGTAGTATTCCAATAAAAGACTCTGTTGTCATGTCACGTATGAAAGATCCAGAATTAAGACGTATTTGGAGAAAACGTATTTTAGACCATGACGGTGAAAATAAAGACACAGGAGGAATTGAAAGATGGTATAAATTAACAGATGGGCTAGGCCTTGACCGTGAATATGTACAATCAACAGATGGAATATTATCTACTACTAGATTTGCAGTGGATGCATATGTAAATTTTGTAAAAGAAAGATCTCTATTAGAAGCAATAACATCGTCTTTAACAGAACTTTTTGCTCCTGGAATACATAAAGAAAGAATAGCAGGGATGTTAGAAAATTATAATTTTATTAATGACGATATTATGGCTTATTTTAAAAAACGTTTAACACAAGCCCCTGACGATGCAAAATATGTTTTAGATTATGCTTTAGAAAATGCTAAAACTAGACAAGAACAAGAAGATGTTTGTAATGCTTTAACTTTTAAAACTCAAGTGCTTTGGAGTATGTTAGATGCTTTACATTTTTCTTATTATGATCCTGGAATTATTCCTCCTGGAGCTTTTATTCCTAAAGAGTAATTAATATGAAAGAAAGACTATTATTAAAAAATGAAACTATTCCAATTATCCCAAGTCATGTTAGATTTGAATATAATGAGGTTAGAAAAGAATGGGTTTTATTAGCTCCCGAGCGAGCTTTATATCCAGATCCAATAGCTATTGAAGTATTAAAAAAATGTGATGGTAAAATTAGTATACAATTAATTGGAGAGGATTTAGCAAAAAAATATAAAGCTCCTGTTGAAAAAATTATTAAGGATATTATAACTATGCTACAAGATTTAGCTGATAAAGGATTTTTAAAAAAATGTTAAAAGAATTAAAAGCACCATTAGCAATTTTAGCTGAGCTATCTCATAGATGCCCATTGTCTTGTGCGTATTGTTCTAATCCAATTGAATTGGTAGAAAAAAATAAAGAATTAGACACCAATGATTGGCTAAGAGTTATAGACGAAGCTGCAGATTTAGGGGTTCATCAAATCCATTTTTCTGGCGGAGAGCCAACTGTTAGGAAAGATTTAGAACAAATGGTCGAACATGCTCATAAAAGAAAACTTTATACTAATTTAATTACTTCAGCTGTTTTACTTACTCGTGAACGCTTAGAGAAATTAAAAAAATTAGGATTAGAACATGTTCAAGTTAGTTTTCAAGATAGTGAAAGAGAAAATGCAAATCACATTGGTAATTTTAAAGGAGGTCATGAAAAAAAATTAGAAGTTGCAAAATGGGTCAGAGAACTTGGTATGCCTCTTACAATAAACGCAGTTATGCATAGACAAAATCTTCAAAATTTAGGAAATATGATAAAAATGTCAGTTGATTTAGATGCTGACCGTCTAGAAGTTGCTAATGTACAATATTATGGCTGGGCTTTAAAAAACAGAGCTGCTTTTATGCCAACAAAAGATCAATTAGAATCTTCAATGGAGATAGTAGAAAAAGCCAGAAAAGATTTAAAAGGAATTTTAGTAATTGATTATGTACTACCTGATTATTATGCAAAAAGACCAAAATCTTGTATGGGTGGATGGGGAAGACAATTTTTAAATATTAGTCCAGAAGGAAAGGTTCTACCATGTCATGCAGCAGAAACTATAAAATCTTTTAAGTTTGATAATGTTAAAGATAAAAGTCTTGCTTGGATTTGGGAAAATTCCAAACCTTTTAATAAATTTAGAGGCACAGATTGGATGCCTTCTCCTTGTAAAACTTGTGATAGACGAGAAATTGATTGGGGAGGTTGTCGTTGCCAAGCTTTAGCGTTGACCGGCGATCTAGGCGCTGTTGATCCAACATGTGAATTTTCGCCATTACATGAAAAAATTTTTGGTTCTGCAACTGAAGAATCAAGTAATGAGGCTCCTGAGTTTATTTATCGACTACCTTCTAACAAAGAAGTAGAACCAGTTAAAAAATAATTTTATTTTAAAGGTTTGCCTAGATTATCTAAAAGAGGGATTCCGTATTCCCTTAAAATTTGATTAATTTCTTCTTGATTTTCTTTAATTAGATTATTAATAGTTTTTTCCCACTCAGGTTCATTTTTTCTAATTCCCATAGTAAATCGATATACCATTTTTCCTCGGCTAATTTTTTCTTCCTTGATTAAAGGGATTAACTTGATCGGCAATTTTGATATTTTTGCTTCATATCCTGCATAAGGGCCCCAAATTACTCCAATATCTATATCACCTTTTCTCAAATCCTCCGTGATGACTGCCCAAGGTTTTTCGTGTCTAGGATCAGCTGCTTGTTTATAAAACTTAACTTGTTTAAATAAACCGTATTTGGCGACAGAACTAGATGGTGGTGTCGCATGTATAATTCCTATTTTATATTTTTTATCTTTTATTATTGGATCTGATAATGTTTCAACTGTAATTTTTTTTTCTTCCAATGTCATTAAAACATAAGAAGAGGTATAAAAGGGATTAGAGTTTTGTACGAATTCATGAACTGCAGGAAATGTAATGATCAAATCACATAGTTTTGCTCGAAGAGTTCTTCTTACAAATCCATGGGTCATAGGGTACCATGTATAGTAAACAGGAATATTTCCTAATTTTTTTGCAAGAAGATTTGCAATTTTATTTTCATAACCCTCCTCTTTTTGATTTGAGTAGGGAAGGTTGCTGGGATCTGCGCAAATTCTTAGCGAACTTCTAACACCAATCTCACCTGTTACCTCTTAGGCACTGTAAGAATTTTTAAATATTATAAATAGGCAGAAAAAACTTAAAAAAACTATTTTGAACGGATTGATCAAGCGAACTTTATTTTAATTTCCAGCCTTTGCCAGGACGATTTGTGGTTGTAAGTTTACCTTCAGCCATGGCAGCTATATATCCGTAAATGCCATCAATAT
>DTVC01000053.1 GCA_012963775.1 Candidatus Pelagibacter sp. | reverse complement strand
AAAGTTCCACATTGCCAATCACGCCCAATACTATCCCTAAGTACAAAATCAATTTTTGGTCCATAAAATGCACCTTCGCCTTTATTAATTTCATATTTTAGTTTTGTTTGTTTTATTGCTTTTAATAATGCAGTTTCCGCTTTATCCCAAATTTTATCATCTCCCACTCTTTTTTGTGGTCTGTCAGAAAATTGTAGTAGAACATTTGTAAAGCCAAGATCTTTATAAATTTCTAATATCAAATTTGTTACACTTAAACATTCATTGGTAATTTGATCTTCAGTGCAAAAAATATGAGCATCATCTTGAGTGAATGCTCTAACTCTTAACAAGCCATGTAAAGCGCCCGATGGTTCATAACGATGTACTTTTCCGAATTCAGACATCTTTAAAGGTAAATCTCTGTAGCTTTTTAAACCTTGATTAAAAACCTCCACGCAGCCTGGACAATTCATTGGTTTAATTGCAAATATTTTTTCATCAGGTGTTGTAGAAGTATACATATGTTCTCCAAATTTTTCCCAATGTCCTGATTTTTCCCACAATGATCTATCTAAAATTTCTGGAGTATTTATTTCTTTATAACCAGCTTCATCTTGTTTACCCCTCATATAAGCAATCAGTTTTTGAAAAAGATTCCAACCTTTGTAGTGCCAAAAAACTGAACCTGGACTTTCTTCTCTGAAATGAAATAGATCCATTTCTTTACCAAGTTTCCTATGATCTCTTTTTTCAGCTTCTTCAATTCTTTTTAAGTATTCATCTAAATCTTTTTGAGTTGACCAACTTGTTCCATAAACTCTTTGTAGCATTTCATTGTTAGAATCACCCTTCCAATAAGCTCCTGACACTTTTGTAAGTTTAAAAAATTTTCCTATTTTTCCTGTAGATAGTAAATGAGGCCCCTTGCATAGATCGTGCCATTTTCCATGAAAGTATATTGAAACCTCTTCATCTTTTGGAATGTTTTGAATTATTTCTGCCTTATAGGTTTCGCCATTTTTATTAAAATGATTTATTGCTTTTTCGCGATTCCAAACTTCCCTACGCGTAGGTTCATCCCTTTCAATAATTTCATGCATTTTCTTTTCTATTTTTTCTAGATCTTCCTTGGTAAAAGACTCTTTTCTAGCAAAGTCGTAATAAAACCCATTTTCTATTACTGGTCCAATTGTAACTTGTGTGCCTGGAAAAAGTTCTTGAACTGCCATTGCAAGTATATGAGCTGTATCATGCCTGATTGTTTCAAGTCCTTCATTATCCTTAGATGTAAAAATCTTAATTGAACAATCTTTTTCAATTGTGTAACTTAAATCTTTTAGTTCACCATCTACACTCATAATAAGTGCCTGCTTTGATAATGACTTGCTAATTTTTTCAGCAATCTCTAATCCGGTTATTTTATTTTGGAAGTTTAATTTATTTCCGTCTGGTAGAGTTATATTTGGCATTTAATTAAATAATTTTTTGTACTCTGAATAAGTAGAAAAACACATTTTTTCAACATTAAATTTCTTCATCACATTTTTTCTACCTTCAATGCCCATTGATTTCAATGTTTCGTCATTTAAATCAAAAATATGAGAAAGTTTTTGACTTAATAAATCAGAGTTGCCCGCAGAATATAAAAAACCTGTTTTTTCATCAATTATTGTCTCATTAGAACCACCAATGTTGCTAGCAATAATAGGTTTTTCCATGGCTTGTGCTTCTACTGCAACTCTTCCAAATGCTTCCGGTTCAATAGAACTTGATATCACAATATCGGAAATTTTATAAGCGATAGGCATTAGTTCAAAGTTATCAATAAAAATTACATCATTAATTAATCTGTACTGCTCAACAAGTCTTATAAGTCTTTTTTTATAAATTTTTCTACCTTGGTCACTACCAAGAATAACTGCAATAAATTTTTTTTGGGGTTCATTAATTTTAAGCTTATTTAAAGCTTCTAAAAAAATTTCATGACCTTTCCAAGCTGTAATTCTGGCAGGAAGAAGTATAACTTTTTTTTCTTTATCAATTTTCCACTTATTTATTAATTGTACTTCGTCTTGTTCTTTAATTTTTTTTGGATCATAATAATCAGTATTTATACCTCTAAAGATAACTAAAAATTTTTTTTCAGGTTTAAGATATTTTGAATAATTTTCATTTATATGTGAAAAAATAAAATTTGATCCAGCAATTATTAAGTTTGATCTTACCATTACTGAGTTATAAAATTTTTTTATGTTGCTTTTAAAATTAAATGTTCCATGAAATGTTGTAACAAACTTTCTACCGGTTATTTTAGTTGCAATTAAGCACGACCAAGCAGGTGCTCGGCTTCTTGCATGTACGATATTTATATTTAATATTAGTATAATAATTGTTAATATAATTGCATTTAACAATATTAAAATTGGATTTTTACTCTGTACTGGTAGCCTAATTAATTTTACTTTCTTTCTATTGATATATTTGGTTAATGTGCCGCCACTAGTAACTATATAAGATGAGCAATCATTTTCATAAAGATAGTGAGCAAGATCGTAACAGCCTATCTCCGCTCCCCCATATCCTAATTTTGGAATAACTTGTAAAACTTTTAATTTAAATGGCATTTAATAATTTATTATAATATCACATTATTTAATTATCTTTTATGAGTAAATTTAGATATTTGAAAATTTCCAAGACTAAAAAATTAAGGTGCATATTTTTAAATACTAATTCTAAGCTATTTGTAGTTTTTCTTCATGGATTTATGTCTGATCTGGAAGGTGAAAAACCTAAAGCTTTTCAAAGATATTGTAAAAAAAGAAAACTAGGATTTCTTGCATTAGAATATTCTGGGCATGGGAAATCTTCAGGAAAATTTACTAAAGGAAATGTAAGTAAATGGACTAAAGAAATTAAATACACAATAAAAAAAATCGTAAAAAAAAATAATTTTATTTTAATAGGTTCAAGCATGGGATCTTGGTTATCATTAAATCAATTCAAATATTTTAAAAAACAGATTAAAGGATTCTTAGGGATTGGTTCTGCACCAGAATTTTTAGAAAGATTAATGTGGAATAAATTTACAAAAAAAATGAAGAAAGAAACTATTAAAAATGGAATATATTATTTAAAGCATGGAAACTATGAATATCCTATTTCATTACAATTAATAAAAGATGGTAGAAAAAATAAAGTATTTAGTAAGAAAATAAGATCAAAAATTCACGTAACTATGATTCATGGAAGTAAAGACGAAGCAGTTCCAATCATTTATTCAAGAAAAATTCTAAGGCTGTTTAGTAAATCTAAAAAAAGATTAACAATTGTTAAAAATGGAGATCACAGTTTGTCGTCTGCAAAAAATTTAAAAATATTATTGAAAGAGTTAGATTTACTTATAAAATTCATTAATTAACTTGCAATACCAACTATTTTTTTAGTTGATATTGGATTTTCTAATTTATCCAACATTTCTTTAGGACAGACTTGAATAAAATTATAAATTTCTTTATCAAAATTATTTATTATTTTTTTTGATAGTTCAGAATTTGTTTCGCTATAGTGTTCTTCTATTAAGGCTTTAAGATATTTAATCCAATATTGAGTTTGAATTTTTTGCCAAATAACTGAATCGGGATTCACATATTTTTCAAAATCTAAAAATGGATCATATATAAAAGCCATACCTCCTGTCATACCGGCTGCAAAATTATCTCCTACTTTTCCTAAAATAACAACTACACCTTCTGTCATGTATTCACATCCATTAGAATCACATCCTTCTATTACTGATAAAGCTCCTGAATTTCTAACAGCAAATCTTTCGCCTGCTTTACCCGATGCAAATAATTTTCCTGAAGTAGCTCCATATAAGACTGTATTGCCTATAATTGTATTTTCATCACTTTTTAAATTACTTGTCTTTGGTAGACGAATTACTAATTTAGCGCCGGATAATCCTTTACCAACATAATCATTTGCATCTCCAAATAATCTTAATTTTAATCCTTTAATTCCAAATGCACCAAATGATTGACCCGCAGAACCATAAAGATCAATAGAAATAAAATCATCAGGCAGCTTTTTATTATTAAATTCCTTATAAATATAATGTGATAGTCTAGTACCAACCGCTCTATGGATATTTTTTATATCGTATGATTTATATATTTTTTCTTTATTGTTAAATTTTTCTTTTATATCTTTGTAAATTTGCTCATCCAAAGTATCAGGTACTTTATTAATAATTTTTTTTTCACAATATCTCTTATTTTCACCAGGATCAGCTTGAACAAACAATGGGTTTAAATCTAGATCATCAAGACTTTCTGAACCTTTGCTTACCTGTCTTAATAAATCAGTTCTGCCAATAATTTCATTTAACGATTTAAAACCTAAACTTGCTAAAATCTCCCTTACCTCTTCAGCAATAAAAGTAAATAGATTAACTACTTTTTCTGGTGTGCCTGTAAATTTTTCTCTAAGTTTTTCATCTTGAGTACATACTCCTACTGGACATGTATTTGAATGACATTGTCTTACTAATATACAGCCCATTGCTACAAGTGATGTAGTTCCGATTCCAAATTCTTCTGCTCCCATCATTGCTGCGATTACAATATCTCTTCCTGTTTTTATTCCACCATCTGTTCTTAGAGTTACACGATGTCTTAGATTATTTAATGTAAGTATTTGATTAGCTTCTGTAAGTCCCATCTCCCAAGGTATGCCAACATATTTTATGCTTGTTTGAGGACTTGCTCCTGTACCTCCAGAATGACCAG
>DTVC01000052.1 GCA_012963775.1 Candidatus Pelagibacter sp. | reverse complement strand
AATCATTTAAAATCTATAGTTAATTCTCAAATCAATATTACAGTCTTCGTAGCCTTTGTTAATTGTGTCGATATAACTCTTGGGCGGATCTTTAAAAATATATTTCTTCATAATATAAAACATAATCTTTTTTCCTCCTAAATAGAAATATTGCTTTTTATAAATATTGGGAAATTGCTCATAATTATCTAATATTTTTTCATGTTCTTTTGTGATTTCCCATATCGCCCCAGCTACTTTAGATCCTCTTTTTTTTATTATATTTGCATAGCCAAATTTATTTGATTTATTTGGATGACAAAATATCAATTTGTAATTTTTAAGAAGAAAAGCTTTTAAATATCTTGATCCAAAACATCTAATATTCATTTGATAATGACTAAGATTACTTCCGTATGAAAAATATAAAATTTTACTCATTAATAATTATTTGAATATTTTTTTGATTTACAAAATCTAATATTTGGGCATTACATATATCAATCTTAGATTGCTCTATAGATCTTATAACAATAGCAACTCCTAATTTGCCTGCTCTAAAAAAGGGGTAACTACCTATTTCAACATCTTTATTTTTATCTTGAACGGAAGTTAATGATTTTGCAATTTCACTTTCAACTGTTCTAAGATTAATTGTGTGACTTATAATTGGTTTTCCTCCAGAAATTTCATTATTTAAAGCTCCTAACATCGATTGTAAAATGGAAGGAACTCCTGGTAAGCAAAATACATTTTCCATAATAAAACCTGGAGCACCACTTGTTGGATTTAATATCAATTTTGCATTAACTGGCATCCAAGCCATTTTTTTTCTTCCTTCGTTAAATTCACTTTTTTTATAGTAATCCTCTAATATCTTATAAGCTTCTTTATGTATTCCATATTTTACACCAAAAGCTTTTGATATTGACTGAGCCGTTATATCGTCATGTGTTGGACCAATCCCGCCAGTTGTAAAAACATAGCTATATTTTTTTCTTAATTTATTAATTGTACTTACAATTATTGCTTCAACGTCTGGTATTACTCTTACTTCCTGAACTCTCACTCCAAGTTGGTTAAGCCATGTTGCAATTGTACTTGTGTTTATATCTTTTGTCCTTCCAGATAGAATTTCATTGCCAATTATAATAATTGCAGAACTAACTTGTATGTTTTTAGTCATTTATAAATATATATTATTCAAATATGAAATTTAGCAAGAGATTAATAAAAGGCAAACTCATCAAAAGATATAAAAGGTTTTTTGCTGATATAAATATAAAAAACGAGATAATTACTGCTCACTGTCCTAATACCGGTTCCATGATGGGTCTATTAGATCAAAATAATGTAGTGTGGATATCAAAAAATAATGATCCAAAAAGAAAGTTAAAATACACATTAGAAATAATTAAAGCAAAAGATAATCTAGTTGGTGTTAACACGCATTTAGCGAATAAAATAGTGTATGAAGGTCTTTCAAACAACTTGATTAATGAATTTATGAATTCTGACAGTATTAAACCGGAAGTTTATTATAACAAAAATACAAGGTTTGATTTTTTAGTTAATAAAAACGATCAAAAACACTATATTGAAGTTAAAAACGTTACTTTATTTAGAACAAATAATATTTCAGAATTTCCAGATGCTGTCACATCTAGAGGATCTAAACATTTAAAAACTCTAGTTGATGCAATTAAAAAAGGTTACAAAACATGCATTTTATTTTTAGTGCAAATACAAAACATGGAAAATTTTCAAATAGCAAAAGATATAGATAAGAACTATTATAAAAATTATTTACTTGCAAAAAAAAGTGGGGTTCAATTTCTTGCCTATAGATGTAATATTGACACAAATAGTATTACAATAGAAAAAAAATTAAATATTATAAATGAATAGTTATTTAGAAAAATTTGAGAAAATGAGAATTGCTGGCAATCTTGCAGCTAGAACTTTGGATATGTTAACTGAACATATTAAATCGGGAATCTCAACTAAATATATAGATAAACTCGGATACGAGTTTATTAGAGATAACGGTGGATACTCAGCTCCTTTATTCTATAGAGGTTATAATAAATCATTATGTATATCTTTAAATCATGTTGTTTGTCATGGAATTCCATCTGATAGAATTTTGAATGAAGGTGATGCTTTAAATATAGATGTAACAGCTATAGTAGATGGTCATTATGGAGATACCAGTAGAATGTTTTGTGTTGGCAAAACATCGGTTAAAACAAATAATTTAATTAATGCAACATATGAAGCTATGATGAAAGCTATAAAAATTTTAAAACCAGGAATTAAACTTGGAGACATTGGGTATGAAATACAATCTTATGTGGAAGAAAAAGGTTTTTCAGTTGTAAGAGATTTTTGTGGACATGGCATTAGTACAGTTTTTCATGAAACGCCAAACGTACTTCATTATGGAAAAAAAAATACAGGAATTGAACTTAAACCGGGAATGACATTTACAATAGAACCGATGATTAACGCAGGAAAATATGATGTAAAATTACTTGGTGATGGCTGGACTGCAGTAACTAAAGACAAATCTTTATCAGCGCAATTTGAACATACGATAGGAATTACAGAAAATGCTTATGAAATCTTTACAGAATCTGTTAAAGGTTATAAGAGACCCCCATATAATTAATGATATCACGTTATTCTAGAAAAGAACTTACTCAGATTTGGTCGGAGGAGAATAAATATAAAATTTGGCTGAATATAGAAATTGCTGCAGCTAAAGCAATGGAAAAATATAAAATTATACCTAAAGGAGTATCATCGATAGTTAAAACGAAAGCAAAAATAAAAGTTAAAAGAATTCATGAAATAGAAGCTAAGGTAAAACATGATGTTATAGCTTTCTTAACCTCGATTACGGAACAGGCAGGAATTAATGCAAGATATTTACATCAGGGAATGACATCTTCTGATGTTTTAGATACAACTTTCAACATTCAACTTGTTCAATCTGGAAATATTTTACTTAAAGATATAAATACAATTTTATCAATTTTAAAAAGACAAGCCAAAAAATATAAATTAACTCCGTGCATTGGAAGAAGCCACGGAATTCATGCCGAGCCAATTACATTTGGTTTAAAATTAGCTTCTTTTTATGAAGAATTTAAAAGAAATAAAAGAAGATTGCTAAGTGCGATTTATGAGATATCAACTTGTGCGATTTCTGGTTCTGTTGGAACATTTGCAAATATTGACCCTAGAATAGAAAGGTTTGTGGCAAAGAAATTAAAGTTAAGACCTGAGCCAATTTCAACACAAATTATTCCAAGAGATAGACATGCTTACTATTTTTCAGTTTTAGGAATTGTTGCTGGATCAATTGAAAGAATCGCAAATGAAATAAGGCATCTTCAAAGAACTGAAGTATATGAAATACAAGAATACTTTTCTAAAAATCAAAAAGGTTCTTCAGCAATGCCACATAAAAAAAATCCAATATTAAGTGAAAATCTTACAGGATTAGCAAGAATGATTAGAAGTTATGTTGTCCCTGCCCTAGAAAATATAGCTTTATGGCATGAAAGAGATATTTCTCACTCAAGTGTTGAAAGAAACATAGGCCCAGATGCAAACATAACTTTGGATTTTGCTCTCCATAGACTTGCGAATATTCTAAATAATATGGTTGTTTATCCAAAAAAAATGTTATCAAACTTAAATATAACTAAAGGATTAATTTTTTCTGAGGAAGTAATGCTTGAATTAACAAAATCAGGAATCCCAAGAGAAAAGGCATATAGAATTGTTCAAAAACACGCCAAACAAAGTTTTTCAAGAAATATTGATTTAATTGAATTAATAAAAAAAGACAAATTAATAAATAGCAAAATTTCTATTAGTAAAATGAAAAATATATTTAATTACTCTAAACATTTTAAATATGTAAACTATATTTTTAGAAGAGTTTTTTAAATAATGAAAAAAGGTAAAAAATTATACGAAGGCAAAGCAAAAATTCTATACGCAGGTCCTGAGAAAGGAACTGCAATTCAGCATTTCAAGGATGATGCAACTGCTTTCAACAATTTAAAAAAATCCATTATAGAAGGTAAAGGTATTTTAAATAATAGAATATCAGAACATATTCTATCTAGTTTAAACAAAATAGGCATTGAAACTCATTTAATTAAAAGGATTAATATGAGAGAACAATTAATCAAATTAGCTGAAATTATCCCTGTTGAATTCGTTATAAGAAACATAGCAGCTGGCTCATTAACTAAAAGACTTGGTATAGAAGAAGGAACTATTTTAGAAAGACCATTGTTAGAATATTATTATAAAAGCGATGCCTTAGGAGACCCTTTAATAGCGCAAGAACATATGTATGCTTTTGATTACGTTAGTGTAATGGAATTAGATAAGATTAAAGATTCTTGTTTTAGAATAAATGATTTTTTGCAAGGAATGTTCAGTGGAGTAGGAATAAAATTAGTAGATTTTAAATTAGAATTTGGAAGAATAAGAAGAGAAAATGAATCCTTAAAAAAAATCATAGTTGCTGATGAAATTAGCCCTGATACTTGTAGATTGTGGGACGCAACAACAGAAAAAAAACTAGATAAAGATATATTCAGAAATAATTTAGGGGATTTAATTCAAGGTTATCAAGATGTCGCTAGAAGATTAGGGATTTTGCATGAACAATCCAATATTAGTCCAATAAAATTCACTAAACCAACCGCTTTAAAATTTAAAAAAAATAAATGAAAGTTAAAGTTATAGTAACGCCTAAAAATGGCGTTTTGGACCCTCAAGGTAAAGTGATTCAACAAACTTTAAATGGAATGGGTTTTTCTAGTGTTAATGAAGTTCGACAAGGGAAATATTTTGATATTGAAATAAATGAAAAAGATGAAGCTAAAACAAAAGCTAGAGTTGAAGATATGTGTAAAAAACTTTTAGCAAACTTAGTTATAGAAGATTATCAAATTATCTAATTAATTAATGAAATCATCAGTAATAATTTTTCCAGGTTCAAACTGTGATAGAGATATGGATGTTGCTCTTAAAAAATT
>DTVC01000051.1:6316-18423 GCA_012963775.1 Candidatus Pelagibacter sp. | reverse complement strand
CACTTTTATTTAATTTTTTAAACCACTCCTTTGACATTTTAAAATGTATTGACTTTTTTTCTGGAGTTTCAATTTTTTCATTGGTTTTAGGATTTCTTGATATTCTTGCTTTCTGAATTCGAGTTTCTAAAGTGAAAACATCTCTTAGCTCTACTCTCTCACCTCGTTTAAGAGAATTTTGCATCTCATTTAAAATTATATCTAATAATTTTGATAAATCTTTACGGAGAAAATTTGGGTAGTTGTCAGCTAGTTGTTTTAAAAGGTTTGATTTTACTGCAGCCAAATTTGTTTATTCTTCTATATTTTTTTTCTTTTTGTTTTCCAACTCATCTGAAAGAGAAGAAAAAGGAAGATTTTTTCCTGAAAGAGGAGAAGAGAATTTAGATACCGCCTCTTTATTTTGCAACTCTTCTAGTAATTTTATACTTAAACTTATTTTTCTTTTTTTTAGATCTAATCCTGCAATAGCAGCATCAATTCTTTCTCCACCAACAAATCTAGAAGGTCTTGCATCAGCTGAATTAATGGCTATCTGAGATTTTTTGATTAAAAATTCTAGCTCACTTCCTTCTGGTTTTACCAATAAACCTTTTGTATCAGATGAAATAACTTTTACAGTCACGGTATCATTAACTTTTTTATTTGCAAACCAATCAAAAGGATCTGGAAAAATTTGTTTCAATCCAACTCTAACTTTTTGATCATCTTTTTTTATTTCTAAGACTTTAACTTTTAACTTATCACCTTTTTTATAATTTTTTAGTTCTTCCTCGGGCCTTGCAGTATATGAAAGGTCATTTGCATGTAAAAATCCATCTATTTCAAAACCATTTATTTTTATGTAAATAGCATATTCATTAATATTTGAAATTATCCCATCTACTTCAGATCCAACTGGATGTTTTTTTTCTAATACTTCGTATGGATTTTCTTTTGTTAATCTATGAGAAATTGATACTCTTTTTTTTTCTTTATCTATTTCAGTAATTACACATTCGATTTCATCACCAACTTTAAATAATTTATTTGTAGATGTATTTTTTTTGGTCCAACTAAATTCTTTTGAATGAAGCAAAGTACTTAACCCGGCTTCAAGTTCACAAAAACAACCATAGTCAGTAATTTTAACAACCTTAACTTTATATGGTTTATTGAGTTTATAATTTGAAATATGATCGAATGGATCTGGAGATAATTGTTTAATTGAACAACCAACTTGTAATTTTTCTTTATCAACTGAAATTACAAGTAAATCATGTTTTTCACCAATATTAAAAAATTCATCAGGATGATTTACTCTTGAATACGATATTTCTTGTAAGTGAACAAGAACATCAAGTTCACCATTATTAACATCAAAAAAACATCCAAAAGAGCTGTAACCTTTTACAACAGCATCTTTAATTACATCTCCTACTTTGTATTTTGCAATTATTTTTGCTTTGTCTTCTTTTTTATTTGATGTAACTATTTGTCTTCTAGATACACACGCATTTCCTCTAATTTTATCTAATTTTATTAATGCGAATTTCTGTGGTTCATTCATTAAATGAGAAATATCTTTAAGAGGTTTATCTGAAATTTGAGATCCAGGGCAAAACATTAATGAGCCCGTATCAATGTGTTCAACAATTACTCCGCCTTTGCATTTAGAAGTAATTTTACCTATGACAGGTTCGTTTGCTTCATATGCTTTTTCTAATTCATACCACCCTTTTATTTTTTGAGCTTTAGTTGCCGAAACAACTACATATCCATTTTTATCTTCTATTTTTTCTAGTAGAACTGGAATTTTTGAGCCTTCTTTTATTTTATCTAAAATATTAATACTTTTAATCTCATTTATATCTAAAACTGGTTCAGATTTAAGTCCTTCAATAAATAAAAAAACAAACTTATCTGTTATCTTTGTTACAATTCCATCAATTATTTTACCTTCTTCTATTTTTATTTTTGATAATTGACTGTTTAATAAACTCTCGAATTCTTTTACGGCTGGCGAAGAAAGATCTTTATAAATTTCCATATTTATTGTTTACTGCTTTTTTAACTAATTTAGTTAGCTTATCCTCCACTTGCTTTATACTTAAATTAGTGGTGTCAACTAATACAGCACCTTTAACTAAAAGCAAAGGGCTTTCTTTTCTATTTTCATCGCTAAAATCCCTTAATTTTAAAGCTTTTTCAACTTCTTTAAGCGAGACATTTTTATTTATTTTTTTAAATTCTTTGAATCTTCTTTTAGCTTTTTCTTTATAGGAACACTTAAAAAAAAGTTTTAGATCTGCATTCGGCATAATTTTTGATTGAATATCACGTCCTTCTATCAATACTTTTTTGTTTTTTTTTATAAAATCTGACTGAAATTTTCGTAGAGAGGTTCTTACATATTTTTTTTTAGCTATAATTGAAGATAGTTCAGTAATCTTAGGATTATAAAGCTGCTTAGAGTTAAGTTTTTTTAATGTAATATTTTTTGATACTTTATTTATAAATCTATAATTGTATTTCCCTTTATTTTTTATAATTCTGAGTGCTAGATATCTATATAGTTTTCCAGAAGAGAGGAATTTAAATCTAAATTTTTTGGCAATTATTTTGCTTCCTGTTGATTTTCCAGAGGCACTGCTACCATCTACTGCTATCGAAAAAGTATAATTATTTTTTTTCATCAATTAATTTTTGCACCTAAAGATTTTAATTTTGAAAAAAATTTAGGAAAAGAGGTATTTATCGATTCACTATCATGAATTTTCCAAGTACCACCCAGCGCAAGTGCAGCAATACAAGACATCATGCAAACTCGATGATCTTTTATATAATTTTTTATTTCATAATTTCCATTTAATTCTAATCTTGGGTTACCATATATTTTTAAACTATTTGAAGTTTCTTTTACTTTGATTCCTATCATTTTTAAAAAATTTGAAGCAAATTTTAATCGATCACACTCTTTATGTCTTAGTTCACCTATATTATTAAAGTAAGAGATACCTTTTGCTTTAGCACATACTAAAAAAATCAAAAGAAACTCATCTGTTGCTCTACTATTCATTTCTTTTGCACAATTAATTGATTTTAAAGATTTTCCGCTTTTAACAAAAATATCAGCTATATCTTCACCGTTATACATTTTTTTATTGATTAGTCTTATATTTGCATTCATTTTTTTTAATATATCAATAATTCCTGTTCTTGATTTATTTACATTAACATTTTTAATTAATATTTTAGAATTTTTTGACAATAAAGTTAGCACAATAAAAAAAGCACTTGAGCTAATGTCACCTGGAATTTTGTAATCAAAACCATTGTATTGATTTTCTCCTCTAATTTTTATGATGTCGAATTTTTTTTCTCTTCTAATTTTTATTGGAATATTTAAGAATTTAAATAATCTTTCCGTATGATCTCGTGAAGGAACTGCTCGAATTTTTGTAATTCCAGGTGTATTTAAAGCACAAAAAAGCAAACAAGATTTGACCTGAGCACTCCCTCTAAGCTCATCATATTCAATTGGTCTTAAAAAATCTGTTCCAGTTATTTTTAAAGGCAACCTATTTTTTTTTAATTTAGTTTTTACACCAAAAAGATTTAAAGGTTTAATTATTCTGGAGAAGTCTCTTTTAGATAAACTTTGATCTCCTTTTAAAATTACTGACTTTATTGATTTTGCTAGAACCCCGCAGATAAGTCTTGATAAAGTTCCTGAATTTTGACAATTTATTATAGTATTGTTATTAAATGAAAAACTATTCAGTCCCTTTCCATTTATTTCACAATAATTTTTATTTTTAGTTACTTTTACACCAAGTTTTTTTAAGGCGATTAATGTACTATTAACATCTTCGGAATCTAAAAGATTATAAGCTCTCGACTTTCCTAAAGCCTGTGCAGCTAACAAAGCCCATCTTATTGACAAACTTTTATCAGAACTAACAACAATTTTTGCTTTTATATTTCTAATTCTATTTTTAATAATTATAAATTTTTTCATACGATATAAAAAATTATATAAATATTGAAATATTCATTGATGATTTAATTTACTTTGAAATCTTTTCCAAAATATACACTTCTAGCATTTTCATCTTTTAGAAGTTCAGAAGGTGTACCCTGCGAAATAATTTTTTTGTTTGCTAATATTATTGCTCTATCACTAATTGCCAACAGATCTCGCGCAGCGTGATCTGATATTATGCATGCTCTTGAGCTGTCTTCTGTTTGAAGGTTTACTATAGTTTGTTGAAGTTGCCTAGTTGAAAGTATATCTAAACCTTGAAAAGGTTCATCCATTAATATGATTCGAGGATCAGACAATAAGCCCATTGCAATGGCGACTCTTTTTTTTTGGCCACCACTAAGATATTTTGCTTTTATATTTTTTACTGCTTCTAACTCAAATTTAGAAATCATATTTTCAATTTTATAAATTCTTTCATTTTTATTTTTAATAACTATTTCACCAATAGCTGTTAAATTTTGTAAACAAGATAAGTCAGAAAAAAGACCGCCCGTTTGGGGTACTATACTTACTCCATAGTCTAAGGATCTTTTGTAAATTGGAATATCTGTTACTTTTTTTTGATCTATATAAATATCTCCAAAGTCAGGTGCAATTAATCCAATCATAATGTTAAATATTGTTGACTTTCCAACACCATTTGGCCCAAGTAATCCGCAGATTTCTCCTTCTCTTACTGTAAACGAAATGTCTTCGAGTATTTGTCTTTTATTAAATGATAATGAAATTCTTTTTAAAGAAATTTTAGGTATTTCTTTTTTAAATGTAGTGATTCTAAATTTTTTAATTATTCCCATTTTTATTTTTTTAAAATTTTTATCTTTTTTTCTTCCTGAAACATTTTAATATTTATATCACCATTTAATAAATTCATATTAACTTGATCTGCATTAATTTGAGTATTTTCATCCACAAATACAATATTGTTATACATTGATCCAAAATTATCCTTAAAAAATAAATCTAAATTATCACAATTAAATCTTTTATCTTCATAATTTACTAATACATTTTGATAAAACCTAGTATCAAAATTATTCCTATTATATTGCGCAAAATTAGAATATATATATATAGTTGATTTTCCTACAAGTTTAATTTCTCCATAAACATCTTCTAAAATTAATAGATTTTCTTTTTCGAGATTTACTTTCCCCTTCTTCGCTTTAATTATATAATTATTTCCAGACTTATCAGAAGATTTATATTCTAAATTTTCCATTACATTGTCAAAATTTAAATTATCTTCTTCTATAACTAAATTTTCGTTCAAATCTAAATCAGAAATATCTTTTTTATCAAAAAAATAAATATTCAATACCAAATAAGAAATTAATATTATTAATAAAATTATTAAAATTTGGATTACTTTTTTAAAAATCATTTACTGGATATTTTTGCTCAATACATTGTGTATATGCAAAATACCAATAGTCTTGTATTTATTTTTTCCTTTATGAACACAAAGACTTGTAATTTTATTTGAATTCATAATAGATAAAGCTTGAGCAGCTAAAATATCTTTATGAACTGAAATAGGATTTTTTGTCATAATTTTTTTCACTAAATAATTGCTAATATCAGTTAATTTTTGTGTAGCTCTACGAAGTTGACCATCTGTGATTATGCCAGTGCTAAAGCCTCTTGAGTTTTTTGCGATTAATATTCCTAATTTTTTTTGTGACATTGTCTTCAAAGCTATTTTAATTTTAGTATTCTCATTTATAAAAGGTATGTTTTTTTTACCAGTAATCATCAAATCCTCTACAGTTTTTAATTTACTTCCCAAGCTTCCACTTGGATGAAATTTCTTAAAATCTAGTTTATCAAATTTTCTATATTTCATGGTTGCTATAGCTAACGCATCTCCAATAGCTAATTGAACGATGGTAGATGATGTTGGCAATATATTTCCCGGTCCAGCCTCAACAACATTAGGAATTAATAATTTTATGTCAGAAGATTTATATAAAAGAGAATTTTTTTTTGACACAATTCCTATCAAAATAATTCTTTTATTTCTGTTTGCGTATTGAATTATATTTTGTAGTTCTGCCGTTTCTCCACTAAAACTAATAAGAATTAAAACATCATTTGAACTTATTTGACCTAAATCACCATGAGAGCATGCACTTGCTTCAATAAAAAAAGAAGGAATACCAACTGAGGCAAATGTTGAAGAAATTTTTTTGCCAATAATTCCTGATTTACCTACCCCAGATATTATAACTTTACCATTTTTACAACTTAGTATGGCTTCTACGACTTTATCAAATGATTTATTAATATTTAATTTGAGTTTTTTTAAAGATTTAATTTCAGTTTCAATAACATCTTTTGCTATTTCTTTAAAATTTATTTTTTTCATTAGTGAGACCAAATATCTTCTTTAAATGAAGCAAGATCAAGATCCACTCTAGTTTGTACAAATTTTATTGTATCTTCATAAAGTTTCATTCTATTTTCTCTGGTTAATATTTTATCTAAAGCATCATTAATTTTATGTAAATAAATTACATCATTAGCACAATATTTTAATTGAGCTTGACTGAGTTCTCCTCCAAAGTCTGATGCTTGGTGTTGTTTGCTAACATCTATTCCTACAAATTCTTTTATCAAATCTTTTAGACTATGACGATCAGTGTAAGTCCTTGAAAGTTTTGATTTTATTTTTGTGCAATTTATATTTTGAACATTAATTTTTAAATGGTAAGAGATAAAAGTTAGATCAGCTCTAGCAAAATGGAAAATTTTTTTGACTTTTTTATCTTCAAGAATTTTAACTAGATTTGGCGCTTTATAGTTGTTTCTATCCAGTTGAACAATATGAGCATCTGAGTTTCCAGCTGATATTTGAACTAAGCATAGAGGATCACGTTTAATATTTAAACCGCCCATTTCACAATCAACTGCAATTGTGTTGCCTAGTTTTAAATCATCTGGTAAGTCATGTTTGTGTAATTTAATATCTAAATTCATTTAAAATATTTATATATGAAAGGAAAAAATATTCTAGTATTCGGTGGATCAGGTCAAATAGGTCGTCATTTGATTAGGAGGCTTACCAAAAATAATCATATGGTGACTGCAGTTACAAGAAATCTTCACCAAAAAGGGTATGTGTTAAAAACTCAAGGAAATCCAGGATATTTGGATGTTATTGAAGAAAATATTTTTGATGAAGAAAAGCTAAATTACTTATTAAAAAACAAAGATATATGCATAAACTTAATTGGAATATTATTTGAAAAAAGAAACAATACTTTCCAAAATATTCATGTCAATTTTCCTTCCATCATTTCAAAAATTTGCAAACAAAATAACATTGAGCAATTTATTCACATATCTGCTCTTGGAATAGAAAATGCTCAAGATAGTAAATACGCTAGAAGTAAATTAGAGGGAGAAAAAGAAATTAAATTAAATTTTTATAAAACAACAATTCTAAGACCTTCAATTGTATATTCAGTGGACGATAATTTTACAACTCAATTTATGACTTTATTAAACCGACTTCCTTTTTTTCCTCTTTATTATAAGGGTGAAACAAAATTTACTCCTATACATTGTTCAGAGTTAGCAGAAATAATTTTGCAAATAATTAATAAAAATATTTGTTCTGAAATTATAGAATGTGTTGGTCCACAAGAAATGACTTTTAATGAAATTCTTCAAAAACTTTTAAAATTAATTGATAAAAAAAAATTATTAATTCCTATACCTTTAACTATTGCAAAAATTATGGCAATGTTTTTTCAATTATTGCCAAAACCACTATTAACTTTAGATCAATTAAAATTATTAAAACATGATTCTATATTATCAGGTAATTATAAATCAAATTTGGATATTGGATATAACTGCAAACTCAAGTTTGAAAAAGAAGTAGAAAAATATTGTTATATGTGGAAAGAGGCTGGTCAATATTCAAAAAGAGATTTAAATTCAAATTAAATATTAAAATAAACTATATTATTTATTTTTTTTACTTTATTTTCAAATTTGTAATGTATGAGGTTCTAGAACAATCGTACTAGAAATTAATTAAATCAAATCAAAATGATAATTCTATCAATTAGAAATGAAGAAAAACCGAGTTTGTTGGAAACAATAAATACTTAAACATAAATTTTATAAATCAAATAAATCAACTAACAAAAACTCTATGATAATGGAGATTTGAGCGGGGAGAAATTCAATAAGCAAATGACAAAATTATAAATTTTTAGGCTGATTCTATTTTTTTTTCTATAAATTTAGGAATTTCATCTTCTTTATCACTGAGATCTTCTTTTTTGTTTCTCGGAGTAAAAACTAACATTAAATGAAGAGGACAATAACTAAATTTTTCTACAGTCTTTCTTCCGCAAAACGAAGCATCAGATTCATTTGGATGACCTTCCATGTATTTACATGTTTGATCAGTTAGTTCTTCTAAATGTAAATTTTTAGCTGGTTCAAAATCTCTACCAATAAGCAGTGATTTAAATTTGCTTCTTCTTCCACGTTTTTGAAAACCTTTTTCTTCATATTTAATATTATTTCTTTGATTTGATGCAGATACTCTTTGCTTTATTTTTGCAGAAAGATTTAATCTATGAGCTTTGCCGATTACAGCATTCCTACTTATTCCTCCAATAACCTCAGCGATTTGGCTAGCAGTTTTTTCCTTGCCCCAAAGTTCCTTAAGTATAGCTACTTTTTCGTCAGTCCAACTCATAATACTATATTTAGTATAATTAAATTTTATTACAACTAAATGCAGATACACATAATACATTTACTTTTACAAGGATTTTCTTCGTTTTTTTCACAATTATTAATAAAAAAGTTTATGAATAACTCATGGTTGAATTAAAGAACAAATATCAAATTGGAATAAGAAGATTTGGTATTAATTGGGTAGGAGCATACTCACTATATACAAAAGAAACACTAAGGTTTTTGAACGTATTTGGACAGACAATTATTGGACCAATAGTTACTGCAATATTATTTTTATTAGTCATTTCTATAGCAATTGGAAATGAAAGATCTGATGTTTTAGGAGTGCCGTTCATAGAATTTTTGGCACCAGGATTAATTGCAATGCAAGTAATTCAACAAGCATTTTCACATTCATCTTCTTCTTTATTGATGGGAAAGGTTATGGGGAATATAGTTGATTTAATTGGTGCTCCACTTTCAGCAGGAGAAGTAAGTTTATCAATAATTTTTGCTTCAGTAACAAGAGCATTAACAATATCAATTATTTCAATAATTGTTTTTTCGTTAATTATTGAAATAGAAATAAAAAATTATGTTGTTTTTATTCTATATTTATTTTTAAGTTCTTTCATAATGGGAGCCGCTGGATTTATTGCTGGACTTTGGGCAGATAAATTTGATCATATGGCAACTGTAACAAACTTTATTATTGTTCCATTATCTTTTCTTTCAGGTACTTTTTATTCAGTAGATAGACTGCCGGAATTATTAAAAACTCTAAGTTACTATAATCCTTTTTTCCACATGATAGATGGCTTTCGATATTCATTTATAAATAATATGGATGGATCTATCACATTTGGTTTGATGTATTTAACAATTTTGTCAATCATAATTTGGTATATAGCGTATTTGTTGTATAAAAAAGGTTACAAGATAAAATCTTAATCAAAAAAATAATGAGCTACGTTTTAGGAACATATGCAAGATCTGTAAAAGAGAATTTTATCTCTGGAAAAGGAAGTTATTTGTACAATGATAAAAATGAGAAATATTTAGATTTTGTGCAAGGAATCGCTGTTAATGCATTAGGACATAACCATCAAGCGTTAGTTAAAGCGATGAAATCAAATTCAGAAAAACCATGGCATTTAAGTAATTTATTTTTAATTCAAGAGCAAGAAAAATTTGCAGAAAGGATTTGTAAGCTTACAGGTTTTGATGCAGTTGGATTTCAAAATTCAGGCGCAGAAGCAACCGAACTAGCAATTAAAGCAGCCGTTAAATATTTTTATTCAATAGGCCAAAAAGAAAAAAATAGAATTTTATGTATAAAAAACAGCTTTCACGGAAGAACAATCGGAACAATTTCTGCTGGAAATAATCCAAAACATACCGAAGGTTTTCCTTTGTTAAATAATTTTGATCATTTTGAGTTTGGCAATCATGATGAAATGAATGAAAAAATTACAGATAAAACTTGTGCAATTCTTTGTGAAAGTATTCTTGGTGAATCTGGAATTAAAGTTATTCCAAATCATTGCTTACAAGGACTGAGAAAGCTTTGTGATGAAAAAAATATTCTTCTAATTTGCGATGAAATTCAAAGTGGCTACTTTAGAAGTGGCAAGTTTTTTGCCTATCAGTATTCTAACATCAAGCCAGATATTGTACCTTTTGCAAAGGCAGTTGCAGGAGGTTACCCGGTAGGGGGTTGTTTATTTACGAAAAAAATAGCAAATTCAATGGGTATTGGAAGCCATGGCTCAACATTTGCTGGATCTCCTCTTGCAATGTCACTTGCAAATGTAGTTTTAGATATAATGACCAAAAAAGGTTTTGAAGAACATCTTAATGAAGTTTCAAAATATTTTTTATTAAAATTAAATGAAGTTCAAAAGGATTTTCCAGAATTAATATTAGAAGTTAGAGGAAGAGGACTTATGATTGGGATCAAAATGCATGATGATCCATCAAAATTTATTAGTTTACTTTTAAAGAATAAATTGATTGTAGTAAAAGCAAGTGAGAATGTAATTAGACTTTTCCCCTCATTAATAGTTAGCAAAGAAGAAATTGATGAAGGTATCAAAATAATTAATAAAACTTGTAATGAATATAAATAATTTATGAATCATTTTATAAATTTAATTGATATTCCTGCTACAAATTTAAGAAAAATAATTAATGATGCAAAAAAAAGAAAAACAAAAAGAAAAAACTTAAATTCATTAGTCCCTGACAAGGATATGCCTCTTAAAGGTAAATTTTTAGTTCAAATGTTCGAAAAATCTAGTTTAAGAACAAGATTAAGTTTTTATTTAGCTATAAGACAACTTGGCGGAGGAGCACTTAACTTAAGAAAAGATGAGTTACATTTTGGAGAAGGTGGCGAGTCCATACACGATACTGCAAAAATTATTTCAAACTATGGTGATGTTTTTATGTTAAGAACAGACTCTGATATAAAACTTAAAAAGTTTAAAAAATATTTAAAAATTCCAATCATTAATGGACTCTCTGTTTCAGGACATCCAACTCAAATCCTTTCTGATATTTTTACTATAGAAGAAATTAAAAAAAAACCAGTATCAAAACTTCAGCTATGTTGGATTGGTGATACAAATAATGTTTTGAATAGCTTGGTTGAGGCATCAGTTAAATTTTCGTTTAAATTAAATATTGCTTCACCAAAAAAATATCCTCCTAGCAAAAACACTTTAAAAATTATAAATAGAAAAAATAGCAAAATAAAATTTTTTAATGATCCAAAAAAAGCAATCTTTCAAGCAGATGCCGTGTTTGCTGACAAGTTTATCAGTATAAATGACAAAGTTAATAAAAAAAAGAAGCTTAAAGATTTTAAAAATTTTCAGATAAACAAAAGTCTAACAAAATTTGCAAAAAAAGATTTTATTTTTTTACATTGTTTACCTGCAAGCAGAGGAAAAGAAGTTACCTCAGAAATTATTGATGGGAAAAACTCTATTGTATGGCAACAAGCAACTAATAGATATCATTTACAGAAAAGTATTTTATTGTACTGTTTAAATAAATTATAAACAATTAAGGTAAAGGTTGTGGATTATCACTATTTTGATTTAAATATAAAATCACTGAAGCTCTATCCTTATCATTCTTAAGTCCTGCAAATCCCATTTTATTACCTTTTATCCATTTAGCAGGTTTAATTAAGAAACCATTCAACTCTTCAAATGTCCAAGTTTTGCTGTAAGATATAAGTGCTTTTGAGTATTTATAGTCAGAAGTAGCTCCTGTAGCTCTTCCAACCACATTATATAATTTTGGACCTATTTTATTTTTTCCATCTTTATTTATTGAATGGCAAGCAGCACATTTTTTGAAAACTTTT
>DTVC01000051.1:0-6216 GCA_012963775.1 Candidatus Pelagibacter sp. | reverse complement strand
ATTTTACTTTGTTTGTTGCGTCTCAAAGACGCATAAAACGATAACTATTATGCCGAAAACATTAATTTTAATACCTTCTAGAATGGCAGCAACCAGGTTACCTGGTAAACCATTATTAAAAATTAACGGTACTACAATTATTTCTAGAGTTTATAAAAAAGCATCAGAAACAAAAATAGGAGAGGTGTTTGTTGCCACAGAAGATCAAGAAATATTTGATCAAGTAATTAAAGAAGGAGGAAAAAGTATCTTAACAAGTAAAAACCACAAAACAGGCACAGACAGAATTTTTGAAGCTTATGAAAAAATAAGACCATCAGGAGTTAATTATATTTTAAATATTCAAGGTGATGAACCCATGTTAGATATAAATGATATAATAAACTTAAACAATCAAATTACAAAATTCAATTCTGATATGGGAACATTGGCATGTAAAATAAATGAGGACAACCAGTATATTAATGAAAATATCGTAAAAGTTAAAACAAAAGACGAAATAAATGAGAATAATATTTCAAAAGCTGAAGCTTTTTTTAGGAGATTGGATAATTTGGATAGAGAAAATACTTATCACCACATTGGTATTTATCAATACAAAGTATCAGTTTTAGAGAAAATTATTTCATTAAAACAGACTGATAATGAAAAAAAATTTAGATTAGAACAACTTAGAGCCTTAGAAAATAATATTGATATAGATGTAGTACTAGCCAAAACATCACCCATTGGCGTAGACAACTGGTTAGATTATCAAAAGGTAAAGAACTTGTTGGAAGTAAAAATTAATAGAATATAAGATTAAAATTTATGAAAATTGCTTATCAAGGAATATCAGGAAGCTATAGTGAAAGCTGCGCAAAGGAAAATTATTCTGGATGTGAGACCATAGCATGTAAGACATTCGATGAATGTTTTCAATTAGCAAATAATGATCATAACATAAAAGCAATTATACCCGAACAAAACCAACTAATTGGTAACATAAATATCGAATTTTTAATTTTTAAATACCGATTAAATATTTATGCAGAACATTTCTTTCCAATAAATCATAATCTTTTAGTTTTATCTGGTGCAAAAATAGAAGATATAAAAGATGTATATTCTCATACAGCAGCATTGAGTCAATCAACTGGTTTTATTAAAAAACATAATTTAATTGAAAACGTCATGGCGGACACTGCGGGCAGTGCTAAATTTGTTTCCTTAACGAAGGATAAATCCAAAGCTGCGATTGCATCAAAACTTAGTGCAGAAATTTATGGTTTGAATATTCTAAAATCTGACATCCAAGATGATAAAGTAAATTTTACACGCTTTTTAGTTTTTCAAAAAGATATTGTTCAACCAGAATTTAAAGAAAATGAAAAATATATAACATCTTTTTTATTTAAGTTAAAAAGTAAACCAGCGGCTCTTTATCAGGCTTTATCTGGTATGGCAGTAAGGTCATGCGACATGACAAAGCTTCAATCTTTTCCTGAGAAAGGTGCATTCTCGTCATACTTTTTTTTGTGTGAAGTTGATGGTCATATAGAAGAAAAAAAAATTGCCGAATCTCTTAACGATTTAGAGTTACACTGTACTGAATTTCAACTTTTAGGGGTGTTTAAACAAGATCTATTTAGGAAAAAATAAATTAATTAAGTTTCTTGTAGATTAGAAATTTATCTTGATATAATAATGCTGGGTCAACCAGGTGGATATAAGGTGAATCCTCCAGGGGCGAAAGTCAGCAAAGGCAGCCATTATTTTTCAGGTTGGTTGGCCCCATTGGTAATATGTTAAAAAAATCGCAAGTGCTTGCTTTAAAATATCGCCCTCAAGTTTTTGAGGATTTGATTGGTCAAGAAATTGTAGCTCAAACAATATTCAATTCTTTAAAATTAAATAAAGTTCCTAATGCATACTTATTTAATGGCATTCGTGGCGTAGGCAAAACTACTATAGCAAGAATAGTTGCAAAGGCATTAAACTGCAAAAATGGTATAGAAAAATTATGTAAAAATAATTTTTGTGAAAATTGTGAATCAATCGCAAATTCTAATCATATTGATGTTTTGGAAATGGATGCTGCTAGTAAGACGGGTGTGGATGATGTAAGAGACTTGATAGAATTTTCACGATATCCGCCAACTACTGCAAAATTTAAAATTTTTATAGTAGATGAAGTTCACCAAATGTCAAAAGCTGCATTTAACGCACTTCTTAAAACCTTAGAAGAACCACCCGATTATCTCAAATTTATTTTTGCTACTACAGAAATAAAAAAGATACCTGTAACTGTTGTTTCAAGATGTCAAAGGTTTGATTTATCAAGAGTAAAATCTAAAGAATTATTTGAGTATATTAAAAAGATTAAAGACTTAGAAAAAGGTAAGGCAACTGACGAAGTATTAAAATTAATTGTTAAAATTTCTGAAGGTTCTGTAAGAGATGCTTTGTCTTTATTAGATAGAGCATTAATTAGTAAATCAGATGGACAAGAATTAGATTTTAACAATGCACAGAAAATTTTTGGATATTTTGATAAAAGTTCTTTAATTGAACTTTTTAAAAATTTATTTGAAGGCAATGAAGAGAATGTAATAAGAATATATCGATCCATATATGACAAAGGAGTGGAACCAAAAATATTTCTTAATGATTTTTTAGAACTTCTTTACTATTTTAAAAATATCACATCATTGAAATTAGAGGGGACAAATTTTTCTTTAAATGATGAAGAATTTAAACAAATTTCTGAACTTGCTGCTGCTGTAAATTCAGAAACTATGATGTTATTCTGGCAGTTCACAATTAAAACTATGGATGAGCTAAACATTGTTTCAAATCAAAATCTTTCAATAGAAATGTTTTTAATCAGGCTTTTATATTTAAAACACGTAAAGCAAAATAATATACTTGAAACTAACAATATTAATATTTCAGATAATAAATTAAATGATCAGGATAAATTATTTACAACAACAGATGATCAAAATTTAAACATAAAAAATAAGACAATTAGCCAGATCAAGAATATTTCTCAAGAGGAGAAAACACTACCCAAAACTCAATTAAATGAAATCAAAGGAAAAATTGAAATAAAAGATTTTGACGATCTAATCAATATATGCAATCAAAAAAAAGAAATTAAATTAAAATACGAATTAGAAACTAATGTTAATCTTGTTAGTTTTGAAGATCAAAGAATTGAAATATCTTTCAATGAAAACTTGGATAAAGATTTTGTTAAAGACCTTTCAACAAAGTTATTTGGATGGACAAATAAAAGATGGATTATAACACTTTCAAAAAAAAATGGTACGCTAACTAAAAAACAGGTTGAAAAACAAAATAAACAAAATCTATTAGGAGAAGCAAAAAAAAGTACATTGTATAAAAAAATGATTGAATTATTTCCTGATGCAGAGTTAGTAGATGTAGAGATAAAGGATAAAAATGACTGATTTTAGTAAAATTTTAGATAAAGCCAAAGAATTAGAGGCTAAAATGAAAGAAAGCCAAGAAAGAATTAAACAAATTGAAGTAGTAGGAGTGTCTGGTGGTGACTCAGCGAAAGTGACATTAAATGGAGAAGGTGAAATGGTGAAGTTAGAATTATCGTCTGAAATTTTAAAGGAAGAAAAAACAATAATTGAAGACTTGATCATAGCAGCCCACAATAATGCAAAATCTCAATTAAAATCAAAAACAACCGAAGAAATTTCAAAGGCAACCGGTGGTTTTGGCATTCCAAATTTTAAATGGCCTTTATAACTTAATAAATGCAAAATATATCAGAGATAGATATTTTGGTTAAATTAATTTCCAAGTTACCTGGGCTTGGCCCAAAAAGTGCAAAGCGAATTATTTTACGGTTGATCAATAATCGTGAAGAGTTAATGAAGCCTATGGCAAAAGCATTAGCAGAAGTTTATAAAAATATATCTAGATGTAAAATTTGTGGAACATTAAAACCTAATTCAATAGAATGCAGTTATAATAATTGTAAAATTGTAGAAAAAAAATATAACAAAATTTGTGTTGTTGAAAATATTGCTGATCAGTGGAGCATAGAAAATTCAAGCATATATCAAGGTTACTTTCATATTTTAGGAGGCACAATTTCAGCATCTAATAGTCAACGAAAAGAAGATTTATTAATAAATTCTTTAGTCGAGAGAGTTAAAAAAGATAATATAGAAGAAGTGATTTTAGCAACAAGTGCTACCGTTGAAGGTCAAACCACTGCATTTTATATTCAGGATAGTTTAAAAGATACTGATGTAATTATTTCTAAACTTGCTCAAGGTTTGCCAGTTGGCGGAGAAATTGAAAGTCTAGATGATGGGACCTTATTCTCTGCATTTAAAAACAGAAGTCCTATTAAAAATAATTCAGACTAATTTTTCTTAAGTAGTCTACTAAGATGAAGAATAGGTTCAGTATAACCAGATGGCTGTGTTCTTCCATGAAAGACAAGTTCGCATGCTGCTTTAAATGCGATAGACTTATCAAAGTTACCCGACATAGCTTGATAAGGCGAATATCCTTTTAATGCAGGATCTTTAATGTTTTGATTATCAACGACACTTGCCATTTTTTTCATAATTTCTAGAACTTGTTTCCTGCTGCAGATGCCATGATGCAACCAATTAGCAATATGTTGTGAAGATATTCTTAGTGTGGCTCTATCTTCCATCAAGCCGACTCCATTAATATCTGGAACTTTAGAACAACCGACAGATTGGTCTATCCATCGTACTACATATCCCAAAATACCTTGAGCATTATTTTTTAATTCATTATTGATTTCTTCTATTGACCAGTTAGGCCTATCTGCAATTGGAATAGTTAGAAGTCCAGAGAGTCTTGCCGGTTCTCTATTTGATAATTCTCTATGTTTAGAAAATACATCAACTTCATGATAATGAAGAGCATGTAATGCCGCTGCTGTTGGACTAGGCACCCATGCCGTGCTCGAGCCTGCTTGTACATGAGCAATTTTTTGTTCAACCATATCAGCCATTTTGTCAGGCATTGCCCACATTCCTTTACCTATTTGTGCGACCCCTGAAAAACCACAACTTAGACCAATATCTACGTTATTATTTTCATAAGCTTTAATCCAAGTTGAAGATTTCATATCACCCTTTTTAATCATAGGTCCAGCTTCCATAGATGTATGCATTTCATCTCCGGTTCTATCTAAAAATCCAGTATTTATGAAAAAAACTCTATTTTTTAAATTCCGAACGCATTCTTTTAAATTTACTGAAGTTCTTCTTTCTTCATCCATTATTCCGCATTTAATTGTAAATTTTTTTAAATTTAATAACTTTTCAATTTTTTCAAAAATTAAGTCAGTAAATGCGCATTCATCAGGTCCATGCATTTTAGGTTTAACAATATAAATAGAATTTAACCTAGAGTTTCCTTTTTTCTTTAAATCATGAAGACATGCAGTAGATGTAATAAAGGCATCAAGGATTCCTTCTGGGCATTCAGAACCATCTTTTAAAAGAATAGCAGGATTAGTCATAAGATGACCAACATTTCTATTTAGCAATAATGCTCTTCCATGCAATTTAAATTTTTTACCCTTAGGAGAAATATAGTTTCGATCTGGATTTAATTTTCTTAAAATTTTTCTTCCTTTTTTTTCAAATTCTTCTTTTAAATCACCTTTCATCAGACCCAACCAATTTTTGTACCCAAGAACTTTATCTTCAGCATCTACTGCCGCAACGCTGTCTTCATGATCACAAATAGTTGAAATTGCAGATTCTAAAATAATATCATGTATTGCAATTTTATCTTGATTACCATCAGGATTGTTAACTTCTAGCGCACCATCTTGATCAAACAAAATATCTATATGGAGATTATTATTTACAAACAAAAGCGAAGATATGTGATTTGATTTTTTGTTATATCCTACAAACTGTTTAGGATTTTTTAGTATTAAATTTAATTTATTGTTTTTGACTTCTGGAATTTTTTCTAGATCTTTCCAGCTCTCTTTTTTTAGAGGTATATGCTTGTCTAGGAAGTTACGGACATACTCTATTACTTTTTTTCCTCTTACTGGATTATAGGTTTTTCCACGTACAGCCCCTCTTTCTTCAGAAATAACGTCAGTACCATATAAAGAATCATAGAGGCTTACCCAACGTGCATTAGCTGCATTAAGTGCGTATCGTGCGTTGGAGATTGGTACTACTAATT
>DTVC01000050.1 GCA_012963775.1 Candidatus Pelagibacter sp. | reverse complement strand
TAGTTGCAACAATTAGAGCATTAAAAATGCATGGTGGACTAGCAAAAGACGAACTTAAAAAAGAAAATGTGAAAGCTTTAAAAAAAGGTTTAGTAAATTTAGAAAGGCATATTAGCAATGTTCAAAAATTCGGACTACCGGTAACAGTGGCTGTAAATCATTTTATTACTGATACTGAACAAGAGGTAAAGACTCTAATCGATTACTGTAAAACACTGAATGTTAAAGCAACTCTTTGTACTCATTGGTCAAATGGAGGAGAAGGAACAAAAGAACTTGCAAATGATGTTGTTGAATTATGCGAAAAAGGAAAAAATAAATTTAAATTATTATATGAAAATTCTGCACCACTTTTTAAAAAAATTGAGACAATTGCTAAAGAAATTTATCATGCAAGTGAAGTTGTTGCAGATACAAAAGTAAGAGACCAACTAAAAAATTTTCAAGAAAATGGTTATGGAGAACTTCCAATTTGCGTAGCTAAAACACAATTTAGTTTCTCTACAGATCCAAGTTTAAAAGGAGCTCCTTCTGGACATGTTTTGCCAATAAGAGAAGTTAGTCTTTCATCGGGAGCTGAATTTATTGTTGTTGTGTGTGGCGCTATAATGACTATGCCTGGTCTACCTAGAGTACCAGCTGCTGACTCTATTAAACTAAATAATAAGGGCGAAATCGAAGGATTGTTTTAATTAAGCAGCCTTTAAATAATTTAACCAGTTTTTTAACTCCAACATCCTAGAATCTTTTTCTGAAACTTTAATTTCTTGCTCAATAAAATTGATATGATTTTGAATTTCTTTTTCGTCTTTAAAACATTTTCTATCATTTATTAATCGATCTTTTCTAAACTTAATTAAGCTAATCATTTTATGATATGTAATTTCGGGATGATATTGCAAACCCCATACATCACTTACTCCGGATTTAAAATGAATACTTTGTATCTTATTAATTTTATTTGATGCTAAGTTTATAGCGCCTTCTGGTAATGTAACAACTTCATCAAAATTAAATGCAGGTGAGTTAAATTTTTTATTTTTTGATATATATAATGGATGATTTAATCCATTTTCATTAATTTCAATATCGTTTGCAATTCCTATATGTGCGCCATTTGAAGATTTTTTTACTTCTCCTCCGGCTGCTGTAACAGCAACCTGCATTCCCCAACATATTGCTAAAATCTTCTTAATATTATTAAAACATTCTTTCATAAAAGAAATCTGTCTACGAATTTCAATACAATCATTATAAATATTTAAGCTACTACCACCCCAAATTAGACCGTCGTATTTTTTAACATTGGGTAATATTTTATCAAAACTTAGTTCTGAACATGGGTTAAAAACATCAATATTTAAATCTGTTGTATAATATAAAAGACTTTCTTTTAAACTTTCGGCATGAGTTGAAATTCCTGATTTTTTGAAAGTTTCATTTTCCTTTTGTAAATTTCCTTCGACTACTAATAAATTTAAATTTTTCATTAAAATAATTTCCCTGAAATGCTATGTTCATATAAAATTTTCATATCGTCAATTGTTATTTTTTTAGGATTACCTCCAGTAGAAGGATCTTCAAATGCCATTTTTGATAATTGTTCAAGATCAACTTTTTTAATGTCCACGACATCAGAAAGTTTATGAGGTATATTTAATTTTTTTCTTAAATCTAAAATCCAATCAAGAAAACTTTGAAAGTTTTTTTTAAGGTTTAAATAATCGCAAATAGTAATAATCTTATTTTCAATCACGTTTTTGTTAAAAGTCAAAACATAGGGCATAAAAATTGCATTAGACAATCCATGATGTATGTTAAATTGAGCGTTTACAGGATGGCTTAGAGAATGAATTGCCCCAAGTCCTTTTTGAAATGCAGTAGAACCCATGCTTGCTGCAGCCAATAAATTTATCCTTGCTTTTAAATCTTTTCCATTTTTGACAGCCACTAATAAAGATTCTTTTATCAATTTCATTCCTTCAATTGCAATACCATCGGCCATTGGATGAAATCCTGGTGCACAAAATGCCTCTAGATTATGCGCTAAAGCATCCATTCCTGTAGCGGCTGTTAATCTCGGTGAAAGATCAACAGTTAAAACTGGATCTAAAATAACTATTGAAGGTAACATTTTTGGATGAAAAATAATTTTTTTAATTCCAGTTTGTTTGTTGATTATAGCTGAAGCTCTTCCAGTTTCTGAACCTGTTCCTGCGGTTGTTGGCACTGCAATAATTGGTAAAATTTTACTTTCATCTGCTCTAGTCCAATAATCTCCTATATCTTCAAAATCCCATATAGGTCTTGATTGTCCAGACATAAAAGCAATAGCTTTGCCTACATCTAATCCACTACCACCACCAAAAGCAATGATTCCATCACATTTATTTTCATTAAAAACTTTAACTCCTTCATCAACATTTTCCCCAATCGGATTTCCAGAAAAATTTGAAAATAATGATAATTTATGTAATTTTTTTTTTAAATGTGAAATAATTGATTTGACCATAGGTAAATTAATAAGATCTTTGTCGGTCACAAATAATGGATTAATGATATGCAGATTTTCACAGGCTGTATTTAAATCTTTACATCTGTTTTCACCAACCCATATTGTTGTTGGGTAATTCCAATTTGACTTCATGTTACCAGTTAATTTCTAATTTTTTGTTATAACAAATACACTTCAAAATACTGAACATCAAAGGAAATTGTTTTTCTTTAAAATTTTTCATTATTTTTGGTTCTATTTCAAAAGCAAGTTGAGCACCTTCTACTGTAATCTCTTTCATAAAATTTTCTTTAGCATCTTTATAAAGGTATCCTTGACCAAGATATTTCCCCATCAGGCTATTTCTTCCACCTGCTACGCTTACATGTAAATCGCCCAGACCAGCTAATCCATATACTGTTTCAACTCTTCCTGAGTAATACGAAACAAATTCAACCATTTCCGAAATAGATCTGTGAACTAAACCAGCTGATGTATTGAGATAAAATTTTTCTTGGATTTCTGTTGGAGCAGATGGATTGCTTAATCCTTCTGCGGCACCAATCAGCATTGAATAAATATTTTTTATGGCTGCCGAAAATTCAACTCCCGGAATATCATCAGTAATTTCACTCTTATAGTATTCTGTAGAAATTAATTTTTGAATTTTTTGAGCTTGTTTTAAATTTTGATTAGCAATTACAGTGCCTGTTCTCATTTTATGTGCTAAGCCAGTAGCAAGGCAAGGGCCTTTAACTGATGAAATATTTGCACTTTTATGACCATTTTTTTTTAAAATATTCTCCAATTTTTCAGAAAGCGTTATAAGTTGATCATCTTCAACAGCTAATCCTTTAGTTAATAAAATTATTGATGTTTTGTTTTTACAAAATTTTGATATTTCATTAGCAAACCATTCAATACCAATTGAACTTATACCAGCAACAATTACGTCTACTCCATTTTCAATTATTTTACTTAAATTATCATGTCTTTCTATAATAAGTTGTTTTGGTAAATTTATTTTTAATGCGGGATGAAAATTATTATTAGCTTTGAGTGATCTTATTAATTCGTTTTCAAGGAAAGTACCTATTAACGAAACTTCATTATTGTTATCCACACAAGGAACTGAAAAAGCAGATCCCATGGCTCCTGCTCCTATAATTAATATTTTTTTCATTTCTATACTCTAAATCAAAGTTCTCTTAATTGCCTGTTTCCATCCTTTCAATAGCTTTATTCTACTTGATTTATTAATATTAGGGTTAAATGTTTTGTCTATTTTCCATCTTCTTGAGATCGATTTTAAAGAATTAAATTCACCAATATAAAGTCCTGCCATAAATGCAGCCCCAAGAGCAGTGGCTTCATTAATTTTTGGTCTAATTACTTTTATGCCTAAAATATCTGAAAGAAATTGAGAGAACCAATTATTTGAAACCATTCCTCCATCAACTTTAACTACTCTGGGTTTTAATCCATCGTTATTCATTGCTTTAAATAAATCAAAACTTTGATATGCAACAGACTCTATTACTGCTCTAACTATATCTTGCCAATCTGTATTTCTCGTTAATCCACTCAACACTCCTCTTGAATTAGGTCTCCAATAAGGTGCTCCAAGACCCGTAAATGCAGGAACTAAATATACTCCATTATTGGTTTTTCTAGACCTTGCAATTTTTTCTGTTTCAGTAACATTATTAATAAGTTTAATTTTATCTCTTAACCATTGAACTCCTGCCCCAGCAATAAATATTGAACCTTCCAAAGCATATGTAGTCTTACCGTTTAGTCGATAACAAATAGTAGTTAATAATTTATTTTTGGAATATATCTTTTTACTTCCTGTATTCATCAAAATAAATGCACCAGTTCCATAAGTGCACTTTACAGATCCTTTTTCAAAACAAGATTGTCCTATAGTTGCTGCTTGCTGATCTCCAACAACTCCGTTAATTGGATAAGATTTTCCAGTTATTGATTTATCAGTAAAACCAAAATCATCTGAAGAGTCTTTAACTACAGGTAGAATGTTTTTTGGAATTTTTAAACTTTTAAGAATATCGGTATCCCATTTATTAGTAGAAATATTGAATAGCATTGTTCTACATGCATTAGTAGCATCTGTTGCATGTACTTTGCCTTTTGTTAGTTTCCAAAGCAAAAAAGTATCAACTGTACCAAAAAGAAGTTGATTATATTTTGCTAGTTTTTTTGCTTTTGGAACATTATCTAATATCCATTTAATTTTTGTTCCTGAAAAATATGGATCAATTAGTAATCCCGTTTTTCTATTTATAATTTTTTCTTTTTTAGCTGTTTTAAATTTTTTACAAAACTCAGCTGTTCTTCTATCTTGCCAAACTATTGCTTTGTATACGGGTTTTCCATTGGTTTTGTCCCACATAACTGTAGTTTCTCTTTGATTTGTAATTCCTACAGTTAAAATTTTAATATTTTTTTTTCTACATTTATTAATTACATCTTTAACTACTTGTATTGTTGTTTTCCAGATTTCTTCAGGATCATGTTCTACCCAGCCATTTTTTGGAAAATACTGTTTAAATTCTAATTGTGATGAATATAATTTTTTTCCCTGAACAGAAAATGCTATTGCTCTTGTTGAAGTTGTTCCTTGATCGATAGCAAGTATTGCTTTCACAAAACTTTAATCCTGACCTAACAATTTTTTTTGTTGGTCCGCCCAAGTACGAATTAAATTATCAACAGCTAGACCAATAAATGCAATTGCTTTTCCTACCCATACAGAAGAAAGGTAATTCCATTTA
>DTVC01000049.1 GCA_012963775.1 Candidatus Pelagibacter sp. | reverse complement strand
AAGAAAAAGTTTCATTAACTTTAACTCTCATAACTTTATTAACATAGTGTGATTGGGATTTATCGAGCTTAGCAGTTAAATTAAGTGATAAATTTTCAGGGAAAAATAATCTAATATTGCTCATATAAAGCTATGTGGTTGCTTGATATACTTTAACATATGTTTATATGATATTCATATGAAACAAATAGAAGTAGATAGAATTATAGATCCAATACCAGCATCGGATGGCGCTGGTGTTAAATTAAAAAGAAGCATTGGAACTGACCCTAATTATTTTGACCCTTTTTTAATGTTAGATGAATTTGGCTCAGAAAATAAAGATGATTATATTGGTGGATTTCCTCCTCACCCTCATAGAGGAATTGAAACTGTAACCTATATGCTTAATGGAGAATTTGAACATGAAGACAGTACCGGCGCAAAAGGAAGAATGTCTTCAGGTGATGTTCAGTGGATGAAAACTGGCGGTGGAATAATTCATTCTGAAATGCCAGCCATGTCTGAAGGTAAACTCCATGGATTTCAATTATGGGTAAATATGCCCGCAAAACTAAAAATGAATAAACCTGAATATATCTACATAGACGCTAAACAAATGCAGGTTTATAAAGATAACGAAAAAAAAATTAAAATTATTGCTGGAAAATTTGATAATTTTGAAGGACCTGTAAAAGGTCACAATGTTGAACCAATATATTTTGATGTTGAGCTTGAAAAAGACAAAGAATTTAATTTTAATCTTCCTTCAACCCATAATTCTTTCATTTATTTAATTGAGGGAGAAATTAAAATTGGAGAGCAAAATCATGACCCAGTTAAAAACTCGACTTTAATTCTTCTAACAAAAGGTGAAAAATTAAAAGTTAAAGGTGTAACTAAGTCAAAATTTTTATTAATTTCCGGAAAACCAATTGGAGAGCCTATAGCTAGAGGAGGTCCGTTTGTTATGAATACTAAAGAAGAAATATTAAAAGCTGTACAAGACTATCATAATGGTACATTTGTAAAATAATGAAAGCTGTAAAGATTGAAAAAAATGGTAGCCCTGAAGTAATAAAAATAGAAGAAATTACATTAGGTAAACCTGGCAATGATGAAGTTTTAATTGAGCATGTTGCAATTGGGTTAAATTACCTAGATAATTATCATAGATCAGGCTTATATCCTGTTAAATTGCCTTCAGGCATTGGTATTGAGGCTTCAGGAATTATTAAAGAAGTTGGACCTAACGTTTCAAATTTTTCTATTGGTGATAAAATAGCTTATTCTGCAATGCCTTTGGGAGCATACTCTACTCATAGAATCTTTCCTACAAAAAATTTAGTTAAAGTTCCTGATGGAATAGACTTAACTTTAGCAACAACTTTAATGACTAAAGGCTTAACTACTTATTATTTATTGCACAAAACCTACCCAGTCTCTTCTGGTGAAACCATTTTATATCACGCTGCTGCAGGAGGTGTTGGACAAATATTTTGCCAGTGGGCTAAAAGTTTAGGGTGTAAGGTCATTGGCACAGTTGGAAGTGATGAAAAAATTAATTTAGCAAAAAAAAATGGATGTGATGAAGTAATAAATTATTCTAAAGAAGATTTTGCAAAAAGAGTTATGGAATTAACTAATGGAAAAGGTTTGCCTGTGGTTTATGACGGAGTTGGAAAATCAACATTTGAAAAATCCCTTGCATGTTTAAAAACCAGAGGAACGATGGTGTCTTTTGGAAATGCTTCTGGAGCACTATCACCAATAGATGTACCGAAGATGCTTCAGCCAAAAGGATTGTTTTTTGTAAGACCTTCAATGGGTCAATATTTAAGCACAAGTGAAGAATTGAACGAAGCTTCAAAGATGTTATTTGAAAAAATAAACTCTGGACAAGTTAAAATAGAAATATTTAAAAAATATAAATTAGATGAAGCTATGCAAGCTCATATAGACCTCGAAAATAGAAAAATTATTGGTCCAGCAGTAATTATTCCTTAGTCTAAATCTATTTTCATATCTGATAAATGAAGTTTTAATGTTTGTGTGGAAAGAAATATATCTCTGATAAAAAAAATAACCGAAACTATCATTGCTAAACAACAAGATCCAAAAATAATCCTTGCCAAAAAAATCATATTAAAATAAAGAGCAAAAACTGTTAACATATTGAACAAAAATCCAAAGCTTGCACATGCAAGCGTATACTTTAACCATTTAACCCTTGCACTTAAATTAATAAGCTGCTTTTCCCATTCTGGAGGAATGTGTTTTTCCCAAACGTACTCGTCATGTATTTTTCTGATTAAATTACTTAGTGTATGAAAACGATTACCATAAACGCTCATCAATAGAGGTATGGCTGGAAACATAAGTGCCGTAACTGTGTAATCAATATTCATATCGAATCAATTTGATTATGAATCTAGGCTTTGTTATTTACAAGTAAATTATAATGAAAAATCTAAATTTATTCATTGAACTGACAAGATTAAATAAATCAATTGGTTACATGCTACTTTTTTGGCCATGTTTATGGGGACTCACAATTGCTTATGATTTCAACAATGATTTAAATATTTATATTTTTTATTTATTTTTATTTTTTGCTGGATCAATTCTAATGAGATCAGCAGGATGTATAGTTAATGATATAACTGATAGAAACTTTGATAAAAAAGTTGCAAGAACAAAAAATAGACCTATTGCTTCAGGAAAAATATCAATTTTTTTAGCAAGAGTTTATGTGATAATTTTATGTTCTTTAGCTTTTTTAGTTCTAATTAATTTTAATAAACTTACAATAATTCTAGCAATTGCATCCTTGCCTTTGGCTTTCGCTTATCCATTAATGAAGAGATTTACATATTGGCCCCAATTATTTTTAGGAATAACATTCAACTATGGCTTAATCCTAGGCTGGGCATCAATTAATGAAAGCATAAGTTTGATACCATTAGTTTTTTATTTTGGAGCCATATTTTGGACACTCGGATATGACACGATATACGGATACCAAGATATTAAAGATGACGAAATTATTGGAGTTAAATCAACCTCTATAAAATTTAAAAACAATCCAAAAAAAATTTTATTTTTATGTTATTCAATAACTTTTTTATCGCTTATCTATATAGGGTTGTTAATGAATTTTAATTATATTTATTTTTTGTTTCTAATTTTTCCATTTGTTCATTTGTTTTTTTTCCAATTAATTAAATTAAATGCAAAAAATCCAAACTTATGTTTAAAAATATTTAAGTCTAATAACTTATTAGGTTTAATAATTTTTTTAAATTTATTAGTAGGTAAATTAACCTTATGAGAAATATAGATATCATAAAAAGATTATACAACAATTATACAAAACAATTTTTACCAAAAATTTTATTATCAGTATTTTTTTCTGTGTTGGTGGCTGGAAGCACTGCTTCAATTGCATGGTTGCTTGACCCGGCAATTAAAAAAATTTTTATTGATAAAGATCAAACATTAACTTTGGTTATTCCATTAATAATAATCTTAGCTTTTTCTACCAAAGGTGTTTCTCTTTATTTTGCAAAAACAATTCTTATTAGAGTAGGTCAAGAAATAACAAAAATACTTCAATTCCAAGTTATGAAATCAATTATTGAAGCTGACAGTCAAATAGTTGATAATAAACATTCAGGAAAATTTATATCTCATTTAACTTTTGATGTGGGCATGATCACTAATTTAGTTAGCACAGTAATACTTAATTTAACCAAAGATACGTTTACTTTAATTGGTTTATTGGGAGTTATGTTTTATCAAAATTGGAGATTAGCTTTATTTGCTATAATAATGATTCCATTAGCTTCTTTTGCGGCTCGGTCACTTGGTAAAAGAATGGGAAAAGTTACTACTGAAGCAGCAGATAGAGCAGGAGAATTAACTTCGTATTTATTGGAGATTTTTAAAAATCACAAAATAATTAAAATTTTCCAGAAGGAAAACTTCGAATTTTCAAGAACTGAAAAATTTATTAATAATCTTAAAGAAAAAGTAATTAAAATTCAAACGGTTTTGGTTAGAGCTTCACCAATAATGGAGATATTAACTGGATTTATGATTGCTGGTCTAATTTTCTATTCTGGAAAGCTGATTTTAAAAAATGAATTAGATATCAATAGCTTTTTTTCTTTTCTAGCTGCAATGATGTTGGCCTACCAACCAGTAAGATCATTAGCCACATTAAACATGGGAATAAACCAAGGATTAGCGGCGGCTAAAAGAATTTTGCCAATTATAGATATGAAAAACCAAATAATAGAAACAGAAAAGCCAAATAATTTAGAAATAAAAAAAGGAGAAATAAGATTCAATAAAGTTAGATTCAAATATAATGATGATGAAAGAGATGTTCTTAAATCAATTGATTTAACCATTAGTGGAGGTGAAATGACATCAGTTGTAGGTCATAGTGGAGCGGGAAAATCTACAATTTTAAATTTAATACCAAGATTTTATGATAGTAATTCTGGAGATATTTTAATTGATGACCAATCTATTTACAAAAGTAAAATTTTCTCATTAAGATCAAACATATCTTTAGTTAATCAGGATACAACTTTATTTGATGATACAATTAAAAATAATATTGCTTATGCAAAACTAGATGCTTCTGAAGATGAAATTTTTGAAGCAGCAAAACTTTCATTTTGTGATGAATTTATAAATAAATTACCAAATAAATTTGATACAATTATAGGAGAAAATGGAATAAGGCTATCAGGAGGAGAAAAACAAAGATTATCTATTGCAAGAGCAATGTTAAAAAAAAGCAAGATAATACTTCTAGACGAAGCAACATCTTCTTTGGATGCAGAGACCGAAAGTAAAATTCAAGAAGCTATCAAATTTTTAACAAAGAATAGAACTACATTAGTAATTGCTCATAGACTATCTACAATTATGAATTCAAATAAAATTTATGTTGTTGATGATGGAAAAATAGCAGCTGAAGGCAATCATCAAGAATTAATAAAATCATCAGAAATTTACAAAAATTTTTACGAAAAACAATTAAGAAAAGATTAATGTTGTTTTTATATAGAATATTAATTAATTCAATATTATTAATTTCGCCTTTAATAATAATTTATAGAATTTTAAATAATAAAGAACATCCTAAAAGATTTTTAGAAAAAATTGGAATATTTAGTGATAAACCAAATGTCGCAAAGTTGATTTGGTTTCATTGCTCAAGTGTAGGAGAAATACTAAGCATAATTCCATTAATTGAAAAATTAGAAAAAAAAAGAGGTATAAAGAAAATACTCTTGACTTCAAGTACATTAAGTTCAGCAAAAGTATTTAATAAATTTAAATTTAAAAAAACTATTCATCAGTTTTTTCCAATTGATGTAAATTTCATTACTAATAAATTTTTAAGTCAGTGGAAGCCATCGGTAGCTATTTTTGTTGAGTCTGAAATCTGGCCAAATATGATATTTAATTTAAAAAAAAGAAACATCCCTCTAATATTACTAAATGCAAGAATAACTAAAAAATCATTTAATAGATGGAAAAAAATATCTATATTTTCAAGGTTATTATTTAATAAATTTGACATTTGTTTATCTCAAAACAATGAAACAAAAAATTATCTTAAAAAACTAGGCGCTAGAAACATCAAAAAATTAGGAAATTTAAAATTTTCGGAAACAGGTTTAAAAATAACTAATAAGTTAAATAAAAACCAAAAAAATTTTTTTAAATTAAAAAAAATATTATTTGGAGCAATAAGCACTCATAATTATGAGGAAATTTTTTGTGCAAAAATACATAATGATTTAAAAAAAAATTATATAAATGGAATTACTATAATTATTCCTAGACATATTCACAGATCTTCAGAGATTAAGGAAGATATAGAAAAAATTGGATTAAAAGTGCACCTGCATAGCTCTAATCAAAAAATTAAAGAAAATACTGACATTTATTTAGTGGATACCTATGGAGAAACAAAATCATTCCAAAAAATTTGTAATATTGTATTTCTAGGAGGTTCCTTGATTAGACATGGCGGCCAAAATCCTTTAGAAGCAGCAAGACTAGGATGTAAAATTATTCATGGTCCTTATATTGATAACTTTTTAGAAGTATATGATTTGTTAAACAAAATTAAAATTTCTTCAAAAATTAGAACTCTTAGACAAGCAAAAAATATTATTAACAAAAATTTAAATAATAAATTCAATTCAAAACAAATTGTAAAAAAGATAAATTCTATCGGAAATGAAGTATTGGTTGAAAATCAAAAGGAGATTAGCAAATATTTTTAAATGAAATTGAAAAAACCAAAATTTTGGGATAGTTCCAGATTTTCCTTTTGGGCTATTTTATTTTTTCCAATTTCAATATTATTTTTGTTATTTTCTTTTATAAATAAATATAAAATATCCAAAAAATTTCCAATACCGATTATTTGCGTGGGAAATATTTATGTGGGTGGCACTGGAAAAACGCCTTTAGCATCAGAAATTTTTAAGATCACTAAATCTCTAGGAAAAAATCCTGCATTTGTTAAAAAATACTACGATTATCTTAAGGATGAAATAACAATGCTAAAAAAAGTAGGAACAACATTCGTTTCCAAAAGCAGAAAAGAAGCAATAGAATCTCTAATAAAAAATAAAAACGATATTGCAATTCTTGATGATGGATTTCAAGATTATACTATTAAAAAAAATTTTTCAGTTGTTTGCTTTAATCAAAAGCAATGGATTGGAAATGGACTCGTAATACCATCTGGACCGTTGAGAGAAAGAATTACAGCTGTAAATAGATCTGATTGCATTGTTATAAATGGTGAAAGAAATATTAAAATTGAAGATCAAATATATAATAAAAACAAGAATGTTAAAATATTCTACTCAAAATATAAACCCGTAGATATTAATAGATTTAAAGATAAACAAATATATGCTTTCTCTGGAATAGGAAATCCATCAAATTTTTTTGATTTATTAAAAGAAAATAATTTGAATTTAATAGGCACAAACTCTTTCCCAGATCACTGCCACTTTACTGTGTCTGACTTGGAAATGCTAATAAAAAAAATTAATAGTGAAAAGAATCAAATTCTATTAACTACAGAAAAAGATTATTTTAGAATCCATGATAATTTTAAAACACATTTTCAATATTTGAAAATTGAACTGGAGATAAAAAATAAAGATAATTTTATAGAATTAATAAAAAAAAATATATGAAAATTATAAAATATTTTTTTGAGTTTATAAGTATAATTTCTTTATTTTGTATTTTTAAAATAATAGGACTTAAAAATGCATCTAACCTTGGAAGTATTCTGGGAAAAATTATTGGTCCTTTTTTTAGATCAAAAGATATAATTAAACAAAATATTAAAATTGGATTAGGTGATATTGATAAAAAAAAAGAGGAAGAGACCATAAATAAAATGTGGTCAAATATTGGAAGAACTTTTGCTGAATATATTTTCTTAAAAAATTTCAAATTAAACAAAACTGGATTTGATCACATGAAAATCACAGGAATTGAATATTTAGATCAAATAAAAGAATCAAATAAACCGGTAGTTTTTTTTTCTGGTCACTTTGCAAATTTTGAACTTATGGCAATGGAACTAGATAAATTTGGGATTAAACTTGCTGCAATTTATAGACCTTTAAATAATTTTTTTTTAAATCCATTCATGGAATATTTAAGAATGAAATATATTTGTCCTATACAAATTCCAAAAGGTGTAGCTGGTTCTAGGGAAATAATAAAAAAAATCAAAGATGGGTATAGTATTGCTATAATGGTAGATCAACGTGTTAGCGAAGGACCAAGAATATCTTTTTTCAATAAAGAGGCACATACTACCACTATTCCAGCACAAATAGCTCTGAAATACAATTGCAAACTAGTCCCAATATATATTGAAAGAAAAAACGGAATTAATTTTGAAATGGTGATTCATAAACCATACGAAATAACAAAAACTGGAGTTCATGAAGAAGACTTAAAAAATAATTCTTTAACAATTAATCAAAATATTGAAAAAATGATTATCAAAAACCCAACTCAATGGATTTGGACTCATAATCGTTGGAAATAATTTAATTTTTTTTGATTAATTCTTCTCTCTTTCTATCTGCTTCTACATAAGAAAAGTAGGCTTCTTGTAATTCTACATTCCAATAGGTAAGTTTATCTAAATAAATTTTCTTTCCTGATACCGCACAAATTACATGATCTCCATCTTCTATTATTTCAAAATTATTTGGCAGATATTTTATTGTGGCTAATTTATTTTTCATTGGATAGAAGGATACTTATATATGATTATAAGTATTATAGGAAGTGGTGGGAGAGAACATGCAATCTGTAAAAAAATATCCGAGTCTCCACAAATAAGTAAAATTTATTGTATACCCGGCAATGCTGGGACAAGTGAAATAGCTGAAAATATTGAAATCGATTTAGATAATTTTGATAAAATAAAGAATTTTTTAATAAAATCAAAAGTTGATTTAGTTATAGTTGGTCCAGAAAAACCTTTGGTTAATGGAATAGTAGATTTCTTAGAAAAAGAAAAAATTAAAGTTTTTGGTCCAAAAAAAATTCCTTCTCAACTTGAAGGATCAAAAATTTTTACAAAAAAAATTTGTAAAAAATATAATATTCCTACAGCAAATTTTGGTATTTTCGAAAATACTAAAGATACAATCAATTTTATAAAATCTAGCAATTTTCCAATTGTAGTTAAGGCAGATGGATTAGCATCAGGTAAGGGAGTTTACATATGTGAAAATTCATATTCTGCAAATGAAGCTGTAAAAGAAATATTTGATGGAAAATTTGGTGAAGCAAAAAATGTTTTAATTGAGGAATTTTTAAAAGGTGATGAAATGAGTTTTTTCGTAATATGTGATGGAAAAAACTTTCAAAACTTTCAAACAGCCCAGGATCATAAAAGAGCATTCGAAGGAGATAAAGGAAAGAATACAGGTGGCATGGGTGCTTATTCGCCCTCAGCATTAATTAATAATGATTTAGAAAAAAAAATAATTGATAAAATTATTATACCTACTTTAAAAGCAGTTAAAGATTTAGGAGAAAATTACAAAGGTTTTTTATATGCAGGTTTAATGATTAAAGATAATGAACCTTATCTTATTGAATATAATGTAAGAATGGGTGACCCGGAATGTCAAACTATATTGCCATTGTTAGAAACAGATTTTCTTAAAATTCTTAATTCGTGTTGTGATGAGACATTAGATAAAATAGAAATTAAGTGGAAAGATCAAAAAAGCTTATGCGTTGTAGTATGTTCTAAAGGATATCCAGGAAAGTTTAAAAGTAATATCAAAATAGATAATTTAAAAAAACTAAATTTAGATAAAAATAATTTTATTTTTCATGCAGGAACAAAAAAAAATAATGGTGAGATTTTTTCTAATGGAGGAAGAGTACTAAATTTTGTTTCTATTTCTTCAAACTATAAAGAATCAAGAGATAAAGTTTTAAAATTAATTAATAATTTAAATTGGTCTAATAGTTTTTTCAGGAAAGATATTGGATTTAAAGTCATAGATAAATGAGAATTGTTGCTGGTGATTATAAAGGTAGAAAAATATATGAACCTCTAGATAAAAAAACAAGACCTTTAAAAGATTTAACCAAAGAGTCTATTTTTAATATTCTTGAGCATTCCAAAAATGAGAGAATTTCCATAAAAAAATCTATTGTTCTAGACATTTTCTCAGGAACAGGATCTTTTGGATTAGAATGTATATCTAGAGGAGCTTCAAAGGTTTATTTTATTGAGCAGCATAAACCTTCAATAAAAATTTTGACAAAAAATATCAATAAATTTAATTGTGAAAAGAAAGTAAAGTTATTTTCAGAAAATGTATTTGATTTAAAAAAAATTAAAAAAATTGGAGAAAATAAATTCAATTTAATTTTTTTAGACCCGACCTATAAAGAAAAAAATATAAGTTTACTTTTAAATGAGATTAATGAAATGAACATTTTAATCGAAGAAGGAATTATAATTTTGCATAGGCATAAAAGATCAAATGATAGTTTTGATAGTAAATTTAAAATCTTGAGAACAGAAAATTATGGAATATCGAAGATAATTTTTGGTAAATTTATTTAAATTAAAATCTTTTTTGTCTCTTTTTTTACAAGTTCTACAGATGGTTGATCAAAAGAATTTACTTTCAAAGCCCTACCTAATAAAATTGTTTCTAAAATAAAAAAACAAAATAATTCTCCTAGTGTTTCTTCGTTTCTTCTAAGCAACTCGAAGCTTCTAAATGGTAGTTTTCTTTTTTTAAATATGTTTTCTGTTGCTTTTTTTTGTGAATTTAATATCTGAAAAATAGATTTATTTTTTAGATATGCATGTGTATTTAGAATGTTTTTTTTATTAATAATTTCTGATTTTTTTTCGAATACATTAAAAAAAGTATAAAAATTTTTCTTAGGACCATCTAAATACAGTTGCAATAAACTATGATTATCCATGGGCATATTTGATATCATTGGTAGAAGTCCTTTAGATTTTTTACCAAGACTTTCTGCAATAAGCTGTTGATACCATTTTAATAAATTTTCAGATTTTTCATCATAATTTAAAATTATTGAATTAGATTTTCCTTGCTTAATAAATTTTAGAGTAGCATCAACATTAATTATTAATTTTTTTAAAAAATTATTATTATTGATTAATAAGTTTAACCTTTTAAATTTTCTTTCATCAAATCCCATAAGTTCAGCAGGTAGCATTCCAACTTCAGATAAAACAGAATATCTTCCTCCTATATAATTTTTGTGTTCAAAAACTTCTGCTCTGATCTTGTGTGCAAGATTTAATAAGTAACTATTTTTTTTTTCTGTAATAAAAATATTTTTACTTTTTTGATTTTGATTTATTAAAATACTTGTATTTATAATTGTCTCAAGTGTATTGCCAGACTTAGAGATAATGATGTTAACGGCTTCATTAGATTTTTCATATTTTGACAATTTGGGTTTTAAATTATCTATGAAAACAAATTTTTTTTTCGTTTTATCTTGTAAAAATTTATATATTGCTTTAGCTCCTAATGTTGAACCACCCATGCCAATTAATCTAAAAAAATTTTGTTTTTTTAAGTTTTTAATCTGTGCTTTTGTATAGCTGTATTTGTAATTTGGAGTGAGACTTAAAAGTAGTTTATATTTTTTAATCCAATTTTCTTTTTTTAACTGTTTAAAATTATATATTGGTTTTTTTTTTTGTTTTTGAATAAAGTTAATAAATTTTATATTAGAGGTTAACATTTTTAATCATTAATCTTCTCTAATATAGACTTTTCTAAAGATGTATTTTCATCAGTATTACTCTGAGTTGCACACTCTTCATTTTGACTTATATTCTTATTCTGAATTGTACACTCTTCATTTTGACTTATATCTAGGATCTTTTTCAACTCTGATTCATTTTCTTCATTAAATTGTTCTTGTTCTTGGCCAACAGGAACTGGCAGCTCATTATAGTCTGGTGGTTGTGTTAATGGATTCTTTTTTTCAACTAAAAATTCATCACTGCTCTCAGATCTTTTTTTACCTTGTAATGCATCTACTGTTCCTTGACACGAATATAATAGAAATATCGGTAAAATAACTGTTATAATTTTATTAATTTTCATTAGTCTTTTTATAATTCAATAATTCAGCAAAAATAAGACAAATAATTCCTAATGTTATAAATATATCCGCAACATTAAATATGAACCAATGATATCCTTTATAGTTTAAATCAATAAAATCCGGTACCGCTGAATAATATAATCTATCAAACAGATTTCCAAAGGAACCTCCTAAAATTAATATGAAAAAGTATGCTCGTAAATCATTTGATTTAAAGATCAAATAAATGATCAATAAATTAATTATAATTATTAAACTGGTTATAAGATTATAGAGTGTAGAGTGCTCAAATGACAAAAGACCAAAACCAATTCCAGTATTCCAAACTAAAATAAAATTTAAAAATAAATTTAAATTTATTTCTACTGTTCCTCTGCTTTCGGCAATATTTAAAATATAAATTTTTGAAATTCTATCTAAAATAAAAATTACTAATATTATTACTAAATAAATAAAAATTTTTTTATATTTAAACTTAACATGTATTAAATTGGACAATTAGATCTTTCACATTTTTTTTGTTTAATCTTCCAGCATATACTGCATTTATTACCTTCGGCTTTAAATGTCTCTACTTCGATATCAGCTGTGATTTTTTCATCTTTAACTACCGCTGCTTCTGAAGTTATACATAGTTCGGCAAAATCAATATCTTTTGCAACTTCAAAAAATTTATTTTTAAGTTTTATTTTAATTCTTGCTTCTAAACTTGAACCAATAATTTTTTCAGCTCTCTTTTCTTCGATACTAATATTGCAGTGATCTCTAATTTTTTTTAAAGTAGCGCATTTCTCACCTAATTTTTGATTATTCCATTCTTTGGGTATGTTTACAAATTTCTTTAAATGAATGCTTTCTTCATTTTTGTATATTAGTGAAAAAATTTCTTCTGTAGTAAATGATAATATTGGAGCAAACCATTTAATCAAACATTCAATAATTACATTTAAAACTAAAATGCAGTTTTTTCTTTTTTTAGAATTTATTGCATCGCAATAAAGAGTATCTTTTCTTATATCAAAATAAAAAGCGGAAAGATCAACTATACAAAAATTTAATAATTCTTTATATAAGTTATGAAAACTATAAGACTTAAAATATTTTTGAAAATTTTCATTTAATAAGTATATTTTGTGCAATAAATATTGTTCAAGTTCTGGAAGATTATTTAAGTCAACCTTTTTAAAATCTATTTCAGAAAAATTGTCATTTAAATTTCCTAATAAATATCTAAAAGTATTTCTTATTTTTCTATAAGCTTCGGCATGTTGTTCTAAAATTGAATGGTCAATTCTTAGATCTTCAGCGTAGTTTGATGCGGCAACCCATACTCTTAAAATATCGGCACCATATTTTTTTAAAATATCTTCTGGTGCAATAATATTTCCTACAGATTTAGACATTTTTTGACCTTTTCCATCAACCACAAATCCATGAGATAAAATCGTTTCAAAAGGCGCTCTTCCCCTTGTTCCACATGACTCTAGTAAAGATGAGTGGAACCAACCTCTATGTTGGTCAGATCCTTCCAAATACATTGATGCTGGCCATTTTAAATCTGCTCTTTTTTCTAATACATATGAGTGCGTTGAGCCACTATCAAACCATACCTCTACTATATCTTTCGATTTTTCATAATTATCTGACTTGTATTTTTTTCCTAAAAACTTCTGTGGATCGTCTGAAAACCAGCAGTCGGAACCCTCTTTTTCAAAAATTTTTGCTATATTTTCAAAAACGTCATCATCGATTAAAACTTCACCAGATTTTTTTTTCACAAAAATTGGCAAAGGAACTCCCCAAACTCTTTGTCTTGAAACACACCAATCGGGCCTCGTTTCAATCATTGATTTAATTCTTTCTTTTGCTTTGCTTGGGTAAAATATTGTGTCATCTATCGCTTTAAGTGATTTTTTTCTTAAACCATGGCTTTCCATAGAAATAAACCACTGTGCAGTTGCTCGATGTATTAAAGGAGCTTTAGATCTCCAAGAATGCGGGTAAGAATGGTTTAATTTTCCATTTGATAGTAAATTTTTTTGATCTCTTAAATTTTCAATAATAATTGAATTAGCTTTGAAAACATGAATTCCTTCAAACTTCGGAATATTTTTTGTATATTTTCCATCATCATCTATGGTCTCTAATGCTTTAATTCCGTGACTAAGACATAAATTAAAATCATCCGGACCATGACTTGGCGCACAATGAACTATTCCAGTACCTTGCTCTGTGGTAACAAATCTAGCCTCAAGCATTGGAATTTCATAATCGTATCCAGTTTTAAAAAAAGGATGATTACAAACAGTTCCTGAAAATTTTTTACCAGAAAATTTGTTTAATATTTTATGGTTTTCTATTTTGCATTCTTTAATTACAGATTCTAATAAATTTTTTGCCACAACTATTTTTCTTCCTTTGAAGTCCCCTTCATCATTAATCTCCACAATTAAATAATTTAAATTATTATTGTAGGCTAAAGCTTTATTTGCTGGGATTGTCCAAGGTGTAGTTGTCCAAACAATAATTTCACAATTATTTAAATCATTAAATTTAGATTTTTTGATTGGGAAAGATGCATAAATTGTATCTGAAGTATGATCAAAATACTCCACCTCAGCATCAGCTAATGCAGTTTTTTCTACGGTTGACCATAAGACAGGCTTATATCCTCTGTATAAACTTCCTTCTTTTAAAAATTTAGCAAGTTCTCGAACTATTTGAGCTTCAGCATCAAAACTCATTGTTGAGTAATAATTTTCCCAATCTCCAATTACACCTAATCGTTTGAATTGATCTTTGTGAATTTTGATCCATTTGTTAGCAAAATCTCTACATTCTTTTCTAAAATCAACTATTGGAACTTCATCTTTATTTTTTTTATTTTTTTTATATTGTTCTTCAATTTTCCATTCGATTGGCAATCCGTGACAATCCCAGCCAGGAACATAAACTGAATCTTTATCATCCATTTGGTGAAACTTGGTAACTATATCTTTTAGAATTTTATTTAAAGCAGTACCCATATGGATATTTCCATTTGCGTAAGGTGGACCGTCGTGCAGGATAAATTTTTCCTTATTTTTACTAGAGTCTCTTAACTTTTGATAAAGATTTATTTTGTCCCAATATTCAATCATTCCTGGTTCTTTGGCAGGAAGATTAGCCTTCATTGAAAATGCAGTTTTCGGCAGATTAATATTTTCTTTGCTCATTAAAAAATTAATATGTTTGTTTTGCTACTTTTAAATCTAACTTAATCTGTTTTCGAAGTTGATCAATTCCTTTAAATTTTTTTTCTTTTCTAATAAATTTTACGAAATCTACTCTTAAATTCTTATTATAAAGATTTCCAGAAAAATTGAATATGTTTACCTCTAAAAGAATTTTTTTTTGATTAAATGTTGGCCTGTAGCCCAGATTTGCAATACCTCTTAGAAAAGTTTTTCTATTTTCTATATATACTTTCACAGCATAAACACCAAGTTTTGCAATAACATATTTTTTTAATTCAATATTACATGTTGGAAAACCAATTTTTTTCCCCATCATTCTTCCTTTTCGAACTAAACCTTCAACTGACCAGTTTCTATTTAAATATTTATTTGCTTCATCAAGATTTCCAGTTGAAAGAAGCTTTCTAATTAGTGTTGATGAAATTATCTTATTTTTTTTCCTTAAAGGTTTTGGTTTGATTATTTTATATTGAAATTTTTTTTCTAAACTTTTTAATAATTCAACATCTCCTTCTCTTTTATTTCCAAATCTAAAGTTATTACTAACAAAAATATATTTCGCATTTAATTTTTTATACAAAATTTGTTCTATAAAATTTAAAGATTTCATTTTAGAAAACTGTTTGTCGAATTTTTTTACAATTACAAAATCTACATTATAATTTTTAAAATATTTTATCTTTTGATTTAAATTTGAAATTCTATAATTTTTTAAATTATTATTAAAAAACATTTTAGGAACTGGATCAAAAGTTACTACTCCAAATTTTATCTTATTTTTTTTTTTATATTGTTTGGCAAGTTCGAATAATTTTTGATGACCTAAATGAAACCCATCAAAATTACCTATCAATAAAATTGATTTTTGATGTGATTTTGGAATTTTGAAATTATTATATAGTTTTATTTTTTTTACCATTTTAAGTTCGATTGCAAAAAATCTACTGTTACGTCGTATCTTTTAAATAAATTAGTTATTTTATCTTGATTAATTTCTTCTCTATGTATTCCATTTGAAATCAATAAAGAACTAAAATTTTGAAAATTAGCTCCCCTAATGTCGGTATTCAAATTATCACCTATACATAAAACTTTTCTATTTATTAAGTTTGTGGCCTGATTATATACCTGGGGATAAGGTTTGCCAAAATACTCTACTTTACCACCAAGTTCTTCAAAAACTTTTGCTACTGATCCAGCACAAAATTCTCTAACTTTTCCTCTTTCGACAATTAAATCTGGGTTTGTACAAACCATAATTTTCTTAAAATGAGCGGCTAATAATTTTTTATAAAAAGAAAGTTCCTTGTCTTGAACATCAAACAAACCTGAGCATAATAAATATTCTGCTTCATTAAGATCATTAATTTTATTTTTTTCAAATGTTTTAAATAATGAAAAATCCCTAGGGGGTCCAATATGGAAAAACTTTTTCTCTTTAAAATTTGCAATAAGATAATCTAGCGCTGCCTCCCCCGAGGTATAAACTTTTGTTGAAATTTTTTTATCCATACCCATTTTTTCAATGAAAATTCTTACATTCGCATTTGGCCTAGGTGCATTTGTGAGTAAAATGTATTCTTTGTCTAACTTTGTTAATTCATTTAAAACTTCAATTGAACTTTTGAAGATTTCTATGCCATTGTGAATTACGCCCCATAGATCTATAAAGTATAAATCATAATTATCTACGATAGATTTTAACCCTTCTTTATCTAAGTTTTTGGTCATTTGGCAGATATAACTCAATAATAAGCTAATTTCTTTGATTTTTTTGACATCATATATTTCATTGGATGACTTGAAATAGCTTTGATGTGTCTCTATATGAAACCAATATTTATAGGAGTTTTATATGAAATTTAAACCGTTACACGACAGAGTTTTAATTGAAGTCCTAGACAGCAGCGAAAAAACTGCTGGAGGCATAATCATCCCAGATACAGCTCAGGAAAAACCACAAGAAGGTAAAGTAGTTGGTGTTGGTGGTGGGGCTAAAACTGAAGATGGAAAAATAATTCCAATGGATGTTAAAGTTGGAGACAAAGTTCTATTTGGCAAATGGTCAGGAACAGAAGTCAAAATTGATGGTAAAGAATACAGCATAATGAAAGAATCTGATATTATGGGTATCTCTATCTCTACTGGCAAATAATTTAATTATAAGGAGAGTTTATAATGGCAAAAATAATAAAATTCGAATCTGATGCAAGATCAGCGATGTTAAAAGGAGTTGATATCCTTGCAAATACAGTAAAAGCAACTCTTGGACCAAAAGGAAGAAATGTTATTTTAGACAAATCTTACGGTGCTCCAAGAATAACCAAAGATGGTGTTACTGTTGCTAAAGAAATTGAGTTAGAAGACAAATTTGAAAACATGGGTACTCAAATGGTTAAAGAAGTTGCTAGCAAAACAAATGATGAAGCTGGCGACGGAACTACTACTGCCATTCTCTTGGCACAAGCAATTGTTAAGGAAGGATGTAAGTATGTAACTGCGGGCATGAACCCAATGGATGTCAAAAGAGGAATTGAAGCTGCAGTTGAACATGTTAAAGAAAAATTAATTTCTTCGGCAAAAAAAGTAAAAGACAGTGATGAAATTGCACAAGTAGGAACAATTTCTGCAAATGGTGATAAAGAAATAGGAGATATGATTTCAAGAGCTATGCAAAAAGTTGGTAACGAAGGTGTTATCACTGTTGAGGAAGCCAAAGGTATAGAAACAGAACTGGAAGTAGTTGAAGGTATGCAATTCGACAGAGGGTATCTTTCTCCATATTTTATAACAAACGCAGATAAGATGACAACTGAATTAGATAACCCTTTAATTCTTTTGCATGAAAAAAAATTGACAAACCTACAACCAATGGTTCCACTGTTAGAGTCAGTCGTACAAGCTGGAAGACCTTTAATGATTATTTCTGAAGATGTTGAGGGCGAAGCTCTTGCAACATTAGTAGTAAATAAATTAAGAGGTGGTTTAAAAGTTGTTGCTGTTAAAGCTCCTGGTTTTGGAGATAGAAGAAAAGCTATGCTTGAAGATATTGCTATCCTAACTGGTGGACAAGTTATCTCTGAAGATCTTGGTATTAAGTTAGAAAATGTTAAAATAAAGGATCTTGGTTCAGCTAAAAAAGTAAAAATTGACAAAGAAAATAGTACTATAGTAAGTGGTTCCGGCAAAAAATCTGACATCGAAGCAAGATGTGGTCAAATCAAACAACAAGTTGAAGAAACTACGTCTGACTACGATAAAGAAAAACTTCAAGAAAGATTGGCTAAACTAGCTGGTGGTGTTGCGGTAGTAAAAGTTGGTGGTGCAACTGAAGTTGAAGTTAAAGAGAAAAAAGACAGAGTAGAAGATGCTCTTAATGCTACAAGAGCTGCTGTAGAAGAAGGAATAGTAGTTGGTGGCGGATGTGCTCTTCTTTATACTTCACAAGACCTTGATAAAGTAAAAGTTAAAGGCGATGACCAAAAATCTGGTGTAGAGATTATAAAAAAAGCATTACAGTCTCCTATAAGACAAATCACTAAAAATGCAGGTGTGGACGGTTCTGTTGTGGTTGGTAAACTTTTAGAAATGAACAAACCATCACATGGTTATGATGCGCAAACTGAACAGTACGTAGATATGTTCAAAGAAGGTATCATTGATCCAGTAAAAGTCGTTAGAACAGCTTTACAAAACGCTGCTTCTATCGCTGGATTGTTAGTTACTACCGAAGCAATGGTAGCAGATAAGCCTGATGAAAAAGATTCTGGCCCTGGTGGAATGCCTGCTGGTGGAATGGGCGGCATGGGCGGCGGCATGGGAATGTAATCGTTCTTACTCAAAACAAAATTCAAAAAGGGCAGTTTTTACTGCCCTTTTTTTTT
>DTVC01000048.1 GCA_012963775.1 Candidatus Pelagibacter sp. | reverse complement strand
CAGCAAATTTTCTTGATGTTGGTGGAGGTGCTACTCCTGAAAAAATGGTTAAAGCGTTTAAATTAATTTCTCAAGATGAAAAAGTGAAAGTTATTTTAGTAAATATTTTTGCTGGTATAAATAGATGTGACTGGGTTGCTGAAGGAATAGTTCAAGCTTTACAAAAAATAGAAATTAATATGCCTCTTGTAATACGTTTAGCAGGTACAAACGTAGAAAAAGGTAATAAAATTTTAAAAGAAAGCAAAATAAATTACATTGAAGCCTCAACTTTAGAAGATGCAGCAAATAAAGCTGTTAAGGCACTTAAAGAATTGGGGAAAAATTAATGTCTATATTAATTGATAAGAAAACAAAAATAATAGTTCAAGGTTTTACTGGTAAGTTTGGCTCTTTCCATGCAGAAGAGATGATTAAATATGGTACTAATATTGTTGGTGGAGTCACTCCTGGAAAAGGTGGACAAACCCATTTAAATCTTCCTGTTTTTAATACAGTTAAAGAAGCAGTCAAAAATACTGGAGCAAGTGCTTCAATTTTATTTGTACCACCTGCTTTTGCAGCAGATTCTGCAATGGAGGCAGCTGATGCTGGAATTAAAACTTGTGTAGCAATTACAGACGGAATTCCTTCGCACGATATGATCAAAATCAAACGTTATATGAGAAGATATTCTAAAGCAGAAAAAATGACACTCATTGGACCAAATTGTGCTGGAGTTATTAGTCCAGGAAAAGCTTTGTTAGGCATTATGCCTGGACATATATATAAAGAAGGTAAAATTGGAATTATTGGACGATCTGGCACACTTGGATATGAGGCTGCTCAACAATTAAAAAATTTAAATATAGGCATTTCAACGAGCGTTGGAATTGGTGGAGATCCTATAAATGGAAGTTCATTTAAAGATATTATAGAAAAATTTGAACAAGATGATGAGACGGATGCAATATTAATGATTGGTGAAATAGGAGGACCACAAGAAGTAGCCGCAGGTAAATTTGTTAAAGAAAATATGAAAAAACCAGTAATAGCTTACATAGCAGGATTGACAGCTCCCAAGGGAAGAGTAATGGGACACGCAGGAGCAATTGTGTCTGCTTATGGAGAAAGTGCAGTTGAGAAAGTTGAACTTCTAAAAGAATGTGGAGTTGTTATTTCGAAAAACCCTTCTGTTATGGGTGAAACTGTAAAGATAGCTTTAAATGGTAAAAAAAGTTAAATATAAAATTGCAAACATTAAACTTTCTAAAATTGTAAGTTTATTAGGAAAAATTTTAGGGATTGTAGTTAAAGAACAAGAAGGACTATTTCTTTACAACAAGATAGAAGAAATAAGATCTTTATCCAAAGCAAGCAGAGGCGCAAAGAGTAAAAAAAAAATTAAATTAAACGAAACAAGAAAATTTCGTCAACTAATATCTAAAATTAATAAATTAAAACCAAAAGAATCCTTGGTTGTGGCACGATCTTTTAGTAAATTTTTAAATTTTTCAAATTTAGCAGAGTCCCTTGATAGTGTTCATAAAATTGATGAAGGTAAAGTTCAAAAAGCACAAGGAACAAATGCTTTTACAATTTTAGAGGATGCTATTGATAGATTGTTAAAACAAAAATCAATTTCTAAAGAAAAGTTTTATCAAGTTGCTAAATCAATTAAAGTTGATTTAGTTTTAACAGCACATCCAACAGAAGTAAAAAGAAGAACACTTATACAAAAATATACTAATGTGAATAATATTTTAGAAAAATTTAACAAATCTAGAATATTTAAAATAAAAAATATTAAAAAAGAAACATTAGCCATGGAAAGAAACCTTCACGAAGAAATCACATCAATATGGAAAACAGATGAATTAAAAAGAGCTAAACCAAATCCTACTGAAGAAGCTAAATGGGGACTAGCGGTAATAGAGGATAGTTTATGGAATGCTGTTCCAAAAATATGTTCAAGATTTAATGAAGCTGTTGAGGTTTATACTGGAAAAAAATTACCAATAAATTTTTCTCCACTAGTATTTGGATCTTGGATGGGTGGAGATCGAGATGGAAATCCAAATGTTACTGCAAAAACAACTGAAGAAGTTGTTTTGTTATCAAGATGGGAAGCAGCGAATTTATATGAAAAAGAATTTACCAAAATAATTGAAAAATTATCTATGCACGAGTGTTCGAAAAAATTAAAGAAAAAAGTTGGGAATAGCCAAGAGCCTTATAGAGTATTTTTAAGACCAATAAGAAATAAATTAAAGACCACACAAAAAGAAATTGAACTATTTTTAAATGAAAAAAAACCATTAAAACAGTCACTATTGGTCCAATCTGTTAACGAAATAAATAATCCTTTAAAAGCGGTTTACAATTCTTTGTGCGAAATTAAATGTAAAGCGATTGCAGATGGTTCCGTATTGGATTTACTTAGAAGAGCTTATTCCTTTGGTTTAAATTTAGCTCGCCTTGATATTCGTCAAGAATCTAAAAAACATTTAAAATTAATGAAAAGTATTTGCAAACATCTGGGTTTAAGTGATTTTGAAAAGTGGTCAGAAGATAAAAAAATTTCTTTTTTATCAAAAGAATTTAAATCAAGAAGACCTTTGATAGCAAAAAATATTTCTTTTGATAAAGAAGATAGCGAAACTTGGTCTACTTTTGAAATGATCTCAAAATTACCAAGAGAATGTTTGGGGGCTTATATTATTTCAATGGCATCTAAAGTGTCTGATATTTTAACTGTAATGGTTTTACAAAAAGAAACTGGAATGAAATTATGCTTAAGAACTGTTCCTTTATTTGAAACTTTAAGTGATCTTGAAAATGCTCATCATGTTATGAAAGAATTGTACAAAATACCTTGGTATTTAAAATATTTTAAAAACAAACAAGAAGTGATGATTGGTTATTCTGACTCAAGTAAAGACGCAGGAAAATTGGCTGCAAGTTGGGCTCAGTACTGTACTCAAGAAAAGTTACAAGAATTATCTAACAAGCATAAAGTTAATCTTACTCTGTTTCATGGACGAGGGGGTTCAGTTGGTAGAGGTGGAGGACCGATTTATGAAGCTTTACTATCACAACCCCCTGGAACAGTTAATGGCAGAACACGCGTAACTGAACAAGGAGAAATTATACAACAAAAATATGCAACAGAGTCAATTGCCGAATACAGTCTTGGTACTTATATAGGATCCGTATTAGAAGCAACTTTGGCACCACCAATAAAACCAAAAAAACATTGGCGAGAATTAATGAATGTTATGAGCAAAGTTTCTACTAGCGCTTATAGAAGTAACTTTATTAATAAGGATTTTTTAAGATATTATTTTGAAATCACTCCTCAAAAAGTATTAGAACAACTTTCTATAGGTTCTAGACCAGCAAAAAGAAATAAATCAAAAAATATAAAAAGTTTAAGAGCAATTCCTTGGGTATTCGCTTGGACACAAATTCGTTTTCTTTTACCGGCATGGTTGGGAATATATGAGGCATTAAATTATTCTATTAAGAATAAAAAAATAAACGTGTTAAAGGACATGTTAAATCAATGGCCATATTTTTATGCAATGATGGATATGTTAGATATGGTTTTAGCAAAAACGGACCAAAGAATAATAAAATTTTATGAAGAATGTCTTGGGGATAAAAATCTAAAAAATACTGGCGAAAAGCTGAGAAAACAATTATCAACATTAATTTATTTAAATAGAAAAATAATACCAACTTACATTTTAGAACAACGAAAAGAATACAGAGAGTCCATAAGAAAAAGAAATACTTATGCGGAGGTATTAAATATATTACAGGCAGATATTATGAAAAAACTTTATAAGAATAAGTTAAAAATTAAAAATAAAAAAATTTTAACAGATGCAATGCTAGTTACAATCGCTGGTATAGCAGCAGCAATGAAGAACGTAGGTTAAAGTGTTATTTCTTTAAGAGTTTGTAAATATTGATCAAACTCTTCTATAAATTTTGTACTAGGTTTTATATTTTTTTTCCTTTGGTCTTTTAATGTTTTTTCTAAGTAAAAGAATCCTTTTTCACATGCTTCATTAATTATCAATGCTGATTTTGGTCTAGAAGTTTTAAATAACCTTGTTTTTAGTTCTTCTACCGTTATACGTTTATCTTGTTTATAATGGGCCATCACCAACAACATCATATGATAGTGGGAAGGTGATTTTCTAAAAAAAAAGTTGCTCGAACGATGGGATTGTCTCATTTGTTCTTCCCAAAATTCTAATAATTTTTCGGTATTTTTCATTTATGTTCTTACTTTTAATTTTTTGGGGTCATAAAAAGGAAAGGCAACAACTTTTGCAGGAATTCTTTTTTGATGACCATCAATTTTACCCACTTCGATGTCTGTACCAATGTCCGAATATTTAACATCCATTCTACAAAGCGCTATATTTTTACTTAATTTAGGAGATATCATTCCACTGGTTATTACACCAACTGTAGCTCTTCCAACGTGTACGCCATCTCCATTGCTAGCTTGTTCTTTACCAATTAACTCTAAACCAACCAGTTTTTTTTGTGGTGACTCTTTCCTTTTTATTAAAGCATCTTTTCCAACAAAATCATCTTCTTTAGTTTTTAATGCAACAGAAAATCCTATGCCGGATTCAAAAGGATCTGTCTGATCGTTAAATTCATAACCATAAAAAATAAGTCCCGCTTCAATTCTTACCATATCTAGACCTTCTAATCCCATTGGTGTTAAACCTAATCCTTTTCCAGATTCCCATACTTTTTCCCATACTTTAGGAGCGTCTTTAGGGTGGCACCAAATTTCAAATCCTAGTTCTCCTGTATAACCAGTTCTTGATACAATAATCGGTATTCCAATATGGTCATCAATTCTTGCAATAGAAAATCTAAACCATTTGAGTTCATTTATTGTTGCTTGAGCAGGAGGTGTCCAAACAAACTTTTCTAAAATTTTTCTGCTGTTTGGTCCTTGAACTGAAATGTTATGAATTTGATCTGTAGAGGATTTAACCCAAACTTTATAATTTTTTTTCTTAGCTAATTCTCTTAACCAAGTACCTCCATATTCCTGGCCACCAATCCATCTAAAATTATCTTTACCTAATCGAAAAATTGTTCCATCATCTATCATACAACCATTTTCGTAGCACATAGCTGAATAACTAACTTGACCTATTGAAATTTTTTTAACATTACGAGTTAAAGCATATTGCATTAAATTTTCAGAATCGGGACCCGTTATTTCAAACTTTCTTAAAGGTGATAAATCAATTGCAATGGCTTTTTCTCTACACGCTGTATATTCATTAATGGTTCCATAGTCTCTGTAATTGTTTGCTAACCAATAAC
>DTVC01000047.1 GCA_012963775.1 Candidatus Pelagibacter sp. | reverse complement strand
ATTCCTAAAAACAATTCTGAAGCTTGATTAACTACTGCTCCCATCAATAAACCGCCAGCAGATACACCCATTCCAATTATTTTTCCTTTTGAGGTATATTTTTCTTTAATTAAGAACTTTGCAACTGCTATGTAATCTTCAAATGTATTTTTCTTGTTCAATAATTTTCCTTCTTTCCACCACTTCATACCTCTTTCCATTCCTCCTCTTATATGGGTTGTTACCCAAATAATATGTCTATTAATTAAGCTTAATCTTGTAGAAGAAAAACTTGGAGACATAGAATTTCCGTAAGAGCCATATCCGTAAAGTAACAAATTAGCTGAACCATCCACTTTAGTTTTTTTGTGTCTAGTGATTGTAATTGGAACCATTCTTCCATCGAATGATTCACATTCAAGTCTTTCCACAATATAATCATCAGGATTATGACCCGAAGGTATTTTTTGCTCTTTAACTAATTTTTTTTCTTTTGTTTTTAAATTATATAAATAAGTTCTAGCTTGAGTTTTTGGAGAAGAATAACTTAAATGAACAAGATCAGTATTTTTATCTCTTTGTATTAATGAGATTGAAGGAACAATTACTTTTTCATCAACAAAATTTAATTCTTCTTCTACATTTGTTTTTGCATTTCTTACAAAAAGTTTTCCAAGAGCATTTGAAGTTTCAGATCTTAAAACCCAATCATTTAAAAAAACTAATCCACCAATTAAAATTTCATCCTTTGGTTCAATATAAGTTTCCCAATTTTGGATTGATAAATCTTTACATTTATCAATTTTAAAATCTTCTGCGTTGTCATTTGTATGGTTATAAAAATAACCATTCCAAGAATTAACAGAGTATAAAATTCCTCTTTTTCTTTTTTTTATTAATTTTGGCCGAGGTTTTTCTTCATTTACCTCAAAATAATATTGTTCAGAAGTACTATGATCTGAAGTTGTAATAAAAAAATATTTTTCATCTGAACTTAGCCCAATTCCCACTGTAAAAGCTTCACTTTTTTCTTCGAAAATTAATTCATCTTCTTTTACCGAGGTACCTATTTTATGTCTTAGTATTTTTCTTGGTCTGTGATGCTTATCTAGTTTTGAGTAAAAAAAATATTTATCATCCAAACTAAAGCTTATACTTCCTGAAGTTTCCTCAATTTTATCAGTAATTAACTTATTTGATGAAATATCCCTGATATAAATTGTGTAGTATTCGGAGCCTTTTAAATCTAAAGAATATCCTAAATATTTGTCATTCCAACTGACCTCAAGATCACCAACTCCAAAGTATTCAGTATTTAGTTTTTCTTTTTCTTTATCACCATTCCAAATTTCTTCAATTTTGTTGGTTCCAATCTTTTTTCTTAATTTTATAAAGTAATTTCCTTTAGTTGTAGTTTTTATCCAATATTCATACTCTTTATCTTTATATGGAAGTGATTCATCGTCTAATTTAATTCTTCCTTTAATTTCATCAAAAAGTTTTTTTTGTAAATTTTTTGTGTCTTTTAGATGATATTCTGTATACGCATTTTCCTCTTCTAAATATTTCTTAACTTTTGGGAGAAGTTTTGATCTATCTTTTAATACTTCTAGAATGTTTGATTGATGAATCCAGCTATAATTATCCTCCCATGTTATATTGTGACAAGATTTTAGTTCAGATTTTTTTTCTAGATGTGGTATTTTCATAAAAAGGTTTAGATATATGAATATAATGTTTTATTCACTAATTATTTTTATAATTGTTTATTTATTGCTAAAATTTATAGCCAGCTCATCAACAAAAAGACTTTCAAAAATTGTAAGAATTGCTATTTTTATTTTCTCAATTATTTTGGCAATAGTCTTTGCATTTGGGGGAAGATTTTTACTTTCATTACCTTTAATTCTTTTAAGTTTAGGAGTTATAAAATTAAAGGGACTCACATTGTACCAATTAATAGGCTTGTTTAGACTTATCCAAACACTGAGAAATTCAGGAAGATTTTCTTTCAATCAAAATCAAAATTATAGTAAGTCTTCAAGCCTATCTTTAGATGAAGCATATAAAATTTTAAATTTAGATAAAAAAAAAGGCGTGACAAAACAAGATGTTCAAAAAGCCCACACAAAAATTCAAAAGAAAATTCACCCCGATGTTTCACCAGAAACAGCAAGATTGTCTGCAATAGTCAATGAAGCTAAAGAAGTAGTTTTAAAAAGTCTAAATTAGTTAAGAATTTTTTGAAATTTATAAAAAATCTTTAAAGGATTAATTTTATCTTTGCCCAAAGTATTATGTTCAACTGTTTCTTCACCGTCTGGAATAATTGGATACATTTTCGGACTGTAACTTCCATAAAGTAAAGGAGTGTCTGACATTAAGACAATGGTTGGTATTTCCAGTGCTGCTGACAAGTGACTGAAACTTGAGTCGTTGCAAACAGAAATTTTACAATTTTTAATAATTGGCAGAATATCAATTAAATCTAATTGATCTAGCGCCAAACATTTACTTTGAAATTTAGAGTTTAATATTTCTTTTAAAATTTCTTGCTCCTCATTTTTAGTTCCAGTTGCTAAAAAAAATCTACAATCATATTTTTCTGAGCATAATTGCATAAATTTTATATAAATTTTAGATGGAATTCTTTTTGTTTCTCCAGAACCTCCAGTACCTAGTAGAATATTTAATTGGTTATTTAAAATTTCATACTTCGATTTAGCTTGTTCAATTTGATTTGTATCAATAGAAATAATTGGATTACTTGGAACGTCTATGTTTAATTCTTTTTTTAAAAATGTCTGTGCAGCTTGAATAATATGTTGATTTTTTTTTTCGAATAGAGGGTATTGATATATCTCTTTAATTCTTGCTAATTTAGAAATTAAGTTGAATCTTAATGATGAATTAAAAATAAATACTTTATCAAATTTATATTTTTTTAAATCATTTATTAGTTTAAGAGCTCCTCCAATACCGTCATGACGTCCTTTTATGCTTTTATTATCTCTGTCTAGAATAATGATTTCGCTAATATTTGGATTTTTATTCAATAATTTTGAAGCCTTTGAGTTTTCTTTAACCAGCAAACTAACTGGGCATGCATATTTCCTTGCTATAGCTTCTATAAATGGCAAAAAAATTACCATATCACCAATACCCATTCTATTTTGTACTGCTAAAATTTTCATTTAATGTTTTATAATCTTTACTAAATTTTTTTTTTATATAAATTTTATTTATGAGTAAAATTGAAGGCATTTATGCGGCTACAGTGTCAGTTTTAGAGGAAAATCTATCATTAAATGTAGATAAAACGACCAAACATGCTGAAAACTTAATTGATCAAGGATGTCATGGTGTTGCAGTTTTCGGGAGCACAGGACAAGCTCAATTAATTCCAATAGGTGAAAAAATAAGAATGATCAATTATCTATCAACCAGCAAATATAAAGATAAATATATTATAGGAACAGGACTAAATTCTTTAAGTGAAACAATAAATTTAATGAAAATTGCAATTTCGTTAAATTTTAAAAAATTTTTGATAATGCCACCAGCTTATTATAAATATGGTGATAGTGATGCAATTATTTTTTTTTCAAAAATAGTAAAACAGGTACCAGAAAGCGAAATCATTTTGTACAACTTTGAAAAACTATGCGGTTATAAATTTAGTATTAATTGTATCGAAGAATTGGTAAAGAGATTTCCAAACCAAATAGTTGGTGTAAAAGATAGTTCTTATAATTTATTTGAAAAATTAAAAATTGATAATTTTTCAGTTTTGCCAGGTTCTGAAGAAAAACTGTTAAAAGGATTAGAATTGGGCTGTTCTGGAATAATTACAGCAACCTGCAATGTTACTGCTTCATTAGCTAGGAAAGTGTATGACGATTTTAATGACAATAAAGAGCAAAAATTTAATAAAAAACTTTGCTCAGTAAGAAAAATTTTTGAAGAATTTAATTTAATATCAGCAATACATTCCTTTATGGCTCAGAAAGATAAATCTTACATTAATCTTTTGCCACCTTTAAGTATTTTAAATAATAATGATCAGAAAAGATTATTTGAGGAACTAAAAAAAATAAATTTTAATATAACAAATTTAAAGGCTGCTTAAATGTATTTAGCATCATTTTTAAATAAATTAATTAAAGAGGACGGATTTATATTAGTTGATGCTAATAATAATAAACATGTAATTGGAATTCCAATAAAAGAAAATCCAATTATACTTAAACTTTTAGACAAAGCATTACATTATAAACTTTTATTTTATCCAGATTTATATTTTGGCGAAGCTTATACCGATGGTTCAATTAAAATTGAAAATGGAACTTTAAGTGATTTTTTAAATATTTACCTTAAAAATATAGGTAGGTCTGAAACAAATAAATTTAGTAAACTTATAAACAGCTTAAGGGGATCATATAGATTTTTAACAAATTTTAATTTTGTTAAAAAATCTAAATCAAATGTAGCACACCATTATGACATTTCAGATGATCTATATGAATTATTTTTAGATTCTCAGAGACAATATTCTTGTGCATATTTTAAAGATGAAAATGATTCTTTGGAAACAGCTCAAAATAACAAAATCGATCATATTATAAAAAAACTTAATTTAAAACCTAATCAGAGAGTTTTGGATATAGGGAGTGGTTGGGGATCGCTTGCATTGGAAATAGCAAAAAAATCTCAATGCGAAGTTGTTGGCATAACATTATCTGAAAATCAATTTGAATATAGTAAGAAAAAAGTAAAAGATATGAACTTAGAAAATCAAGTTGAATTCAGACTTATAGACTATCGTCAGATGACTGAAAAGTTTGATAAAATCGTTAGTGTTGGTATGTTTGAACATGTAGGAAGAAAGTTCTATAAAAAATATTTTGAACAAGTGTCGAATCTACTTAGTGATGATGGAGTTGCCTTAATACATACCATAGGTTCTGTAAATCCTCCAAGAGATCCGCAACCTTGGATTACAAAATATATCTTCCCTGGAGGATATACACCAAGTTTAAGTGAATTAGCTGATCCAATTGAAAAATCTGGTCTAGCTATTTCAGATTTAGAGATTTTAAGATTGCATTACTCTCATACATTAAGGCATTGGAAAGAAAGGTTTTTAAGTAAAAAGGATAAGATTGTAGAAATGTCTGGCGAGAATTTTTTTAGAATGTGGGAATTTTATTTAACAGGATGTGAGATGGCATTTAAATGGGGTGATCACGTTGTATTTCAATTTCAGCTTACAAAAAAAATAAATTCGATACCTATTACAAGAGACTATATTTATTAGGCAATTCTTGGTAAATCGTAATTAGTAACTTTATGAGAAAAAAGAAAAAAAATATAAAAAAAAGAAAAAATAAAATAGTAAAAAAAACATCCAAAATTAAAAAAAAATCACTTAAAAAGAAGATTAAAATCAAAAAAAAAATAGTTAGAAAAAAGAAAAAAATTAAAAAAAAAATAACTAAAAAAAAAAAACTTAAAAGAAAAATTAAGATCAAAAAAATATTAGTTAGAAAAAAGAAAAAAATTAAATCACGTATAATAAAAGAAAA
>DTVC01000046.1 GCA_012963775.1 Candidatus Pelagibacter sp. | reverse complement strand
TATTAAATCTGAAAATATTAGTAAAATAACTCAATCATCAAGATTGTTAGATGAAATATTAAATAGAAAACCAAATCAGCATTTACCTTATGTAGGAGCGGCCGCATTTTCTCATAAAGGAGGCCTACATGTTTCAGCAGTTCAAAAGGATCCAAAAACTTATGAACATATTGAACCGGAATTAGTTGGCAATGTAAGAAATATTGTGGTTTCGGACCAATCAGGAAAATCAAATATTATATCAAGGCTAAAGTCAATTGGCGTAGAATTTAAAGAAGATGATCCAAAAATAAAAAAACTTCTTGATGAAGTAAAAGACAGAGAATTCATTGGTTATAGTTATGATGGTGCTGATGCATCATTTGAGTTATTGGCTAGAAGATTAATGGGAGAAATACCAAGGTATATTTCAATTAAAGAATATGATGTTAGTGTAAAAAAAGATAAGTTGGGAAATATAATTTCTTCTGCAAAAGCACAGCTAGAAGTAGATAAAAAAATTATTTTGTGTGAAGGAGAAGGCAATGGTCCTGTACATGCACTAGATAATGCAATCAGAAATAATGTAGATAAACTTGCTAAATATTCTCAATACTTAAAAGATTTAAAGTTAGTTGATTATAAAGTTAGAATATTAAACACAGGAACAGCGGCTGTAACTAGAGTTTCAATCGAAAGTACAGACTCAAAAGGAAAAAATTGGTTTACTATTGGTGTATCTCCAAACATTATCGAAGCATCATTCAAAGCTCTTGTTGATAGTTTAGATTATAAATTGTTTAAAGATAATGCTCCTGCTAGTAATTAATGTCGTTTTCTAATATTTCGTTTATTCTTCATAAACCGCAATTATCAGAAAATATTGGAAGTTGTGCTAGAGCTATGAAAAATTTTAATTTTAAGAAATTAATCATAGTTAATCCAAAGCCTATTTTTCCTAATGATAAAATATTGGCAACTTCAGTTGGAGCAAAAGAGATTATTAGAAATAGTAAGGTTTATGAAGATTTAGAATCTGTTGTTAACAAATTTGATTATTTGATAGCTACAACTTCAAGATTTAGAAACAAAAATTTAAAACATATTAGATTAAATGACTTAAATAAAATTGATTTTAGTAAAAAAATTGGATTTTTATTTGGTTCTGAAGCTTCGGGTCTATCAAATAATGAAATTAGCTATGCTAATTGTTCAGTGCAAATTCCGACAAATCCTGAATTCAAATCTTTAAATTTATCTCATAGCGTTATCATTATTGCTCAATTTGTTGCTAATTTAATCAAATTAAAAAAATCAAAATATTCAAAGTCAAAAAAAATTAAATCTGCTAGTAAAAAAGACATTCTCTCAATGGCTAATTTTTGTATTAAAAATCTTGAAAAGAGAAATTTTTTTAAGCCTATTGAAAAGAAACCAATAATGCTGGAAAATTTGAGAAGTATTTTTTACAAAATGGAACTATCTGAAAAGGAAACGCGTATTTTATCAAGTGTATTTGCGAGTCTTTCTAAAAAAAACCTTCATTGACAAAATCATGCTTAAGTTTATAAAGCGACGTACTAAATGACAAAAAGATTAAACTCTAAACATAAAGTAGATAGAAGATTACGTGTAAATTTATGGGGAAGACCCAAAAGTCCGTTCAATTCAAGAGGATATCCTCCAGGTCAGCATGGACAATCAGCTTCAAAGAAAAAACCTTCTAATTATGGAATTCAGCTTCAGGCAAAACAAAAATTAAAATCTTATTATGGCAATATGAATGAAAGACAATTTAGAAATGTTTATAAAAAAGCTATTATGAAAAAAGGGGATACCGCTGAAAATTTGATAGGGTTATTAGAGAGACGATTAGATGCAGTTATTTATAGGGCAAAACTTTCAAATACAATTTTCTCGTCAAGACAGTTAATTAATCATGGCCATGTTAGAGTTAATGGTAAAAAAGTTAATATCTCAAGTTATCAAGTTAAAGAAGAAGATAATATTGAGATCAGAGACAAATCTAAACAATTGGCTTTAATCGATATAGCTCTCGCAAATAAAGAGAGAGAAGTCCCAGAATATTTGCAGTTGGATGAAAAAAATAAAAAAGTGAAATTTGTAAGAACTCCAAAATTTGAAGAAGTACCTTATCCAATCGTTATGGAGCCAAATTTAGTAATTGAGTATTATTCTAGATAATTAATTCTTTTTATTAAAATTAATATTTTTACTTTCAAGTAATTTTATAAGTTCACCATTCTCATACATTTCTTTTACAATATCGCTACCACCTACAAATTCTTTTTTGATGTATAGTTGTGGAATAGTTGGCCAGTCACTAAATTCTTTTATTCCCTGTCTTAAATTTTCATTTTCTAAAACATTAATGCCTTTAAAGTTTACATTTAAAATTTTTAACATATTAGATATAGCCATGGAAAAACCACATTGAGGTGCATCTGGAGTACCTTTCATAAAAAGGCAAACTTCATTATTTTCTATTTGACTACTGATTAAATCTTTTGATTGTTGATCCATTTTTACTCCTTAGTTTTAATTGCTAAAGCGTGTAGTTCGTTTCCCATTTTTCCTTTCAATGAATTATACACCATTTTATGTTGTTCTATTTTACTTTTTCCTGAAAATTGAGATGAAGTAACAGTTGCTGAATAATGATTACCATCTCCAGCTAAATCTTGAATGTCAACAAAAGCATCAGGTAATGCTTCTTTTATTAGTTTTTCAATTTCTTTTAAATCCATCGCCATTATTGAACCATATACTCCTTTAACCATTTTTTATTAGAAAGCATCAATTCGTCAACTGATAGAATTGGTTCCTCATCTATTATTATATCTTTTTCAACAACAATTGCTAGTTCGTCATAATGAACTGAATTATTGTTTAATATTTCCTTAACTTTTTTCAAATTATCTTTAGTTATTTCAATAATATAACGTCCCTGATCCTCACCAAAGAAATATTGAAATTTATTAATTAAACTTTTTAGTTTATTTAATTTGACGCCTTTATTTCCTTTAATACACATTCTTGCTAAAGCTATAATAATTCCTCCCAAAGAAATATCATGAGCAGATTCAATTAATCTCTCTTCAATTAATTTTAATATCGTTTCTCCGTTATTCTTTTCATTAAATAAATTAATTTCAGGAGGGGGGCCTTTTTTTTCAGACAATATACTTCTTGCAAAAATACTTTGATCTAAATGACCTTCAGTTTTTCCAATTACAATCACTAAATTATCTACTTTTTTTAGATCCATAGTGACCATTTTTTTGTAGTTCTTGATTAGCCCAACACCTCCAATAGATGGAGTAGGTTTTATTCCTTTGTTTTTTGTTTCGTTGTAGAAAGAAACGTTACCCGAAACTACCGGAAAATCTAAATATTTGCTTGCTTCAGAAATTCCTTGAACACATTCTACAAATTCTCCCATATTTCTTTCTTTTTCAGGGTTACCAAAGTTTAAACAATTAGTAATAGCTAGGGGTTTTGCTCCTACTGAAATTAAATTTCTCCAGCTTTCACAAACTATTTGTTTTCCTCCAGTTAAAGGATGTGCATAACAATATACAGCAGATGAATCCACAGAAGCAGCTACCGCTTTATTAGTTCCATGAACTCTTACCACTCCAGAGTCTCCTCCAGGTTTTTGAATTGTATCTCCCATAACTGTATGATCATATTGTTGCCAAATACATTCTTTGTCACAGATATTTGGATTTGTTAATATTTTTTTTAAAACTTCAGTAATTTTTAATTTTTTTAAATCATCGTCATTAAATTTTATTTTTTGAGGAAGTTTTGTTTTTTTCCATTTTCGATCATAAATTGGAGCATTTTCTGCTAAAAAATTAATTGGTATATCTACAACTTTTTTTTCATCAAAAAAAATTTCAATTTTTTTACTTTCTGTAGTTTTTCCAATTACAGCAAAATCTAAGTTCCATTTATCAAATATTTTTTTTGCTTTTTCTTCTTTACCATTTTCAAGTATAATCAACATTCGTTCTTGGCTTTCGGATAGCATTATTTCGTAAGGAGTCATTTTTTCTTCTCTACAAGGAACTTTATTTAAGTTTAATTCGATACCAAGTTTTCCTTTTGAAGCCATTTCTACACTAGATGAAGTTAAGCCTGCTGCACCCATATCTTGAATAGAAATAATTGATTTATCAGACATCAATTCCAAACATGCTTCCATCAATAGTTTTTCAGTAAATGGATCTCCAACCTGTACTGTTGGTTTTTTTTCTTCAATTTTTTCATCAAAAATAGCTGAAGCCATGCTTGCGCCATGTATGCCATCACGACCAGTTTTTGAACCCACATAAATTACAGGTTTTCCAATTCCAGCGGCTTTAGAATAAAAAATATTATTTTTATTAACTAAACCTAAAGTCATTGCATTAACTAAAATATTTCCATTGTAAGATTCATCAAAGCAAGTCTGACCAGCAATTGTAGGTACACCTATACAATTTCCATATCCACCAATACCTTGAACTACTCCTCTCAATAAATTTCTAGTTTTTTTATGTTGAGGTGAACCAAAATGAATAGAATTTATATTAGCAATAGGTCGAGCGCCCATTGTAAAAACATCTCTCATTATACCACCTACACCCGTTGCAGCACCTTGATAAGGCTCAATAAAAGAAGGGTGATTATGACTTTCAATTTTAAAAACAATTGCATCTTCATCATCGATATCAATAACACCAGCATTCTCACCAGGTCCTTGGATAACTCTTTTTCCTTTTGTGTGCATTTTTTTTAAGTGAAATCTTGATGATTTATAAGAACAATGCTCATTCCACATTGCTGAAAAAATTCCAAGTTCAGTAATGTTAGGAACTCTTTTTAATAACTCACGTATTTTGTTAAATTCTTCTTTTTTTAGACCGTGTTCGATTGCAATTTTTTCGTTTATTTTCATTATTTTAAATTTCCAATTAAATTTTCAAAAAAAATCGATCCATCTTCTCCTGATAAATAAGAATCAATCATTCTTTCTGGATGGGGCATCATTCCAAGGATATTTTTGCTTTTGTTAAATATTCCAGCAATATTATCTATTGAGCCGTTTGGATTGTTTTCTTCTGAGATATCGCCGTTTTTATTACAATAATTTACAGCAATTTGATTATTATCCTCAATAAATTTTAATTCATCAGGAGAACAAAAATAATTACCTTCATTGTGTGCTATATGAAGTTTGAGAATATTTTTTTTAATATTTTTGAAATATTTATTTTCAGAATTATTAATTTTTACAAATACATTTTTACAAATAAACTCTAAGTATTTGTTTCTCAATAAAGCGCCAGGAAGAAGACCTGTCTCAATCAAAATTTGAAAACCATTACAAACGCCAACAACTAAACCTCCGGAATTAGCAAAATCGACAACAGATTTAATTATTTTTGATTTTGCAGCAATACCTCCACATCGTAGATAGTCACCATATGAAAATCCCCCAGGCAGAATAATAAGATCGCTTTTTGGAAGATTTGGGTCATTGTGCCAAACCATTTGATTTTTGAAACCAAATTTTTTAAGAGCAACATCCATATCTCTATCACAGTTTGAACCTGGAAAAATTA
>DTVC01000045.1 GCA_012963775.1 Candidatus Pelagibacter sp. | reverse complement strand
CATAACCATTTTCTGTTATTGATAAAATATATTTTTCTTTTGCTTTAATTTCTGATTTTACGTCTTTATTTAGTTTTCCATTTTTTTTAGAACTGTAATGATCAATAATAGAAAGGGATACAATTGTGTCCTTATCATGTAAATTTATACCTCTAATTCCTTTAGAAGATCTTCCTTTAAATACTCTTAGTTTCTTAGCTTTAAATCTAATACATTTGCCAAATTTTGTACTTAAAATAATATCTTGATCATCTTTACAAATTTTAACACCAACAATTTTATCATCAACATCAAGCTTCATAGCAATCTTTCCAGAGGTATTTATTGAAGAGAAATCCTCTAAATTATTTTTTCTAATTTTACCTTTTGCTGTAGCAAAAATAATATGCATTCCTTTTTTATCAGAAGTTTCTTCAGGGTATGGCATTATTGAACTAATAGATTGATGATTTTTTAAAGGTAAAATATTAAATAATGATTTCCCTCTAGATGATGCTGAGCCTTCAGGAATTTTCCATGCTTTAACTCTATAAACTAAGCCTTCTGTTGAGAAAAATAATACTTGCGTATGAGTATTTACAGATAAAGTTTGTACAACAGAATCTTCTTCGCGTGTTTTAATGCCAGTTTTGCCCTTACCTCCCCTTTTTTGCTGTTTTACTTTGTTTAAAGCTCCTCTTTTAATATAACCTTGTAAAGTAACTGTTATAATTACACTTTCTTTTTGTATAGTTTCTTCGATATCGTAGTTTAAAATTGCATCTATTATTTGTGTTCTTCTTGGTACTGAAAATTTTTCTTTAATTAATTTAAGTTCATCACTTATTACTTTCAATAATTCTTTTTTTGAATTTATTATTTTTTTATACTGGATAATTAATTCGGCTAACTTTTTAATTTCGTTTTCGATTTCATTAATTCCTAAAGCTGTTAATTTTTGTAATTTAAGTTCTAAAATTGAATTAACTTGAGGTTCAGTAAAACTATATGAAGTTTTTACTTTTTTATCTTCGGTTAATTTAATTAATTTCAATGATTTGTTTATTTTCCATTTAATTCCCAATAAAGATTTTTTTGCAATTTCTGGAGTTTTTGAAGATCTAATAATTTTGATTACTTTATCTAAATTTTCTACAGAAATAGATAGACCAATCAAAATATGGGCTCTATCTTTTGCTTTTTTTAAATCATATTTTGCCCTTTTTGTTACTACATCTTCTCTAAATTTTAAAAAATTTTCTAAAAATTCTTTTAAATTACAAGTTTTTGGTTTGTTATCTACAATTGCTAAAGTATTAAAACCAAATGAACTTTCTATTGAAGTATATTTATATAGTTGTCTTTTAATAGTTTCGGGTTCTACGTTGAATCTAAGGTCTATAGCAACTCTAATCCCTTCTCTATTGGACTCGTCTCTTATGTCTCTAATTCCTTCAATTTTTTTATCTCTAACTAGTTCAGCAATCCTTTCATTAAGTATAGACTTATTAACCTGATAAGGTATTGAAGTTATCACCAATCGATCTCTTCCATTTTTTAAATTTTCAACTTTAATATTCCCTCTAATTTTAAATGATCCTCTTCCAGTTTTATAACCTTGTTTAATAATATCTTTTCCAATAATTGTACCAGCAGTAGGAAAATCGGGACCAGGAATATATTTCATCAGTTCATTTAATTTAATGTCTTTATTATCAATTAACGCAAGTGCACCATCTATAACTTCACCAAGATTATGAGGTGGTATGCTTGTAGCCATTCCTACAGCAATTCCGCCTGCACCATTTACTAATAGATTTGGATACTGAGCAGGTAGTACTGTAGGTTCTTTTTCTGTCTCATCATAATTACTTCTATATTTTACTGTATTTTTTTCGATATCATCTATTAGATATTGTGAAATTTTAGAAAGACGTGTTTCCGTATATCTCATAGCAGCGGGAGGATCACCGTCAATAGATCCAAAATTACCTTGGCCATCTATTAATGGCAAACTCATTGAGAAATCTTGAACCATTCTTACTAGTGCATCATAAACAGCTTGATCACCATGAGGATGATACTTACCAATAACATCTCCAACAATTCTTGCTGATTTTCTATAATGTTTAGTCCAATCAAATCCTCCTTTATGCATTGCATAAATAATTCTTCTATGAACAGGCTTTAAACCATCTCTTATATCAGGAAGTGCCCTACTAATAATTACACTCATTGCATAAGATAAATATGATGAACTCATTTCATCATACATTGAGATAGGTTTTATATTTTCTATTTTAGAAATTTCGTTATTTTGCATAAAAACTAAAATGGAATATCGTCATCCAATTCGTTTTGAACTACTTGGGAAGTGTCTTCAAATTTTTGTTTAGAATCTTGAGATGGAATAGAATTTTGATTTCCTCCTCCAAGCATTACTAAAGAAGAATTGTAACCTTGTATAATTATTTCGGTTGAATACTTGTCTTGACCACTTTGTTCATCTTTCCACTTTCTTGTACTTAATTGACCTTCAACATAAATTTGTGCTCCTTTTTTTAAGTACTGTTGAACAACATTTACTAAACCTTCGTTAAATACAACAATTCTGTGCCATTCGGTTTTCTCTTTTTTTTCACCTGTATTCTTATCTTTCCAATTTTGATTTGTTGCTAGGCTCAATCTAGCAACGCTTTTACCATTTACCATTTGCTTGATTTCTGGATCTGCGCCCAAACGTCCAATTAATATTACTTTATTTAAGGTTCCAGCCATACTATTTTAAATTTTATTGATATGAGTTATATAAATATACCACAATTTTACTTGAATATTAATTTTATTAATCTAAAGCAACAAAAATTATGCTTAAAAAGATAGTTATTAAAGGTGCAAAAGAACATAATTTAAAGAACATTTCATTAGAAATTCCAAAGGATAAATTTATAGTAATAACGGGTCTTTCTGGTTCAGGAAAATCATCTTTAGCTTTTGATACCATCTATGCCGAAGGTCAAAGAAGATATGTCGAGAGTCTATCAGCTTATGCACGTCAATTTTTGGACAAAATGAAAAAACCAAATGTAGATTTAATTGAAGGTTTAAGTCCAGCAATTTCAATAGAACAAAAAAATACTTCCAAAAACCCAAGATCTACAGTCGCAACTGTAACTGAAATATATGATTACATGCGTGTGTTATATGCAAGGGTTGGAATTCCATATTCTCCATTCACTGGAAAACCTATAACTTCTCAAACTATTACACAAATAGTAGATAAAATTAACGTACTACCAAAAAAATCCACTATATACTTATATGCACCGGTAGTAAGAGGTCGAAAAGGTGAATACAAAAAAGAAATTCTTTCATACAAAAAGAGAGGTTTTAGAAAAATAAAAATCGATAATGAATTGTATGAAATAGATAAAGTTCCTGAATTAAATAAAAAAGTAAAACACGACATATCAATACTTGTAGATAGAATTGTAATAAATTCTTCATTAGGAAATAGATTGGCTGAAAGTGTAGAAACTGCAGTAAATTTAGCTAATGGATTATTATTTGTTGAATATGAAAATGAAACTTTGCCAAAAAAATTTAGAAAAATAGAAAAGATTATTTTTTCAACAAAATTTGCATGCCCTGAAAGTGGATTTACAATTGAAGAAATAGAACCAAGATTGTTTTCATTTAATAGTCCTTATGGTGCTTGTGAAGAATGTGACGGTATTGGTGTAAAATTAAATGTTGATCCGAAATTAGTTATTCCAAATGAAAAAAAGACAATTGCTGATGGAGCAATAGAACCTTGGTCAAAATCAACATCATTGTATTATGTTCAAACTTTAACTTCTTTAGCTAAACATTATAAATTTTCATTGAATGATAAGTGGGAAAAATTACCAAAGAAAATAAAAGAAATAATTCTTTTTGGTTCAGATGATGAAGAAATTAAATTTTCTTATGATGATGGTTATGAAAAATATTCTCACAAAAAAACATTCGAAGGAATAATAAACAATCTAGAAAGAAGATATTTAGAAACAGATAGTGATTGGAAAAGAGAAGAAATATCACAATATCAGTCTGATACAAAATGTGAAAGATGTAATGGTCAAAGATTAAAAGAAGAAGCTTTATGCGTAAAAATAGTTAATTTAAATATAAGCGAAGTTTCTGAAAAATCAATTTATGACGCTAGTAAATGGTTTGGTTCTCTTGAAGAAAAATTAGATCAAAGACAATTAAAAATAGCTGAACACATATTAAAAGAAATCATCGTACGATTAGATTTTCTATTAAATGTTGGTTTAGAATATCTAACACTATCAAGAGAGTCTGGAACATTGTCTGGTGGAGAATCTCAAAGAATTAGACTCGCCTCACAAATAGGTTCTGGCCTTACTGGAGTTTTATATGTATTGGATGAACCGTCCATTGGCTTACATCAAAAAGATAATATCAAATTGATTAAAGCTTTAAAAAGATTAAGAGATTTAGGAAATACTATAATTGTCGTTGAACATGATACTGAAACAATGGAAAACGCAGATCATATAATAGATCTAGGACCAGATGCTGGTAATAATGGCGGAGAAATTGTTGTTCAAGGAACATATGATGACGTTTTAAAACATCCAAACAGTATTACAGGAAGATATTTATCACATAAAAGTTTTATTTCTATTCCTAAAAATAGAAGATTACCAAAAAATGGAAGATTTTTAGAAATTACTGGCGCTTCAGGTAACAATCTTAAAAATGTAAATTTGAAAATACCTTTGAGCTGCTTTAGCTGTGTTACTGGTGTATCTGGTAGTGGCAAATCAACTTTAATAATTCAAACTCTTTATAATGCATTAAATTTAACATTGAATAACAACAAATCTAGAAAAATCCCAAAACCATTTAGAGGTTTCAAAGGAATAGAGCTAATTGATAAAGTTATTGATATAGATCAATCTCCTATAGGAAGAACGCCAAGGTCTAATCCAGCAACATATACAGGTGCATTTGGACCAATAAGAGACTGGTTTACTGCATTACCTGAATCTAAAAGCAGAGGTTATAAACCTGGAAGATTTTCTTTTAATGTTAAAGGAGGTAGGTGCGAAGTTTGTGAAGGTGATGGTGTTATAACTTATGAGATGCATTTTTTACCTGATGTATATGTTGAATGTGATGAATGTAAAGGAACAAGATATAACAGAGAAACGTTAGAAATAAAATATAAAGGAAAGAGTATTGCAGAAGTTCTTGACATGACAGTTGATGAAGGCTGTGAATACTTTGAAAATATTTCAAATATTAAAATAAAACTACTTACATTAAAAAAAGTCGGATTAGGTTATATAAAGATTGGTCAACAAGCTACAACATTATCAGGTGGTGAAGCTCAACGGATAAAACTTGCAAAAGAATTGTCTAAACGTTCAACAGGAAGAACTATGTATATTCTTGATGAACCTACTACAGGCTTACATCAACATGATATAAAAAAACTTTTAGAAATTTTACAAACGTTTGTAGCTATAGGAAATACAGTTATTGTTATAGAACATAATCTAGATGTAATAAAAACTGCAGATTACATAATTGATATGGGACCAGATGGTGGATTTAAAGGCGGTAATATAATAGCAGAAGGCAAACCTGAAGAAATATGCAATGTTAAAGCTAGTTATACTGG
>DTVC01000044.1 GCA_012963775.1 Candidatus Pelagibacter sp. | reverse complement strand
AATTTACAGACAAGAAGTCAGGTTAATTAAAAATAAATAGCATAAAGATTCACTAAAAACACTGTTCAAACTTGTAACAAACTTGTAACAAAAGAGATAAAACAGAAAAAGTGAAGGTGTGAACAAAGAAAACGCAAGTAAACTCTGGAAAATTATTCAGGAAGCTGGTGATTATTTACAAGGACAGCTTCCTGATCATCCTAATCATCCTAAAGGACGAAATCCATACGCTCATGTAGCAATATGTGTCAAAAACAAATTTCAAATGAGCTACAAGGACATTGATGATAATAAATTTGGTGAGGTAGTTGAATACATTGAATTTTTGAAAAAAAATCCAAGTTAACCAGTAAAAAAACACACCTCTCCTAAAGGTTTGTCTTATATTTTAAAATTACAATATTGCTATTGTCTAACCTACAAATTGATTATAAGCCCACCAAGCTACAACCAATATAATCACAACTTCCATTTTTGCTCCATTTTTTTGATTCTCTGTAAGTATATCACTGATTTGGAAAATAGTCCTCTAATTTCCCTTCTCTATAAACATCTGCGGTACAACAATGAAGACCTCCCCCAAAAGCATAGGCATCCCTCATATCAACCGGTATAACTTCCATTCCTAATTTATCTAATTGCTCAACTTGATAAACTTCGCTTTTTTCTACACAAACAGTTTTAGGATCAAGAACTAAAACATTCATAGAAAGCCAAACAGATGAGTAACATAAAGCAGGAGGTGAATTATGTGCTGGTTGTGCAGCATCAAGTATTTGCCAATCATTTTTTTCAAAAAGTTTTCTTTGTTCTTTAGGTAATCTTCTTTGAGGATTATTAATGATCAGTCCTGGTTTAATTGGTGTAAAAGTTGCATCAATATGAATAGGATAAGGATCTCCAGGAAAATTTACAGTATGAACACGATGATCTTTATAATGTCTTTTAATCCAATCTATTCCCTTAAGGTTTGTCGTAAAACCATGTTGAACAACTAAATCTTTGCCAAATCTTAAAACATCAGCTGCATCGAACAATGGCTCTTCTTCGGTTGTTACAAAGAATTTATTTTCTGTCCAGTCTAATCGTTTTTGTATTCCAATTTTATCAGATAAATAATCTTTTCTATAATCTGCATCGGTCAATCTCGGTTTTGGAGCAGACTCATGTTTCATATTGGGATCAGAATTATAGTAGTGTTTAAGTAGCGGTCTGTAACATAAATATTCAAACCATCTACATCTATAACTCATGGTTGCTTCTAAAATTTCATGACCAACTGTTAAAAGTACATCTCTTGGTGGCATACATCCAAACATTGTCTCTGCCTTCCAATCAGGTGTTGATGTTGGTTGATTAAAATCAATTGGTGTCGGGCGATCTACTTTTACCCCTCTTTTTTCTAAAATATTTGAAAAATCATCTAATAGCTGATTAGCTTTATCAATAGTATCTTTACCTCTTGTACCAAATTTACCTCTCATATCTGAATCTTCTGGAACTTTTGCTTCAAGTGCTGGTTCGGGACCTGGAATACATGTGCCATCAGCCCTTCCAACTATCACATGTTTTAATGGATCCCATTCATTCCAACTATTAACAATAATTTTTTTATCACCCATAATTAATTTTTAATTATATTTTTTTCAGGGCCGTATGGAAATTTAGTAATATTTTCAGAGTTTTTTTCACCTATAACTAAAATATCGTGTTCTCTGTATCCTCCTGCCCCAGGTTTGCCTTCAGGTATCATTATCATTGGCTCCATTGAAATAACCATATTGGGTTCTAAAATTGTATCAATATCCTCTCTCAACTCTAAACCAGATTCTCTACCATAAAAATGTGAAAGTAATCCAAATGAATGTCCGTACCCAAATGTTCTATATTGTAAATAACCCAACTGAGCAAATAAATCATTTAGTTCATGACAAATTTCTGAACATTTCACTCCAGGTTTAATTAATTCTATTCCTCTTTCATGAACTTTTATATTTGCTTCCCAAGCTTTTAACGAGGCATCATCTATTGTTTCTAAAAATAAAGTTCTTTCAAGGGCTGTATAATAACCGGATATCATTGGAAATGTATTCAATGATAAAATGTCTCCTGATTTTAATTTTCGAGATGTTTTGGGATTATGTGCGCCATCAGTGTTGATTCCAGATTGAAACCAAACCCATGTATCCATATATTCTGCATCAGGATAAGTTTTGGCTATTTCTCGTTCCATCCTATCTCTACCAGCAATAGCAATTTCTAATTCACTTTCGTCTACTTTTATATGTTTTACTATTTCCTCTGCTCCAATATCAGCAATTCTTGCTCCATTTTTAATAATATCAATTTCTTCTTTTGATTTTATCATTCTTAACTTCATGAGTTTTTTTGAAATATCGCTGAAATTTGAAAAATTAAAAATTGACTTAAGTTTATTTTCTACTTCTAGTGTAATGTGATCATGCTCTATGCCTATATTTTTGGGTGGTTCGTCTCTGCCGATAATTGATACAATAGATTTTAAAAAATTATCTCTCTTCCAATCAGTATAAATAATATTGTCATAAGCCGATCTCCTCCAAGGTTGACCAGCATCTATATTTGCTGAGACAGTCACAACTTTTTTATTTGTAATAACACATCCGTAAGGTCTTCCAAATGAACAATAAATAAACCCCGTGTAATATGCAATGTTATGCATTGAAGTTAAAATAATCATATCAAGATTATTCTTAGACATTTCTTCTCTGAGTTTATTTGATCTATTTTTATATTCTTTGTCTGTAAAAGGAAGTTTTACTTTAGATCCATTTTTGAGTTCAAAAAAATTAGGTCTTTCCATACTATTTAATTCAATCCAATAAAACGTCTATTACTTTTTATTAATAAACTATAATAAAAAATTGCCATAAAAATAAAAAAACCACCAATTATTGTGTTGGTAGAAGGAATTTCGTTTATTCCTAACCATGGTAACCAAACCCAGAAAATACCTCCGATTATTTCTGTTAAAGATAACAGAGTTAATTCTGCGGCTTGAATATTTTTTGATCCAATTGAATATAAAATTAGTCCTAAGCATACTATAGTTCCATGTAATGCAAATAACCCCTCATTTTTTCCTGAAGACAAAAATTTTAAATCGTAGATTAAAATAATTACTGTTGAAAACAAAAAGCAAAATAATCCTGCAATAGCTACTGTCGTAAACTTAGGAGTTTCTTTTCTCCATCTTAAACTTACCGAAAATATTGAAAATCCAAGAGATGAAACTAGTCCAAATACTAGACCATATATTGAGTTTTTTTCTGTATTCCCTAATGCCATTATCATAATTCCAATAGTAGCAATACCTATAGATACCCACACACCTATAGAAACATTTTCTTTTAAAAATATATAACCTAATAATGCAGTTATAAATGGCATGGATGCCAAACATAATAAAGTTATTGCTGCTGTAGTATTCGTAATAGACCATATAAAGGTGATCATGGCTATTCCTAAACCAATGCCACCAACTAAACCTGATATGCCAGCTTTTTGATAATTTTTATAAAAACCAATACCTTCTTCAAGATAAAGATAAAAATTTAACAAAGTAAAAATTACTATTCCTCTTGTAAATAAATATTGCCAAGGAACAGTTTGGGGTTGATCTATAAGTCTAACCACGTAAGCTCCAAAAGACCAAAAAATTCCTGCTATTAAAACTAATTGTATTGCAATTCGTGGATTTTTTAATTCAAACATTAGAGATTTTTAATGCTAAATTTTTTTTTTCTCAACAATTTTTAATCAATTAATTAACATTTCGTCATATGGCAAAACTGTAAAACAGTCAATAAACTGACCTTTTTTAAATTTGCTTTTTCCACTAGGGAAGAAACCCCATGAATTTGCCTGAGTAAAAGAATTTATTCTAAAAGACTCTTGTCCCCCAAGCACTTCAAATTCAACTAATCCTTTGTTTGAAAATGAAATTTTTCCTTTGATAAATCTAGTAAATTCTTTTTTTTTAATAAAAACATTTTTTAGCTTAGCTTTAAAAGGTTTCTCTTTTTTTATGTTTAAAGATGTAAATAGAAAAGGAAAAACAAAAAATCTAAAACATGCCGCCGAAGAAATAGGATTTCCTGGAAGACCAAAAAAAGCAATATTTGTATTTTTGAATTTTGAAAATAAAATAGGCTTACCTGGTCTTATTGCTACACTCTTGAAAAAATTAGCTAGTTTAAAATTTTTAATTATTCCTGGAACAAAATCAAATTTACCCGCTGAAACAGCTCCTGATGTAATAATTATATTTGTATTAGATTTTAAATGTCTTTTTATTTCTTTTTTAAAAATTAGTTGATCATTATCTCTTAAAATTTTTTGAACCTTAAAGGTTATTGGTAGATTATTAATCAATGATCTTAGGTAATAACCGTTGGAATTTCTAACTTTCCAGATTGGTATCTTCTTTGAATCGGATATTTCATTTCCAGTTGCATAAAATGCTAAAACTGGCTTTTTTTTAACTAAAACTTTTTCTACACCTAAAGTTTTAAATGCTAAAATATTCGAAGATCGAATAATTTCTCCGATACCTATAATTTTTTGCCCTTTTTTGTAATCTGATCCCCCAAATCTAAAATAATTATGTTTATTAACTTTATTTCTAATAAGAATATATTTTGCATTATCTTTGTTTGGAAAATATTCGATTTGTTCAATTGGAATAACAGTATCAAATGGTTTTTTTATAATGGCGCCTGTCATTACTTCAATGGTAGAAAATTTTTTAACATTTTTAATTGAAGGATTGTCTCCAGCTGCTAACGTTCTTAGAATTCTAAATTTTTTTGGATTGTTATTCTTTATTTGATTAGTGTCTTTTGAATTAACAGCAAAACCATCAAATGCTGTATTATCACTTGAAGGGTAATTTTCCGGCGAGTAAATATTTTCAGCGGAAATTCTTAAAGTGGCATTTTTTGATAAAATTTTTTCGTTTTTTAACTTAATTTTTGCTTTTTTTAATATCTCTAAAGCTTTTTTATAAGTGATCATTCTAGATTTTATCTAAATTTTTTTTTGCATCTTCAAGATCGCCTAAAATATTGTTTTCAATCATAAAACCAAATATAAAGCATTAATCTTTTAATTAAAGAATTATAAATGGATTTAGATATTTTAAAAATTGCATCATACGCAGAAAATCAAAAAGTGCTAAATAATTTCACTCATCAATCAAAACATAAAAATCCTATATGTGGAGATGTAATGGAAATAAGTTTATTAGTTAAAAAAAATAAAATAAAAGATTTTGGCTATCAATGTAAATCTTGTATATATTGTCAAGCTTCGGTGAGTTTATTATCAAGAAAATCAATAAATAAATCAATCAATAGTATTAAAGAATTATTATATTTTGTAGAAACTTTTTTTGAAAAAGATCGATCAGTTTTTCCTAAAAAATGGTCAGTTTTTAATAAGTTGTTTGGTAAAAAAAATATTTCAAGAAAAGAATGTTTAATGTTGCCTTTCAAAACTCTTTCAAAAGCATTAAAATTATAAAATGAATAAAGAAGATATAAAAAAGTCATGTTTGGCTGCTTTTTTTTCCATTATTACAATTGGTGCACTAACTATTCTTACATATAAAACAGAACTTGGAGTTTTTTTAATAGCATCTTTTGGATCCTCTATGGTATTGCTTTTTGGATATCCAGAAAG
>DTVC01000043.1 GCA_012963775.1 Candidatus Pelagibacter sp. | reverse complement strand
ATAAGTAAAAGCTTGAACTATATCAGAGCCTGCATGTTGAAAATCTCTGTGCAAATTTTCTAGGGATTCTGGATGTTCCAAAGAAACCATCGGAACAAATTCTCCGGAAGACATATATCCCCTTCTTTCAATTTCAAATAAAAAACCTTCTGCACAAATTACCGGACCTTGATCTAATCTTTCTTTTAATCCTTTTTTACTCATGTTCCTCCAAAATACTTGGAGAGAAGAAGACCAATGAAAAAAGAGGGTATTTCATTGAACTTCTTTCTCCTTTTTAGTGCTTTAGCAAATGCAGGGTGCACAATATGGTTCAAATACCCGGTTTTTTAATACTGTAGGTAAAAAAAAACCACCGCTAAAGCAGTGGCTGATGCATTCGCTTTAGCGGATTTTCTATAGCGCCCGCAATTTGATATAAATCAGCGCTTATAAGTAATATACCATGTTATAATAATTTTTCAATTATTTTTGAAGGAGAAAAATTGCCAAATCAACTAAAAAATGAAAATAGCCCCTACTTAAAACAACACGAAAACAATCCGGTTAATTGGCTGCCTTGGAGTAAAAAATCATTAGAAAAGGCAAAAAACCTAACAAAACCAATATTTTTAAGTGTTGGATATGCAAGCTGTCATTGGTGTCACGTTATGGCACATGAAAGTTTTGAAAATTTAGATACAGCAAAAATAATGAATGAAAAATTTATAAACATAAAAGTTGATAGAGAAGAAAGACCAGATCTAGATTCTGTATTTCAAAAAAGCTTAACTATACTAACTGGTGCCCAAGGTGGATGGCCATTATCTATGTTTTTAGACGAAAATGGGGTTCCATTCACAGGTGGAACATATTTTCCTCCTACAGAATCGCATGGCAGACCTGGTTTTAAACAGGTCCTAGAAAATGTTTCACAAGTTTATTCTGAAAACAGAGAAAAAATTATCTCTCAAAAATCACAAATGAAATTAGTTTTTAAGGAATTAAATAAAAAAACCGCTGTACTCAAACAAGATTTAGAACCTTTTGTTGAAAGAATAATGGATTATTTAGATAATGAAAATGGTGGATTTAAAGGTGCTCCCAAATTTCCACAGTTTTATATATTTGACACAATTTTTTATTTTTATAACAAAAATAAAAATAATAAATTTTTCAATGCAGTTGAAAAGTTATTATTAAATATTTCTTCAAAAGGAATTTATGATCATCTAGAAGGAGGAATCGCAAGATATACGGTTGATGATAAATGGGTTGTACCTCATTTCGAGAAAATGCTTTATGACAATATTCTTTATGTAAATTTATTAAACCAATTTATACTCAAATCAAATAATAATTATTTAATATCAAAGCTCATTCAAACTATAAATTTTATTAATAATGAATTTGTATCAAAAGATAATTTTCTTGGATCTGCATATGATGCAGATAGCGAAGGAACAGAAGGTAAGTATTATATTTGGAAGTTTGATGAATTAAAAAATATATTAAATGATGATCTAGAGCTTTTTAAAAAAAAATATTTGATAAGTAAAAATGGAAACTTTGAAGGATCAAATATTTTGGTTCAAAAACAAGAAATAACTCTTTCATTAGATGAAAATATAAAAATTAATGAATTAGAAAATAAGTTATTAACTGAAAGAAAAAAAAGAACTAAACCTTTTTTTGATGATAAAATTCAAACTGATTTAAACTGTTATTGGTTATATTCTACATTAATATCTTCAATTATACTTGATGATGAAAATCTCTATCAGAAAACAAATAATAAAATTAATAAACTAAAAGAAAAATTAAAATCAAAAATTTATCATTGCTATGACAAAAATGAAAATGGAGTAAGTGTTTTTCTTGAAGATTATGTATACTTCTGTCTATTGTTAATAACAGACTACGAGATAAATAATAACAAAAGTTCATTTGAAAATTGTAAGTCATTAATGAATGAGGCTTGGAATTTATTCTTTAACGCTGAAAACAATTTCTTACAAAAAAATAAATTAAAATCTAATGACCTTTTTGTAAATCCAATTGATATTTCAGATAGTAATATTCCCAATGGAAATAGCTTTTATCTTTTAATTTGCAATAAACTTTTCAATATTTCAAGGGATAATAATTGGTCAGAAAAAAAAGATATATTAAGCAAATCATTTCATGCATCAATAAATTCAAATTTTTCTCAGATGTTCAGCTACTTAAAAGTATTAGATATTTGTGAACAAAATATTACTTTAACATTTCATGGAAAATTAAACGGACTTGATAAATTTAAAAAAAATATAATTAAAAACTTTTTGGATAAGGCCACAATAATTTATAAGGAAAGCAATGACCAATTTTTCTCAATAATTTGTAAAAATCAAACATGTTCTGAGAAATTAACCAATTTTGATGATATAAATAAATATATTAAGGAAAGTTTAACTTAAATGTCTTTAAACAAAAAAAATATAATTGATTATTTTCAATCAGGATCAAAAAAGATCAATGAACTTAGCATTGGAATTGAACATGAAAAATTATTGTTTTACGAAAAAAATAATCGAAGAATTAATTATAAAAGTATACTCGAAATTTTTAAAGAATTATACGAGTTTGGATGGAAACCTGTTTATGAAGGACAAAATATTATCGCTTTAAATAAAGGAAATAAAAACATTACTTTAGAGCCAGGTAATCAAATTGAACTTTCAGGAGAAAAGCTAAAAAATATTCATGAATCATGTTCAGAATCTCAGAATTATTTATTTGAATTACAACAAGTAACTAAAAAGTTAAATATTAAAATTGTTAGCTCAGGATTTGATCCTTTTTCTAGATTAAATGAAATACCGTCAAATCCAAAAAAAAGATATGCATTAATGAATAAAGAAATGCCTAAAGATGGTCGTTTAAGCCTGGATATGATGTACAGAACCTGCGGAACTCAAGTTAATTTGGATTATGTATCTGAAAGTGATTTTTCTAAAAAATTTTTTGTTTTAAATAGAATTGTGCCAATAATAATTGCTTTATTTGCAAATTCTTCAATCATTGAAAAAAAAAATAGTAAATTTTTATCTTATAGATCTTATGTCTGGCAAAATACATCTCGTGGAGGTCTTCCAAAAATTTTTTTGGAAAAAATGGATTTTGAAAAGTATGCTGATTTTATAATTAATTACCCTATTCTTTTTATTCAAAAAAATGAAAACTATTTCAATTCAAATGGTAAGACTTTCAAAGATTTTATGGAAGGAAAAATTGAAGGCCAAGGAACACCTTTTAAAAAAGATTTAACTAATCATCTGAGTACTATTTTTACTGAAACTCGTTTAAAAAAATATATCGAATTTAGATCAATGGATGCATGTGGTTGGGATTGTTTATGCGCTGGCCCTGCATTACTTACTGGAATTATTTACGGTAACTTAGAAGAAACTTTTGATGTTGTAAAAAATTGGAATTCTAAAGATATTTTGTCAGCATATAAAGATGCTCCAAAGCTTGGTTTCAATGCATCATTAAACAATAAAGATCTTTATCAGTGGGCATCTATACTTATTAATTTAGGCAAAAAAGGTTTACAAAACAGAAACATAATTAATCAAAATAAATCAATTGAAATGAAATTCTTATCACACTTAGAAAATATTATTTTAAACAAGGATACAAATGCTGAAAACATGCTGACTAAATTTTCTAAAGATAAAAATTTAAGTTTTTTCTATGAAAAATGAAATTGTTGCTATCCAAGGAAATAACCTAAAACAATTAAATCCAAAAACAGATACTAGTATTTTTCTTGCATTAGAGGCCCAAAAAAGAAAATATAAAATATTTTATTATGAACCAATAAATATTTATATTGAAAATAATAAAGTTTTAGCAAAAGGTAATTTTGTAAAATTTAATCATTCAAATAAAGATTTTTACAAAATTGAAAAAAAAAGGATAATAAATTTATCTACTGTTCAATATATCTTAATAAGACAAGATCCTCCTTTTAACATGGAGTATATTACTACAACTTATATTTTAGAAAAAATAAAAGGAGTAAAAATAATTAACAATCCTGGGGCAATAAGAGATGTATCAGAGAAACTATATTCCACAATTTTTTATAAATATATGCCAAATACAATATTTTCATCTGATTTAAAAATTATAAAAAAATTTATAAAAAAGTATAAAAAAATAATTATTAAACCTATTCATGGCTACGGTGGCAATAACATAAAACTTATCAATAAAAGAACTAACGAAAAACAGTTAATAAATTATATTAAAAAGCATGGCCATATAATGTGTCAAAAATTTTTACCTGGTATTAAAAAAGGTGACAAACGTGTATTCATTATAAATGGTAAAGTTGTTGGTGCTATTTCAAGAGTTCCCCAAAAAGGCTCTTTCTTAAGCAATATGAGCAAAGGGGGAGTAGCTAAAATTGCTTATTTAAGTAAAAGCGAGTTAAAGATTTCTAAAATTGTAGGAAAAGATTTGAAAAAAAATAATATTTTTTTTGCAGGAATTGATTTCATCTCAGGAAAATTAAATGGAGACATCAATGTTACTTCTCCAACTGGATTAAAAACTCACTTTGAATTATCTGGAAATAACCTCGCAAAAATATTTTGGAACGAACTTATATGAAAAATTTAACTGACCAACAAAAAGGTTCTTTATTGGCGTTTGTTGCAATAATTTTTATTACTCCAGATTCGTTGTTTATAAGATTATCAAATATAGAAACATGGGGTCTCGTATTTTATAGAGGGGCTATTCCATTTTTTTTTGTTTTTCTAGGAATGTTAATTGTTTACAAATTAAATTTTTTTAAATTATTATTAGGAAATGGAGTTCATGGAATAGCATATGTCTTAACGTTTTCAATTACAAATATTGCCTTTGTTCTTTCAATACAAAATACAAATGTAGCAAACACATTGGTAATGATAGCAACTGCTCCAATGATCTCTGCTGTATTTAGTATATTTTTTTTAAACGAAAAAACCGAAAGAAATACATCTATAGCAATCATTATCACTTTTTTTGCAGTAGTTTATATCTTCTATGACTCTATGAAGATTGGAAACTTTGTAGGAGATATACTTGGGTTAGTTGCAGGCGTGGGACTTGCTGCTGGAGCTGTAATTATAAGATCAGCAAAAAAACGCAATCTAGTACCATCTGCAGTTATAGGAAAATTAGTTGTGGCTATTGTTGGATTATTTTTTATTGAAAGCTTCACTTTGGTAGGTTCAGATCTCTATATAATTCCTGCAATGTGTATTCTTTGTGTTGCCATACCTTTCGTCCTGGTCACGATTGCACCTAGATTTATAACTGCCGCTGAAGTTAATATATTTTTTTTACTAGAGACTATTTTGGGTCCTCTTTGGGTTTGGATGGTGATTAAAGAACAGCCATCTCTAGAAACAATTCAAGGAGGTTTTGTAATAATCATAACCATAGCGATACATTCGTTACTTGCCATAAAAAAAACATAATAAAAAATTAACTACTTGTTTTATATATAGAAAGCATACTCACTCAAAAAATGGATAAATTATTTAAAAATTCTTGGGCTCTATTTGCCGGTTATGCACTCATAATGCTTGCTTTTGGTTTGCAGGGCAACTTGTTGGGAGTTCGTTCGGTAATTGAAGAATTTACTTTGTTGTCTACTGGTATTTTAATGTCAGCATATTTTATTGGATATTCTATTGGTGCAAACATTGTACCAAATCTAGTTTCTAAAGTTGGTCACATCAGAGTCTTTGCTGCTTTTGCATCGACAGCATCTTTGAGCATTTTAATACATGCAACATTTGTTAATCCTATTGTTTGGT
>DTVC01000042.1:1885-21305 GCA_012963775.1 Candidatus Pelagibacter sp. | reverse complement strand
TATTCGAAGATCATTATTGGATCAGATAAATGGAATAGGTTCCATGAGAAAAAGATCGCTGCTCAACCATTTTGGCTCTGCAAGAGCCGTAGAATCAGCTAGTTTAGAAGAGATAAAGTCTGTTGAAGGAGTTGAGGAAAAAGTTGCAAAAAAAATATATAATTTCTTTCACGAATGAAATTTAAAATACCAAATTACTTAACAATAGGCCGGATAATAATTGTTCCAGTATTTGTAATTACTTTTTATTTACCAGGATTTTATGGGGACATTATTCCATTTGCTTTATTTTTAATTGCCTCATTTACAGATTTTCTGGATGGTTTATTAGCTAGAATGTACAAAGAAGAATCTGAATTGGGTGAATTGCTAGACCCAATTGCGGATAAAATAATTGTTGCAACGGCACTAATATTGTTAGTGATGAATGGAACTATTCAAAACTATGAAGTAATCGCGGCAATAATTATCTTAACAAGAGAAATATTAGTTTCTGGTTTAAGAGAATTTTTGGCAAAAGAACAAATTAAACTTCCAGTTTCAAATTTAGCAAAAATGAAAACATTCTTGCAAATGTTCGCTATTGCAATATTGCTTACCGGAGAAACTGGAAATAAAATTGTTAATTTTCAAGATTACAACGCTCAAACAATTGGAATAATATTGCTTTGGCTTTCAGCTTTTATAACTCTTTATACTGGGTATGAATATTTAAGAAAAAGCATTGATCATGCTATTTCTGAGGATCAAAAAAATTAAGCTACTTTTTTTTTACGAACTAATTTATCATAGCTCTCTGACAAATCTAAAATAACATTACAAACTTTATATTCATGATTAGAAATTTTAGAAACTGGAGTTATTTCTGCTGCAGTTCCTGTTATAAAACATCCAACAAAATTGGAAAGTTCATCGGGACTAATCTTTCTTTCATTTACATTAATATTTTTGGATTTTGCGATTTCAATCACTGTTCTTCTAGTTATGCCATCTAAAAAAGAATCTGGAATTGGAGTATGTAAATCACCATTTTTATCCTTAAAAAAAATATTTGCGCCAGTAGCTTCTGCAATATTTCCCTCGTGGTCTAGCATTAAAGAATCTGAGTAACCTTGTCTTTCTGCTTCATGTTTAGACAAAGTACAAATCATATAAAGACCTGATGCTTTAGTGTCCCACGGAATAGTGTTTGGGGCTGGTCTTCTCCATTTAGATATATTTAGTTTTATTCCTTCTAATTTTAACTTTGGATCAAAATAAGTTCCCCACTCCCAGGTTGCAATTGCTACATGTATTTTTGTATTTTGAGCAGATATTGCCATCATTTCACTTCCTCTCCAAGCAAAAGGTCTGATGTATCCATTTTGAACATTCTGTACTGAAACAATTTTTTTTGTTGCTTGATTTATTTCATCCTTTGAATATGGAATTTTTATATCCATTCTCTTTGCTGAATAGAAAAATCTATCAGTATGTTCTTCTAATTTAAAAATTTTTTCATCGTAAACTCTTAAGCCTTCGAATACAAAGCTACCATAATGCAGACCATGGCTCAAAACATGAAGTTTTACTTCTTGCCAATCAACAAGTTCATTGTTGCACCATATTTTTCCAGATCTTTTGTCGTAAGGTATCATTTAGATTTATTTTTTTAAAAAAATATCTTTGTATATAGAATATGTCAATATAACTTATCATTTATGAAAGAACTTCTATATTTAAAAGATGATCAGTTAAAAGAGTTTATAGAAAAGATATTCATAAGTTATCGTGAAACCTTTTTCGATGCAAAAAAAATCCTTGATAAATATTCAATTGGAATAGCTCATCACAAAGTTATCCATTTGCTCTCTATATATGAGGGAATTACTATTTCTAAACTCTTGAAAAAACTTAAAGTAACTAAACAAAGTTTAAATAGAGTTTTGAAAGATTTAATTAAATTAGAAGCTATTAAATTTAAAAAAGATGAAAAAGATACAAGATTAAAACATGTATATTTAAGTGATAAAGGTTTAAAACTTTTTGATGAAATATTTTCTATTCAAAAAAAGAGAATTTATAAAGCTCTTGTAAACTCTAATTCAAAAGAAGTTTTATATTTCAACAATGTATTAAAAAAAATAATTAATGAATAAATTTGTTGCACATATTTTAGTAGTTGATGATGATGATGGAATAAGAAATTTAGTCAAACAATACTTAAATGAAAATAATTTTTTAGTAACCACTGCTAATAGCGCAGAAGATGCTAGCAAAAAAATAGAAGTGGTAAAATTTGATTTAATTGTATTAGATATTATGATGCCTGGAAAAAGTGGACTAGAATTTACTCAGGAAAATAAAAATTCGATAAAGACTCCTATAATTCTTTTGACTGCCAAAAGTGAAGTATCAGAGAGAGTTGAAGGGTTAGAAGTAGGTGCTGATGATTATTTACCTAAACCTTTTGAACCAAAAGAATTAGTTTTAAGAATAAAAAATATTCTTAATAAAACTAAAAGAAGAGATTTAAAAAGAGTAATTGAATTTGGAAGTATAAAGATTGATTTAAACAAACATTTAATTATTAAAAATAGCAAAGAATATAAAATAAACAACGCAGAAAAAATAATTCTTGAAGAAATGATTAACTCACCTGGAAAGACTTTTTCAAGAGATGAAATTGGAAGAATTTTAAACTTAGACAAAGAAAGATCTATTGATGTAATAATAACTAGATTAAGAAAAAAAATTGAATCAGATCCCAAAAATCCAAAATATTTACAAACAATAAGAGGTGCAGGTTATGTTTTATGGATTGAATAAATTTATAAAAAAATTATTACCAAAACAATTATTTTATAGAGGACTATTAATTGTAGCTACACCTATAATTATTTTGCAAATTACTATTTTAATTGTTTTTTTTGACAGTCTTTGGATAAAAACAAACAAAGGCATGACTAGGTCATTGGTAAGTGAAATAGTTACTATTATTGATATTTATAATAATGAAAGTCATTATAATAAACAAATGATTACTGATTTATATAATCAAAACTTTAATTTTTCTGTTAGATTTTTAGAAAATGAAAAACTCCCCGATATAAAAGTTGAGAGATGGTTTAGTCCAATGGACAGAACCTTAAGAAGAGAGTTGAAACCAAAATTTAATGCTTATTGGTTTAATACAATGGCACATAAAGAAGTTGTTGATTTAAGGATAAAATTTAGAGAAGGAGTTTTACAAATTTTTTTTCCAAAGGAAAGAATTCAAGCTTCTTCTATTAGAATATTTGCTTTATGGATAACATTGCCTGCTTTTTTATTAATATTAGTAGCTATAATTTTTTTAAAAAATCAAACAAGACCAATTATTAAATTAGCTGAAGCATCAGAAAAATTTGGCAGAGGAGAAGATATAGAGGAATTTAGACCTTCTGGAGCTTTAGAAATAAGAAAAGCAGGATATGAATTTGATCGAATGAGAAAAAGAATTATAAGACATCTAAATCAAAGATCAGAAATGTTATCAGGTATCAGTCATGATTTAAGAACACCTCTAACAAGAATTAAACTTCAATTGGCGCTAATTAAAGATATGAAAATTTCTAAAAAACTATCTGGAGATGTATATGAAATGGAAAAAATGCTGAATGAGTATCTTCAATTTTCTAAATCAACTTTTTCAGATAAAACTGAAACATTTGATATATCGGAGTTAATTAAATCTACTGTAAAAAAATATGAAAATGCAGATATTTCATTAGATCAACCAGAAAAAACAATATTTAACGGAAGAAAAAATCTTATTCAAAGATGTTTAAACAATTTAATAGATAATGCTCTTAAATACGCGACAAAAGTTAAAGTAAAACTGGCAAAAATTAGAAAAACTATAGTGATTATTATTGAAGATGACGGACCTGGCATCCCCGCTTCAGAATATGAAAATGTTTTTAAACCATTTTACAAAATTGATAAAAGCAGAAGTGAAACTAAATCAAGTGTGGGCTTGGGCCTATCTATTTCATCAGATATAATTAGATCTCACGGAGGTACTATTGAATTGAGAAAATCAGAAACGGGTGGATTAAAAGTTATGATTTCTTTACCCGTTTAGATTTCCTTAAGGTATTTTTTTTTTCAAGTTTATCAATTTTTTTTTCTAGATTTTCTATTCTTTTATTAAGGATATCTGTTTCTTCCTTACTAGTTAATTTCATTCTAAAAATTATTTCATCTCGTTTTGATCTCAAAATATTCAAAATTTCACTGTTCAAATCTTTATAGGAAACCAGTCCTTGCTCAAATAATTTTGCTAATTTATCAATTACAAACTTTGATTTTGACATATATTTAATTTTTAAAATAATATATTTTAATTCATATATTATTTTTTAAAATGTTTATCAACAATTTTGACCCAGTGGCATTTCAAATATTTTCCTTAGAAATAAGATGGTATTCTCTGTCTTATATTTTTGGATTAATATTTGGATGGTTCTACTGTAAAAAATTCCTGATTAAAAATGAAAAGATTCTTAATCTTTTTGATGATTTAATTACCTATTTAATTATCGGTATCATTGTTGGTGGAAGATTAGGTTATGTTGTCTTCTATAATCCGATTTATTATTCAAAAAATTTAATAGAAATATTCATGATATGGAATGGCGGCATGTCTTTTCATGGAGGAGGTTTAGGTGCAATTTTTGCAACATACCTTTTCAGTAAAAAAAATAATATTAATTATTACATATTTCTTGATTTAATTGCGATGTCTGTTCCAATTGGAATTTTTTTAGGAAGAATATCAAACTTTATTAACTCAGAACTTTATGGAAGACAAACAAATATCTTTTGGTCAGTAAAATTTGAAAAAGTAGATAATTTATCAAGACATCCCTCTCAAATTTATGAGGCTTTTTTTGAAGGAATAATATTATTTATATTACTAAATTTTGTATTAAAAAAATATTTTTTTAAAGCTCCAGGGATTACTTTTTCTCTATTTATAATATTTTATTCTCTATTTAGATTTTTCATTGAGTTTACTAGAGAACCAGATATCCAGTTAGGATTTATTTTCCTCAACTTTACTCTTGGTCAGGTAATAAGTGTTATTTTTTTTGTAGCCGGCTTAGGCCTATTTTATAAAAAAAATGAATCTTAAAAACGGAAATCATATCCCGCTTGATAAGTTTATTGATCAAGCTTTGTATAATAAAAAATATGGTTTCTATATGAAAAAAAATCCTTTTGGAAGCAAAGGAGATTTTATAACGGCACCAAATATTTCTATTTTATTTTCAGAAATGATTGCAGTTTGGACTATTGCTTTTTGGCAAAATTTAAATTGCCCTAAAAAAATTAATATAATTGAATTAGGTGCTGGAAATGGTGAAATGATTTATCAAATGATAACTTCATTTGAAAAATTTCCATTTTTTAAAAAGTCTTGTAATATATTCATATTAGAAAAAAGCTCTTATTTAAAAAAATTACAAAAAAAAAAATTAAAAAACTTTAAAATTTTCTGGCTTAATAATTTAAATAAAATAAAAAATGGACCCAAAATATTTATAGCCAATGAATTTTTTGATGCTTTACCGGTAAAACAATTTATTAAAAAAAATAATAAATGGTATGAAAAATACGTCGACTTATCTGATAAAAACAATCTAAAATTTATAGAAATAATATCAAATATAAAAAAACTCGAAAAAAAAATTGGTATTAAAATAACTGATAATCAAAAATTCATTGAGTATTCTCCCTTATCTTTTGAATATCTAAAAAAAATTTCCAATCAAATAAAAAATGAAAATGGTGGTTTATTGATTATAGATTATGGTTATTTAGAAAAATCAATGATTGATAGCCTTCAAGCGATTAAGAGACATAAAAGTACAAGTGTTTTAAAAGATTATGGAAATATTGATATTACTTACAAAATTAATTTTAAGTTGATTGAAAATCTAATAAATCATTTAAAACTTAAATCACAAGGAATTACCTCTCAAAGAAATTTTTTAATTAGTCTTGGAATCTTGGAAAGAGCTGAAATTATTTCAAAAAATCTGCCTTTTTCAAAAAAAGCGGATATTTATTTTCGCTTAAAAAGGTTGATAGATAAAAATGAAATGGGAGAATTATTTAAAGTAATGTTAATTACTAATAAGAAAACTAATTTTAATATAGGGTTTTAAACTGATTATATCAAAAAAATTAATAAAATTTACAAATATAAATCATGCTTTTTTTAACAGCATTATTGGAAGTTCTTCTAGTATTTATAAAAGTTTAAATTTTGGACGAGGAGCATCCGACAATAAAAAAAATATTTCTCGGAATTTAAATATTGTATCCAAGAAAATAGGTTGTAAAAAAAACCATTTAATTTTATTAAATCAAATTCATAGTAACAAAATTATTCATGTTAAAAAAATAATAAAAAAAAAGCTAACTGGTGATGGATTGATAACAAACAAAAAAGGAATAGCGCTTGGAATATTAACTGCAGATTGCGCACCCATATTATTTTATGATCCCAAAAAAAATATAATTGCTGCTGTACATGCTGGATGGAGAGGAGCTTATAAAAAAATTGTAATAAAAATAATTAAAAGTTTTCTGAAAAATGGAAGTTTTGTAAAAGACCTGAAGGTAGTTATTGGTCCATGTATAGCTCAAAATAATTATGAAGTAAAAAATGACTTCAAAAAAAAATTCATTAAACAAAGTAGAAAAAATATAGTTTATTTTAAATTTGCTAAGAATAAAATTTTTTTCAGCCTCAGAGACTATCTTAAAAGCCAATTAATTAACTTTGGTGTAAAAAATATAGAAATAATTAAAAAGGATACTTATAATAAAAAAAATAATTTTTTTAGTTCAAGAAGATCTTTAAATAATAAAAATAATGATTATGGTAGAAATATATCATTAATTATGATTAAATAGGGTCTTCATAAATGAAACTTCTTACAGGCAATAGTAATAAAAATTTAAGTAAAAAAATTTCAAAATACTTGAAAAATAAACTTGTCAATTCGAGTATAAGAAAGTTTGCCGATGGAGAAATTTATATAGAAATAAATGAAAATATTAGAGGCAATAGTATTTTTATAATTCAATCTGTTTCATATCCAGCGAATGATAATTTAATGGAATTGCTTCTTTGCATCGATGCTTTGAAGAGATCTTCTGCTAAGAATATTACAGCAGTAATTCCATATTTTGGCTATGCAAGGCAAGACAGAAAAGTTGTGCCAAGAACATCTATTTCTGCAAAATTAGTATCAAATTTAATAACTAAAGCTGGAGCTGATAGAATTGTAACTGTTGACCTTCATTCAGGACAAATTCAAGGTTTTTTTGATATTCCAGTTGATAACCTTTTTTCAACACCAATCTTTTCAAGACATATAAAAAAAAATTTAAAAAAGAATAATTTAATTTGTGTTGCTCCAGATGTTGGTGGAGTAGAGAGAGCTAGAGCACTTGGTAAAATTTTAGATGTTGGCCTTGCAATTATAGACAAAAGAAGACCTGCTCCAGGAAAATCGCAAGTAATGAATGTTATTGGAAATGTAAAAGGAAAAACATGCTTAATTGTAGATGATATTATTGATTCTGGAGGAACAATAGTTAATGCTGCGAAAGCCTTAAAGGAACGTGGAGCAAAAGAAGTACATGTTTATGTAACACATGGAGTTTTAAGTGGTGAAGCAATTGAAAAAATCAAAAAATCTCATATAAAAAATTTAGTTTTAACTGACACGATTGATAACGAAGATAAAGTTAAAAAAGCTAGAAATATTCATGTATTAACAATATCAAATTTAATTGGTGAGGCTATTAAACGTATATCAAATTCAACTTCGGTTTCTGATTTGTTCAAATAATTTTCTTGTAAAATTTACTTTCTTAAGTTAAAAACCGTCACGTTATGAGCTCTATAGAAGCAACAGCAAGAAATACAAATACAAAAGGACAAGTTCGTGCACTTCGACAAAAAGGCGAGGTTCCTGGTATAATTTATGGAGGAACAGAAGAAAATCAAACAATTTCTCTTTCAACAAAAAAAGTTAAAACATTAATAGACCAAGAAAATTTTTTATCAAACATAATCAGTTTGAAAATAGATGGAAAATCAATGAATGTTTTGCCTAGAGATGTAGCTTTCGACCCCATTAGTGATGATCCTATCCATATCGATTTTTTAAGAATTGTTAAGGGTGCAAAAATTATCTTAGAAATACCTGTTAAATTTATTAATAATGAAACATGTCCTGGATTAAAAAGAGGTGGAGTATTGAACATTGTAAGAAGAAAAGTGGAGCTGAAGTGCCCAACTGAAAATATTCCAACTGAACTCATCGTGGACCTTGAAGGTTTGGAAATTGGAGCTAGCATTAAAATTTCATCTATAAATTTACCTGAAAATGTTAAACAAACTATACAAGGTAGAGATTTCGTTATAGCAACTGTTGCTGCACCTACGATATTTAAAGAGCCAGAAAAACCTGCAGAGGGCGAACCTGCTGAAGCTGCAGAAGATGCTGAGGGCACAGAAGGAACCGAAGGAACTGAAGCGACAGCTACGGAAAAATCTGAAGAGAAAGCTGCTGAAGGTGATAAAGCTGGTGACAAATCTAAAGAGGATCAGAAAAAAGAAGAAAAAACTCCTCCAGAAAAAAAATAAATTATTTTAAGTGAATATTTTCAAATTTTAAATTTTATATATGATTCTTTTAGTAGGTTTAGGTAACCCAACTCTTGATAGCCAAAATAACAGACATAATATCGGCTTCAAAATTATTGATGCAATTAACCAAAATTTTGGTCTTTCAAAACAAAAACCAAAATTTAAAGGTTTATTGACCACAGGAAATATTTCAAACAAAAAAGTTTATGCAATTAAACCTCTTACATTTATGAATAGCTCAGGAATATGTATTCGAGAGTTAATAGAATATTTTAAAATAGATGCTGAAGATGTGATTGTTTTTCATGATGACATAGATATAGATTTTGGAAATATCAAAGCAAAATTTGGTGGATCTAGTGCGGGTCATAACGGAATTACATCCATAGATAAATTTATAGGAAAAGACTATTCAAGAGTCAGAATTGGAATAGGTAAACCGGATTCAAAAACTTCTGCATCGGAATATGTTTTAAACAATTTTAATGAAGAAGAAGAAAAACATTTAGAAAAAATTACAAAAAATATTATTGATTCAATATCTATATTAATAGATAAAAAATTAGATCTATTTTCAAGCACGGTAAACAATAAGTAAATGGGATTTAAGTGTGGTATCGTAGGATTACCCAATGTCGGTAAATCTACATTATTTAACGCATTAACAAATTCAAACAAAGCACAAGCCGAAAATTTTCCTTTTTGCACTATTGATCCTAATATTGGAATAGTTCCTGTTCCTGATAGAAGGTTAGATGAATTGGCTCCAATATCTAATTCAAAAAAAAAAATAAACACAACAATATCATTTGTCGATATAGCGGGGTTAGTAAAAGGAGCTTCAAAAGGCGAAGGGTTGGGTAATAAATTTTTATCTCATATTAGAGAAGTAGATGCAATAATTCATATGATTAGATGCTTTGACTCTGATAATATTCAAAATGTTAATTCAAATGTTGATCCGGTTAGAGATCTAGAAATTATTGAAACAGAAATGAAACTTGCAGATTTAGAATCTATCCAAAAAAGAATTGACAAAAAAAATAAGAAAAATATTTCAGATGAACAATTAAAAATTCTAGAGATAGCTTTAAATTGTATTAATGAAGATAAAAATATGGAAATTTTGGAAAATAATTTTAGTAATAGAGAAATTAATCAGACTGGTCTTTTGTCCATAAAACCTAAGCTATATGTATGTAATGTTGATGAAAAAAGTATTAGAAATGGAAATAACTACACTAAAAACTTTATAAAGAAATATGGTGAAAAATATACAATTATAATATCAGCTGAGATTGAGAATCAAATTAATCACCTTAAAGCTGATGAAAAAAAAAATTATATGAAAATGATAAATTTAAAAGAAACAGGATTAAACATTCTAATAAAAAAAGGATATGATCTTCTCCAGCTTGAAACTTTTTTTACTTCTGGACCTGAAGAATCTAGAGCTTGGACAATTCCTAAAAATTGTACAGCATTAAAAGCTGCTGGCATTATACATACTGATTTTGAAAAAGGATTTATAAGGTCCGAAACAGTTTCCTACTATGATTTTGCCCAAAATAATGGTTGGGCAAATTCCAAAACTAGCGGGAAAATGCGCCTAGAAGGAAAAGATTATATTGTAAAAGATGGTGATGTTTTAAACATCCGTTTCAATACGTGACCAAATCTTTTTCATACTAAAGTAAACTAAAATAGTGATTATAATTAAATAGAGTACAGCTCTAAAACCCATTTTATGTCTTTGTTCTAAATTCGGCTCAGCTGCCCATGCTAAAAAAGTTGAAACATCTTTTGCCATTTGCTCCTCTGTAGCCTGAGTTCCATCACTATATTGAACTAAATTCTCTGATAAAGGTTTTGGCATTTTTATTTTATTTTCGCTCATATAAGTGTTGTAATAAACACCATCTTCTAAGCTAACATCTGGTGGTGGGTCATCATAGCCAAGCAAAATTGAATAAATATAACTAGCTCCACCTTTTCTTGCTTTTACTAAAACAGACATATCTGGTGGATATGCTCCGCCATTAGCAGACTTGGCGGCTTCATCATTAGCATATGGTCCTACAAAATTATCTGAAAGTCTTGCAGGTCTTGTGAACATATCTCCTTCGCTGTTTGGACCATCTATAACCTCAAACTGTGAAGCAATAATTTTAGCTTGATCTTCAGAGAATTCCGGACCACCTTGCTGAGCTAAATTTCTATAACTCAAATATTTCATTGAATGGCAAGCCGCACAAACCTCTGTGTAAACTTGATAACCTCTTTGCAATGACGATCTATCAAATTTTCCAAAAAAACCTTTAAAGCTCCATCCTGGATTTAAAAGTTTCTGTGATTGTTCTGATGCAATTGAACCAAAACCAGTAGTTGTCAAAACAGTTACAAAAAAAATAAACTTTAAGATATTTTTCATATTTATTGGTTTGCTCTTTCACCTAAAGATTGATTTGTAGAACCTTCAAGAACTGGTTCGGTAATGCTTAAAGGAACATCAAGAGTTTTTTCCTTATAACCTAAAACTGGAAGTATTATTAAAAAATGAACAAAATAGTAACCTGTTGCAACTCTTGCTACTAATAAATATGTGCCCTCGGGTGGCAATGCACCCATATAACCCAATATAATTACATCGGCTATTAAAAACCAAAAAAATTGTTTATATAAAGGTCTAAAAATTGCAGATCTAACTTTAGAAGTATCTAACCAAGGCAATATTACCAAAACAAAAATTGATGCAAGCATTGCAACAACTCCTAAAAGCTTATCAGGTATTGATCTTAGGATTGCATAGAAAGGTAATAAATACCATTCAGGAACAATATGAGTTGGAGTAACGAGTGGGTTAGCTTCAATATAATTATCTGGGTGGCCAAATAAATTAGGTGAATAAAAAACAATAAAAACAAACAAAAGTAAAAAAACTAATAAAGCAAACAAGTCTTTAATTACTATATAAGGATGAAAAGGAACCGTGTCTTTTGATGGTTGTTTGACATCAATACCTATTGGATTATTATTTCCTGGAACATGTAAAGCCCAAATATGTAAAATTACTAAACCTAAAATTAAAAATGGAAAAAGATAATGCAATGCGTAAAATCTTGTTAACGTTGGGCTACCTATAGCAAATCCTCCCCATAACCAATTAGTAATACTCTCCCCTATTAAAGGCACAGCGCTAAATAAGTTAGTAATTACAGTTGCTGCCCAAAAACTCATTTGACCCCAAGGTAAAACATAGCCCATAAATGCTGTCATTATCATTATAAAATATATTATCATTCCTATAATCCATATAACTTCTCTTGGTGACTTATGAGATCCATAATACATAGATCTAAATATATGAATATAAACTGCTAAAAAAAACATCGATGAACCGTTTGCATGAAAATATCTTATTAACCATCCATAATTTACATTTCGCATTATGTGCTCAACACTTGCAAAAGCTAGATCGGCGTGGGCTATATAATGCATTGATAATACAATCCCAGTAATAATTTGAGCAATTAAACAAAAAGTTAATATGCCTCCAAAGGTCCACCAGTAATTTAAATTTTTAGGAGTTGGATAATCTGTTAAGTGTGATCTAAGAGTTAATAAAGGCAATCTATCATTAAACCATTTTCCAAATTTTGATTTAGGTGTGTAATCGTGATCGCTCATAAATACGTATTAACCGATTTTAATTGTATTGCTATCAACAAACTCATATTTTGGTACTTCTAAATTAGTCGGTGCAGGGCCCTTTCTAATTCTTCCAGAGGTATCATAATGAGAACCATGACATGGACAAAACCATCCGCCATATTCACCTTTGTTACCTAAGGGAACGCACCCCAAATGAGTACAAATACCCACTATCACCAACCACTCGGGATTTTTTGCTCTATCTTCATCTTTTTCTGGATCTTTTAATTCTTTAAGATCAACCTGTCTTGCTTTAGCTATTTCTTCCTCTGTTCTTCTTTTAATAAAAACAGGTTTGCTTCTCCACAATACAGTTATCGATTGACCTGGCTGTACTTCGCTTATATTAACTTCTGTGCTTGAATGTGCTTTTACTGAAGCATCAGGATTCATTTGATCAATTAATGGCCAAACCGCAGCTCCAACCCCTACTACTCCTAAAGTATATGATGCAGTAAAAATAAAGTCTCTTCTTTTTGTTTTCTTTTGATCAGACATAGATAATTTAATTTATTTTTTATGCTTCAGTATATGATTTAATATTAATAAATAAGTTTTTTTTCTATGGCAAGAATGACACATGATAGAAGTAATATACGCCCTAAAATAGCATTATATGAACCTGATATACCTCAAAATACAGCTTCAATTATAAGGACTTGTTCTTGCCTTGATGCATATTTAGAAATTATAGAGCCATGTGGATTTTTATTTTCTGACAAAAGATTTAAAAGGGTTGTGATGGACTATATGGATGAAGATAAAATTCAGTTTTACAAAAACTCAGAAGAATTCTTTGATTCAAAAAAAAATGATAGAGTAATTTTAATAACAACCAAATCAAAAAAATCTTACACAGATTTCAATTATAGTGCTAATGATACAATTTTATTTGGAAGAGAGAGTGCTGGAGTACCGGAACATATACATAAACTTGTAAATGAAAGATTAAAAATTCCAATGATTAAAAATAAAAGATCGCTTAATATATCAACATCAGTAGCCATTGTACTTGCAGAAAATTTGAGACAAATAAATGAGATTTAAATGAACGCTGAAATGAAAAAAAAACTAGCAAAAAATTGGTTTAAAATTTTGCAAGACATGATCTGTCGAGGCATTGAAGAATTAGAAGGGGGAAAAAAGTTTATTGTAACTGAATGGAAACGAAACAAAAAAAATGAAGGTGGCGGAGAATATAGAGTTTTAAAGGAAGGAAAAATATTTGAAAAAGTTGGTGTAAACTTTTCTGAAGTTTATGGAAAGTTTTCTAAAGAATTTAGGAACAAAATTCCTGGAACTAATTTAAATCCAAGTTTCTGGGCATCTGGAATATCAATAGTAATGCATACGAAAAATCCACATGTTCCAGCAATGCATTTTAATACAAGATATATTTATACTTCTCATGGATGGTTTGGTGGAGGAATGGATATAACTCCAAGTATTAAAGATACTAGATTAAAGAATTGGTACCACAATGAAGTGAAAAAATGTTGTGATAGACACAATAAAAATTTCTATAAAAAATACAAAAAATGGTGTGATGAATATTTTTATTTACCACACAGAAAAGAACCTAGGGGAATTGGAGGAATATTTTTTGATTATAAAAAAGATAATTGGCAAAAGGACTTTTCGTTTATAAAAGATGTTGGCATAACTTTTAAAAAAATTTTTCAAGAAATTATTGAAAAAAAAAGTAAAAAAAAATGGTCAAAGAAAGATAAAGAAATTCAATATGAAAAACGAGGTAGATATGTTGAATTTAATTTACTCTATGATAGAGGAACAAAATTTGGGTTACAAACAGATGGAAATGTGGAAGCAATTTTAATGTCACTTCCGCCGACCGCTAAATGGAAATAAAATTATGGAAAAAGAACCTATAACTATAAAAGGTTTAGAAAAATTAAAAAAAGAATTAATTTTATTGAAAGAAAAAAAACGTCCAAAAATAATTGAGGCTATTGCCGAAGCAAGATCACATGGAGATTTAAAAGAAAATGCCGAATATCATGCGGCTAAGGAACAACAATCTCTTAACGAAGGAAGGATTCAAGAAATTGAAGATATGATTGCAAGAGCAAATGTGATTGATATTACTAAAATCAATAATGATGGAAAAGTAATTTTTGGTTCAACAGTATACTTGCAAAATTTAGATACTAGTGAAGAAATCTACTACCACATTGTTGGTAAAGCAGAAGCTGATTTAAAGCAAAAATTAATTTACTATAAATCACCTATTGGAAAAGGTTTAATTGGAAAAAATAAAAAAGACCAGGTCGAAATTATGACTCCTTCAGGCGTAAAAAATTTCAAAATAGTTGATGTTAAATATGTTGAAATTGAAATAAGCTAAGTTAAATTTACTTAACCATTAATTATTTTTTCAACTTGTTTATCTGTGATTTTAAAAGAGTTATTGATCCAAGCTATTTCTATTTCTTTAATTTTTTGTCCAAGCTCTTTACCTTCCTTCAAATTAAATTTCTCCATCAAAAATTTTGCTTTTACATTAAATTTTGGAGGCAATTGATGACTGAAAAATTCCTTTAATTTTAACAGTTTTTTATCTATTTTTTTAGATCTATATATTTGAAAATTAATTAAATCATTTAAATAATTTTTATTATTATAATATAGCATCTTCCACAAATTTTTTTCAGAAAATGTTTTTCGATCTACAAGTTTTGAGAACACGTTTTGCAATAATCTAATTCTTTTTTTATCTTCATTTGAAATATTAAATTTATACAAAAAATACTCACTATTATCTGTTTCATCAATTATCATTAAAGAAATCAAAAAAATAAAATCCTGAGATGTAATGTTATTTTTTGTGTATTCATTTAGATTTTTAAACAAACTAATATTTTTTAGCTGTGGAAATATAAGAGTTATAATTTCTAAACAAAAAGAATCCTTGGGTAGTTTTAAAAAACCATTTGAAAGTACTAGCTTTCGTAGTTCATCAAGCAATCTATCTGATGATATTTTGGATAATCCGTTTATATTCTGTCTTATAGTTTTTTTAATTTCGCTATTGTGTTTGATTTTACTATAATTTAGAAAAAATCTAACATATCTTAATATTCTTAGGTAATCTTCTTTTATTCTTTTATCTGCTTCTCCAATAAATTTAACTTCTCCAATTTCTAAATCTTTTTTACCATTAAATGGGTCAAATAAATTTCCATTCAGATCTGCATAAATTGAGTTAAATGTGAAATCTCTTCTAGAGGCATCTTGATGCCAATTATCTGAAAACTTTACTTTTGCATGCCTACCGTCAGTTGAAATATCTTCTCTTAAAGTTGTAATTTCAAATTTTTGTCTATTAATTCGTGCAGTAATAGTTCCATGTTCAACACCTATTTCATGAAATTCAATATTATCTTTTTTTAGTATTTCAATAACCTTTGTTGGCTCAATATTTGTTGCAAGGTCAATATCGTCCACTTCCTCTTGATTGATAATTTTTCTTACACATCCTCCAACATATCGAACTTCACTTTTTTCTGAAAATTCTGAAATTGATTTAAAGATTTTTTCTACTTCAGTATTTTTTTTTAATCTTTGAAATACTGGATAAAACAAACTTAAGTTTTCATCTTTACTAAGAAATTTATTTATTAAACCTATCATATATGGCTGGGGCGCTAGGATTCGAACCTAGGAATGGCGGTACCAAAAACCGCTGCCTTACCACTTGGCTACGCCCCAAAATTAATTTCGTATAACACAAAAAAAAAGCTTTATATAGTTTTAGATAAAATACACCAATAGTTTTTATATTTTTTTTTTAATAATTTAGCCGCATTTAATGAGGCTTTTTTTGAATTAAAATATGCTAATAAACTTGAACCAGACCCAGTCATTCGAACGAATTTAACCTTAGGTAAATTTAACATATTTTGTTTAATATTTGCAAGAAATGGATATTTTTTAAAAGCAACTTTTTCTAAATCATTTTTTAAACTGATAATGTTACTAACACTAAATAATTTATTTTTGTTTTTATTAAGAGCTGGTTTTGAAAATGACTTGATATTTTTATAAATTTTTTCAGTTGAATATCCAAAATTTGGCTTGATAATTATTGTATAAAGTCCAATTTTTTTATTAGATCTAAATAGTTTTCTATTTCCTTGTAATATTAAATTTTTTTTTTCTATACCGAGCATAACATCAGAACCTATTTTATTTGCCATTTGTGAAATTTGAGAAGTATTTAAAAGGAGTTTATTTTTATTAATAAAATATCTAAGTACAGAAGAAGCATTCATGGAACCTCCTCCCATTCCAGATTTTAAAGGAATATTTTTTTTAATTTTAATTAAATATTTCTTATTTTTTAAAAAATTCTGTCTATCTAATAATTCTAAAAGCTTTGAAATAGTATTTTTATTTGGAATATTTTTTGAAAACCTACCATAAAAAAACACTTTATGTTTTTTTTTATTTATTTGTTGAATTGATATTTCATCATGTAAATCAATAAAAGATACTAAACTTTCAATTCTGTGAAGTTTATTTTTTAATTTACCTAAAACACCTAAAGATAAATTAATTTTTGCATATGAGTTTATTTTAGAAATTGACATTAATTAAGTTTCTTTAGGGCCTTTGAGCAACTTTTTAAGTATATTTTTTTTCATATCATCTTCTGTTGTTTTAAAATTTAGAACACTTTCCCAAAAATATCTGGCTTGTAATTTTCTATCTAATTTCCAGAGAATATCTCCATAATGATCATTTACTATAGGATCATTCGGCATCAATTGTATCGCTTGTTTTAAATATTTTTCAGCTTTTGCATAATCTCCATTTAGATAGTAACCCCAACCAATTGAATCAATTATATATGGATCACTTTTTTTTTGTTCATATGCTCTTTCAAGCATTTGAATAGCTTCTTGAATTTTATAATTTCTCTCAAGCCAGCTGTAAGCGAGATAGTTTATCACATATGGATCTTCGGGAATGATTTCTAAAGATAGTAATAAATCTGAGTCCGATTTTTGATATTGTCCAAGTCTTTCATAGCTACCTCCTCTTCTGTAAAGAATGTCTGCATAAGCCTCAGAATTTTCTTCTATTTGGGATAACACAATTGAATAATACTCAATTGCTTTTTCATATTTTTTATAGTTTTTATACATATTTGCCATATCAAAAATAATTCTGGTCGATGGATTTTTGAACTCTAGAAGTTTTTTTTCTACAAATTTTAGAGATTGATTTTTATTTTTTTGTTTGGCTATTATTTGAGCTTTTTTTTTTATTTTATACCAATTATATATTTCATCTTCTTCATCAAATTTTTCTAGAACTTTTTTTGCTAAATCAAAATTACTATTAACAAAATAATTTTCTGCTAATAATGATAAATTAAAATAGAATTTAGGATTTAAATAATTTGAAATATTCAAAAAAAAATTTGATTTTTCATATTCGCCCTGAGAGGAATATAAATTTGAAATTAGAAAGAAAAATTCAGCCAAAATATCTGCCTCCTGCTTACAAGAGAAATGTTTTTTAAATTTTTTAAAGTTTGATTGATCTATCCATTTTTTTGTTTGTGCAATTAATAAATCACTTGTTAAAGGATCGATAGTCGAAGCAATTTGAATTGCTGAGTCATAATCTTTATTTTCAATTAACTTTGTTAAATAAAAAAATAAATATCTTGAGTAATCGCCTTCTGCTGAGTTAATTAAATTAATAAAATGTGAATTTGTTTTATTTGAATTTAAATAACAATTTTGAAATGCAGTTGTAATTAAACTTATCTTACCAAAATTTTGATTTGGACTTTCAATTATTCCATCCAAAAATAATTTATTATAACTTTTTAATGTCTCATAAATGATGAATTCATAAGTGTCATTTTGTTGAAAAGCTTTCAGATTAGTAAGAAGTTTCGAGGTTTTTACAAAATTTTTCTTATTTAAACTATCTAATACAAGCAGAAGTTTTACTTCAAAAAAACTGGAATTATTTTTATTTTTTGAATACTGAATGTATTTGATAGCTTTAGATATCTGTCCATCTGCAACTAAGGAGAATACATACTTTTTTAAAAATTGATCATGTTCATTCAATAAATTTTTTGAAGAATTAAAATATTTTAAGGCTAGATCGTTATTTTGATTATCGTAAGATAATAGCGCTGAAAGGTAACTTGATAAATACTTGTGGTTGAATTCATTATTATCCGTTGCCTTAGAATATGCTGTAGATTGATATAAAAGAGTAACTATAATAAAAAATATTTTTAATAAATTTAATCGCATATTATTACTTTATGATCTTAGATGACAAAAATCAAAATGACATATTAAACTCTGAATTAATTAATTCCTACGATATTGAATATGTTTTTAATAATAAGCCAATAAATAGAATTAAAACTAAACCAAAAGTAGAGAATAAATCAAAATTATTAGAAAATTTAAAAGAAAAAATATCAAATATAGACAATTGTGAACTTAAAAATCATGCAACTCAATTAGTATTTAGTGATGGAACTTCTGAAAGCCAATTGATGATTGTGGGCGAAGGTCCTGGACAAAAAGAAGATGAGCTTGGAAAACCATTTGTTGGAGACGCAGGAATGCTATTAAATAAAATGTTAATGGCAATCAATATTGATAGAAATAAAGTTTATATTACCAATGTCGTTAATTACAGACCACCAAATAATAGAAAACCAGAGCCAGCAGAAATTACAAGATATTCTAATTATCTAAGAGAACATATTTCAATAATTGATCCAAAAATATTAATATTAATGGGAAGCTCAGCAATGGAAGCATTGTTTGGATCTAAAATAAGAATTTCGAAAGAAAGAGGTGCTTGGAAAGAAGTAATAGTTAACCAAAAAACATACTTAACAATGATAACTTTTCATCCTGCATATTTATTAAGACAGCCAGATCAAAAGAAATATTCATGGTCAGATTTGAAAGAAATAAGAAAAAAAATTGATGAACTAGGTTTAAAAAT
>DTVC01000042.1:0-1785 GCA_012963775.1 Candidatus Pelagibacter sp. | reverse complement strand
GTTGGAAGAGGAAGCTTAATAGGTCCTGTTTATGCTGCTGCTGTGATTTTAAATGAAAAAATCAATAAAAAAAAACTAAAGGATTCAAAAAAAATATCAAAAAAAAATAGAGAAATTTTAGAAAGCTATATAAAAAAAAATTCTATATGGGCAATCGGATCAGCTTCATTAAAAGAAATAGAAAAAAATAATATTTTAAATGCAAGTCTCCTTGCTATGAAAAGAGCAATTAAAAAACTTAAAAAAAAACCGCAAATAGTCCTCATTGACGGAAATAAGTTGCCATATATTGATAACTACAAATTAAAAAATGTAATTAAAGGAGATCAAAAAATTCCTGAAATTTCAGCTGCTTCAATTATCGCAAAAGTTTCTAGGGACCGGTTGTTAACTAAAATGTCGAAAAAGTTTCAAAATTATCTTTGGGATAAAAACTCTGGGTATGGCACTCAAGATCATATCAAAGCAATTAAAAAATTTGGAATAACAAAACATCATAGAAAAACATTCAAACCAGTCCACAATATATTGAGTCTGAAATTATAATCGGCACAAGAGAACTTAAATTAGTTCAATCATAGGTTGACGGAGACTCTGAGCTGGAGTCTAATTGTTTTTTAAAAATGATTAACTCTAATTTAAAAAATAAAATAATTAACAGCGACAGCTTAAAGGAGTTAAAAAAAATTCCCGATGAAAGTATTGATTTAATTTTTGCAGATCCGCCCTACAACCTTCAACTAAGAAATCAACTAACTCGACCTGATAGATCCAGAGTTAATGCGGTTAATGATGATTGGGATCAATTTGAAAGTTTTAAAATTTATGATGACTTTACAGTAAACTGGCTAAGAGAATGTAAACGAGTATTAAAAAAAAATGGAAGCATTTGGGTTATTGGGAGCTACCATAATATCTTTAGAGTTGGAGCAAAAATTCAAGATTTAGGATTTTGGATATTAAATGACGTTATTTGGAATAAAAATAATCCTATGCCAAATTTTAGAGGCACTAGATTTACAAATGCCCATGAAACTTTAATTTGGGCTTCAAAGAATAAAAATTCAAAATATACTTTTAATTATCAATCTCTTAAGTGTCTAAATGATGATCTTCAAATGAGATCTACATGGAATTTGCCTATTTGTAATGGAAAAGAAAGACTTAAAGAAAATGGAAAAAAAGTTCACTCTACACAAAAACCGGAGTCTTTGCTGCATAGGATATTGCTAGCTTCATCAAATAAAAATGATTTAATTTTAGATCCATTTTTAGGCTCGGGCACAACTGCAGTGGTCGCAAAAAAACTTGGAAGAATTTTTTATGGAATTGAAAAAAACAAAAAATATTTTGAAGCAGCTACTAAAAGATTAAAAAATACAAAACTTATTGAAGATAATTATTTAGATACTTTGCAAAATAACAGATCTAAAACTAGAATTCCTTTTGGATCTCTGGTTGAAATCGGCGTTATAAAACCTGGAACTGAAATCTATGATAAAAAGAAAAAAATAAATGCAAAAATCATGATCGATGGAAGTATAAAATACCAGGAAGCAGAAGGATCAATTCATAAAGTTGCTGCAAAAATACTCGGTGCAGAAAGTTGTAATGGATGGACATACTGGTACTATAAATCAGGAAATACACTTAAACCAATAGATGAATTGAGACAAAGGTTAAGAACTAATAACTAATTTCTATAAATTCTACCCAAATAATTATCTAAAAATTTATTATTTTTGACTAATACTTTTAAAATAGAATTTCTAAATGATGCAACTA
>DTVC01000041.1 GCA_012963775.1 Candidatus Pelagibacter sp. | reverse complement strand
ACCAAAACTCAATAGATGAAGGTTTTAAACACCATCCAGACCAATGAGGTGGTCTAGGTACATTTTTTTCATCCTTATACTTTTCGTTAAGATCTTCTATTTTTTTTAAAAGCTCAGACCTTTGCTTCATAGGTTTTGATTGATCTGAAGCCCATGCGGAAATTTTACTTTCATAAGATCTACTATTAAAATAAAGATCTGCCTCTCTGACATCAACTTGAGTTACGCTTCCTAAAATTCTTATTTGTCTATTAAAACTTTTCCAATGAAAGCACATTGCTGCTTTTGAATTTTCCTTAAGTTCATTACTTTTTGAACTATTTAAATTTGTATAAAAAACGAATCCCTTAGAGCTTAGTCCTTTTAACAGCACCATTCTTACATTTGGTTGACCTGCATTATTCGTGGTCGCTAAAGATAAGGCTGTTGGGTCTCTAATTTCCTTTTTTTCAGCTTTAGCCATCCATATTTTAAATAATTCCAAAGGATCGTCTAAATCCATAAAACAAGAATTTAAGCCTAATGAGTTTTTTTGATTCATAAAATAGTCAAAATATTCTATATAATACAATCTAATGTCATTTAATACTTTTGGAAAGATATTTCGTTTTACTACATGGGGAGAATCTCATGGTCCTGCCATTGGCTGCGTAGTGGATGGCTGTCCTCCTAATATTACCTTATCTGAAAAAAATATACAGGTAGATATGGATCGAAGACGTCCAGGAAAATCAAAATTTACATCTCAAAGAAAAGAGTCTGACAAAGTAGAAATTTTATCTGGCGTCTTTCAAGGAAAAACCACGGGCACACCTATTTCGATGATTATTTACAATGAAGATGCAAGATCTAGAGACTATGAAACTATTAAAAATAAATTTAGACCAGGTCATGCTGATTATACTTATCTTGTGAAATATGGAATAAGAAATTACCGCGGTGGTGGAAGACAGTCTGCTAGAGAAACAGCTGCTCGAGTAGCAGCAGGTGCGGTTGCAAGAATTGTATTAAATGAACTAATAGGCAAAAAATTTAAAATTACCGGCGGGGTTGTTCAGTTAGGTCTTCTTGGTTGTAACAAAAATAATTGGAATGAAAAAGAAATAAGAAAAAATCCATTTTTTTGCCCTGACAAAAAATCAATTAAACTTTGGGAAAAATATTTACTTGCAATAAGAAAAGCTGGTTCTTCATGTGGCGCTGTAATCGAATTAAGGGCATCTGGTGTTCCTGCTGGTTTGGGAGCTCCCATTTATTCAAAGTTAGACTCAGATCTAACAAGTGCATTAATGAGTATTAATGCTGTTAAAGGTGTAAACATCGGAGCAGGTATGAGCGCAGCATTTTTAAGTGGTGAAGAAAATTCAGATGAAATGAGGAACATAAAGGGTAAAACAAAATTTAAATCCAATAATGCTGGAGGAATATTAGGTGGCATATCTTCTGGTCAAGAAATTATTGTTTCATTTGCGGTAAAACCCACGTCATCAATTTTAAGCAAAAGGGAAACTATAGATAAAAAAGGCAAAAATACAAAAATTTCAGTTAAAGGTAGACATGATCCTTGCGTAGGAATTAGAGCTGTACCAATTGGCGAGGCTATGATGTCTTGTGTACTATTAGATCATTATCTACTGAACCGGGCACAATGTGGTTAACAGGAGTTATTTAAATTGTTTAATTTTGGAAATAACTATATTCGATTTTAATGCATCTAGAACTTTTTGCTCAATTGCTTCAGCAGTAAGACCTGCGGTTTTATACATATTTTCTAGAGTATCTTGATCGATAAATTGATCAGGCAAAATCATAGATCTTATTTTCAAGCCTTTGTCAAAAAAGCCTCTTTCTGAAAGCATTTGAAAAACATGAGAACCGAATCCACCAATTGAACCTTCTTCTATAGTTATTAAAACTTCGTGATTTAAACAAAGATCCATAATTAATTTTTGATCAATTGGTTTTGCAAATCTTGCATCAGCAACTGTTGTGGAAACTCCTTTGGCATCTAGTTTATCAGCAGCTTTCAAACTTTCTTGCAATCTCCCTCCAAAACTTAGTATTGCAACTTTTTTTCCTTCTTTAACGATTTTGCCTTTGCCTATTTCTAAAATTTCATTAATGCCTGGAAGTTCAACACCCAAACCGCTGCCTCTCGGATATCTAAAAGCAGATGGCCTGTCATTAATACTCACTGCGGTATTAATCATCCTAACTAGTTCTGCTTCATCACTGGCGCCCATCACTACAAAATTGGGCAAGGTTGATAAGTAGGTAATATCAAAAGCACCCGCATGTGTAGGTCCATCTGCGCCGACCAGCCCCGCTCTATCGATCGCAAATCGAACAGGAAGATTTTGGATAGCTACGTCATGAACAACTTGATCGTAAGCTCTTTGAAGAAAAGTAGAGTAAATTGCCGCAAAAGGCTTATAACCTTCCGTTGCTAAACCAGCAGCAAATGTTACAGCATGTTGTTCAGCAATCCCAACATCAAACATTCGATCTGGAAATTTTTTTCCAAAAATATCCATACCAGTACCTGATGGCATCGCACCTGTAATTCCTATAATTTTGGTATCATTCTCAGCATGTTTAACTAAAGTGCTGGCAAACACTTTCGTGTAAGATGGTATATTAGTTTTAGATTTAGACTGTTCTCCGGTTACAACATTAAATTTACTCACACCATGGTATTTATCTCTGGAATCTTCTGCTGGCTTGTATCCTTTGCCTTTTTTTGTAACAGCATGAATTAAAATTGGTCCATCATATTTTGAATTTTTAACATTATTTAAAATTGTAATTAAGCTATCTAAATTATGACCATCTATTGGTCCAACATAATAAAAACCTAATTCATTGAAAAGCGTTCCTCCCGAAACTATATCTCTTATAAATTCTTCGGCTTTACCTGCTTTATCTTTAAATCTTTTTGAGAATACAGAGGTTATAGATTTGACTGTTTCTCTAAAACCAAAATAAGTTCTTCCAGATAATAGTCTTGCTAAATACGAACTCATGGCCCCAACGGGTGGTGCTATGGACATATCGTTATCATTAAGTATTACAATTAATTTTGATTTCATTGCGCCAGCATTATTCATTGCCTCGTAAGCCATGCCAGCGCTCATAGCTCCATCACCTATTACCGCAATAGCGTGGTTAGAATTATTTGATAGGCTTTTTGCAACAGCTATTCCTAAAGTAGAGGAAATAGAAGTTGAACTGTGTGCTGCCCCAAAAGTATCATACTCACTTTCTGATCTTTTTGTAAAACCTGATAGGCCACCACCTTTTCTTAAGGTTCTAATATTATCTCTTCTACCAGTTATTATTTTATGAGGATAAGCTTGGTGCCCAACATCCCAAACCAGCTTGTCTTTTGGTGTATCAAATACGTAGTGCAGTGCGATAGTTAATTCCACTACACCTAAGCCAGCCCCCAAGTGTCCACCGGTTGTTGAAACAACATCGATTAATTCTTCTCTCAGCTCTTTTGCTAATTGTTTAAGTTCTTCTTTTCTTAATTTTCTTAGATCTGCGGGATAATTGATTTTATCTAATAAACTAGTTTTTGACATTTAAAATTTTCTTTTTAATATAAATTCAACAGAATCTAATAAATCGTTAGCTTTAGTACCATACTTTTTTATTTGTTGATTTATTTTTTTTTTAAGATTTTTGGCAAAATTTATTGTTTCTTCATATCCTAATAAATTAACCAATGTCGCTTTGCCTTTTTTTTCATCACTTCTAGTTGGTTTTCCAACTATCATACTGTCTCCTTTATAATCGATCAAATCATCAACAATTTGAAATAATAAACCAATATTTATACCAATTTCTTTTAGTTTTTTTCTTTTTATAGAGTTTACCCCTTTAATAATAGCAATACTTTCACAACAAAAACCGAATAGTTCACCCGTTTTTTTCTTTTGCATATTAATAATATTCTTTTTTAAGATACTTTTGTTTTCAAAAGTCAAATCAGAATATTGTCCACCAGCCAAACCGGAATGGCCTGCGCACATTGATAAAGTTTTTATTAGTTCATTTTTATAATTTTGAGATAGTTGCAAATTGTTTCCAGATAAAATTTCGAATGCTAGAGTCAGTAAAGAATTTCCTGCTAATATTGCGGTAAACTCGTTAAATTTTTTGTGCACCGTTAACTTTCCTCTTCTTAATTCATCATTATCCATTGAGGGTAGATCATCATGTATTAACGAATATGAATGTATACATTCAATTGCTGAACCAATAATTATCAATTTTTTATAGTCTATATTAAAAATTCTTCCAGTATTAACTACAATAGTTGATCTAAATCTTTTTCCACCGGAAAAAACACCATACTTCATAGGTTGTAATAAATATGAATTACTTTTTTGCTTTAAAAAAAAACTCTTCAAATAAGAGTTTGTGTTACTTGCGATAGTATTTAATTTGTTTGAAAAAATTGACATAAAGCTATTCCAGATCTTTTAATAAATTTTTTTTGTTTTTATGTAAAGTGGATTGCTTAATTTCGTTAGCTTTTTGCCTAAATTGATCTTGAATATGATAATTTAATTGTATCATTCTATTATATTGTTCTATCGAATCTTCCAAGTTTATCTTTGTATTTTCTAGTGTTTCAATGATCTGTTTAATTTCGTCTTGTGCTTCTTTTATTGATTTTGTTCTTATATCAACTGGAATATTTTTCGATTTCATACTATATCCATATATTAATTAATTTATGAAAAATATCTATTTAAATATATATAAACCTAATTTAGTTAATTTAAAAAAAGCAAAAAAAAATATAGAAAGTAATAATGTTATAGGAATACCAACTGAAACTGTGTATGGACTTGCAGGAAATGCTTATTCTAATAGATCAGTTAAAAAAATTTTTAAATTAAAAAAAAGACCAGTTTTTAATCCTCTTATAATTCATTTTAAAAACTTAAATGATTTAAAAAATGATGTAATATTAAATACCAATTTTAAGAAGCTTTATAGTGCTTTTTGTCCTGGTCCAATTACTTTTATCTTAAAAAAAAAGAAAAAATCAAGAATTTCAAAAATAGCTACTTCTAGAAAAAAAACTGTAGCTGTTAGAATTCCAAAACATAAAGTTGCGAGAAATTTGCTTAGTATATTAAAATTTCCACTTGCGGCTCCAAGCGCCAACATTTCATCAAAACTAAGCCCAACCTCTGCAAAAGATGTATTTGATGAATTTGGAAATAAAATTAAATTTATACTAGATGGTGGTCAATGTAAAATTGGACTCGAATCTACTATAGTAGACTTGACTGGTAAGCCATTTATTTTAAGGCCGGGTAGTATAACCGTTGAAAAAATTCAAAAAATTTTAAAAAAAAAAATTAAAATTAAGAAAAATTTAAAAAGAGTCAAAGCTCCGGGACAATTAAAACTACACTACTCACCTGGAATACCAGTAAAAATGAATAGAAAAAATGCCGAAAAACACCAAGCACTGATTGGCTTCGGTAAAAAATTTAAGGTTGGAAAAAACTATTTTAATCTGAGCAAAAAAGGCAACTTGAAAGAGGCAGCAAATAACTTATACAAAACTATGAGAGAAATAAGAAAAAGAAAGTTTAAATCAATAGCGGTAGTAAAAATACCCAATACAGAAATTGGTTGTGCAATAAATGATAGATTAAGGAAAGCATCAAACAAGTGAACACAGCAACAATTGAAGTTAATAATTTAGTTAAACAGTTCAAAAATGCTTTAGCTGTAAATAATATAAGTTTTAAAATTAATAAGGGCACGATAATTGGTCTTTTAGGACCAAATGGATGTGGCAAATCTACTACCATAGGTATGATGTTAGGATTAATAAAACCTACTTCGGGTACCGTTGTTATTAATGGCCAAAACATTGAAAATAATAGAACAAGTTTATTAGAAAAAATGAATTTTATTTCTCCATATATTGAATTGCCCAAAAAACTAACTGTTGAAGAAAATCTTAAAGTGTACGGAAGATTGTACGGTGTTAAAAATTTAGAAGGTAAAATTTCTGAAATAATGGAAAAATTAAATTTAACTGAATTCAAAAAAAGAAAAACTGGCGAACTTTCCTCAGGTCAAAAAAATAGAGTCTCCTTGGCTAAAGCATTAATCAACGATCCTGAAATACTCCTTTTAGACGAACCCACTGCAAGCCTTGATCCTGA
>DTVC01000040.1 GCA_012963775.1 Candidatus Pelagibacter sp. | reverse complement strand
ATAGGAGCGGGTCAAATTGGAGGCACGTTAGCTCACCTTATAAGCATCAAAGAGCTTGCTGATGTAGTCCTTTTTGATGTGGCTGAAAGTATGGCAAAAGGAAAGGCCTTAGATATAGCTCAATCTACATCAATTAATGGTTCCAATATTTCTCTTATGGGAACAAGCAACTATGAGGATACTAAAAATTCAGATGTAATTATTATTACAGCCGGGATTCCAAGAAAACCAGGAATGTCAAGAGACGATTTATTAGGAACCAATTTAAAAATAATAAAGCAAGTTGCGGAAGGAGTTAAAAAAACTTCACCAAATGCTTTTGTAATTTGTATTACAAATCCTCTCGATGTTATTGTAATGGCATTTCAAAAGTATTCAGGTTTGCCAACAAGTAAGGTTGTAGGAATGGCGGGTATTTTAGATTCTTCAAGATTTAAGTATTTTATTTCTCAAGAACTTAAAGTTCCAGTTAAAAATGTTGAAAGCTTAGTATTAGGAGGGCATGGAGATACAATGGTTCCAATGACTAATCAAACTACAGTAAGTGGTAAACCACTAGATAAATTGATTCAAAAAGAAAAATTAGACTCAATAATTGAGAGAACTCGTAAAGGAGGAGCTGAAATAGGAAAATTGTTACAAAAAGGATCTGCGTTTTATGCACCAGCAGCTTCAGGCGTAGAAATGACGATGGCTTATCTAAAAGATGAAAAAAAAACACTTCCTTGCGCTGCTTTTTTGAATGGAGAATATGGTTTTAAGGATTTATATGCTGGTGTACCGGTAGTTATTGGGAAAAATGGTGTTGAAAGAATTATTGAATTAGAATTAAATTCAGAGGAGAAAGAAAACTTTAATATATCAATCAATGCAGTAAAAGAACTTTTTTTATCTGCAAAAAAAATTGATCCTGATTTGAAATAAGGTAGTTAAAAAAAATTTGTGAACAAATTAAACTATAAGAACAAGAATATTTTTTTTATATTAATACTCTGTTTCTTTTCAATAGCATTTAATTTTTACTATGGGTATAGGGGTATTTTCCCCACCGATAGCTTTTTAATATTTGATTCTGGTTATTATGTTTTAAATGGTTTTCATCCTTTTAAAGATTATTGGACTGTAACAGGACCTTTATTAGATTACTTGCAAGCTCTTTTTTTTTTAATTTTTGGAACTAGTTGGTTCAGTTATGTTCTCCACGCAGCAATAATAAATTTAATATTAGCAATTTTTTCCTATTTTGTATTTGTTCAACTTGGTTTAAAAAAAGTTCACAGTTTTGCTTATTCTACAGGAATATCTTTACTAGCATATCCAATTATTGGTACGCCTTTTGTAGATCATCATTCAATCATCTTTTCTATTTTTGCCATTTACTGTTTTATTTTAGGAATTGAAAAAAACAAAAATATTTATTGGTTTTTAATTCCTCTATTTTTAGGATGTTCTTTTTTATCAAAACAAATTCCTGCTTCTTATATAATTATATTTATTTTACTAATGTTATTACTTTTTCTTTATTATAGTTTTAATATTAAAAAAATTTCTTTGCTTGTAATTGGAACATTTTTTACGCTATCTTTTTTTGCACTCATTTTAATAATAAATCAAATACCCTTAAATAATTTTTTGATACAGTATTTTCTTTATCCCATGACTGTTGGTTCGAGTAGAGTAGAAAGTTTAAATTTTGATTTAAAAGGATTTATAGGGCACTTCAAATATATATACATATGCCTAATACCATTATTTGTAGTTTTGTTAAAAATGGTTTTAAAAAATAAAAAAACACTAGATGAAAAAAAAGATTTTACAATAATTTTAACAATTATTGGAATGACTCTAATTTTTATTTACGCTCAGCTACTTACTAAAAATCAGATTTTAATTTTTTTTATAATACCCCTAGTAACAGCATTTTCTCATATTTATTTTTTTAAATATTTTAGTAAGAAGTATTTTATTTATTTTATAATACTTATTTGCCTATTTTCAGTAACAAAGTACCATTTTAGATATAATGAGCAAAAAAAATTCATGGAATTAGAAAATGCAAATTTTGATTTGGCTATTAAAGCAGGAAAGATTCACAAAATATTCAATGGACTTCAATGGATTACCGCTCATTATTTAAATGATCCAACAAAAGAAGTAAACAAATTAATAGAGATAAAAGATTATATAAACTCAGATCTTAAAAACAAAATCATTATTTCCGATTATCAATTTTTTTCAGCTATATCTAATTCTAAATTTGATACACTTATTAAATGGAATAAATGGTATGATGCTGTAAGTGTACCTCATAAAGAAAATAAATATTTTTCTAATTACCAAAAATTTTTTATAAAAAAAATAAAAAAAAATAAAATTAAAGAAATATATGCGATTGGTAACGATAATAAATTTATATATTTTGAAGATTTGATTGATAATGGAAATTGTATAAATTCTAAATCTATAAACGAAATGTTAATAATTTATGATATAAGTAATTGCGATTTATAGTTAGTCGATGTTTTTAATTAAATTCTTATAATTATCAAAATCTTCTTTTTTGTAATTTAACGAAATAACAAATACTAATATATTTAGAGTTAAAATTAGTCCTGTTAATATAGAAAATAAAATACTTCCAAACATTATGTTAAGTAAGCTCAAAATAGATATATAAATTATTGATATAATGATTAATCTTCTTCTAAATACAGAAATTATCCTTAAAGAGTGAAAAATCAACTGAAACAAATTCATTTTACTATTATCTGTATATCTTTTTTTTCTTTCTGCTAAGATTGGTTCTATCTCCTCTTCTCTAAAATTTTTTACGATTGTGGAAGGATATGCAGCCCATAAATCTCCAGTCGCAAATAATTTATTTAAATTTTCTGGGTTAATTAGACTATAATTTCCGAATCTTACTTTTTTTCCAGTAGTTGAAAATGTGAGTAAATAGTGAATTTCGTATAACAGTCTATAAATAAGTTTTTCATTTCTTTTTGTTCTATTTACTGTAATAATTTTTTTCGGAAATTTAATTGATAAATCAATTATTTTTCTTAACACGAGAGGATTATCTTCTCCATCTGCATCCATTATTATTATTTTTTTCTTTTCTTGTAAAACGGATAGATATTTTAAACCAATAGCAATAGCTCCTTGACTTCCTAAATTTTTATTAAGATTAATTATTTTTATTGAATTTATTTTTTTAAATTTTTGATTTTCGATATTTAGCTTGTTAGTAGAACAATCATTTACGATAACAACACTAAATTCATGTTCAAATATTGACAATTCACTATCAATTTGTCCCAAAAGTATATTCAAACTTTTCCAATCGTTGAATACCGGTATCAAGAATAAATACTTTTCCATTAATAATTTAAAAAAGACGTTATATTTTAAAAAATTTTATGTTAAATAATTAAAATCTTATAATGAATATTCACGAACACCAAGCCAAAGAATTATTAAAGTCATATGGAGTGCCAGTGCCTAAAGGGTTTGTAATTGTGGATAGTTTAAAAATTAAAGAAAAATTAGAGAATATAGGTAAAAAACCTCAAGTAATCAAAGCGCAAATTCATGCGGGCGGAAGAGGTAAGGCTGGAGGAATAAAATTAGTTAATAATCCATCTGAATTAGAGAAAGAAATAATAAAAATGTTAGGTAAAAAATTAGTTACACATCAGACCGGAGCAAGTGGTAAAGAAGTAAAAAGATTATATGTTGAAGAATCTGTAGAGATTGCAAAAGAGTTCTATTTATCATGTTTAGTCGATCGATCCAGTTCAAAAATTGCTTTTATATCTAGTGCAGAAGGTGGAGTTAATATTGAAGAAATTGCAATTAAAAATCCTGAAAAAATCGTTACAACAAAAATAATTTTATCCAGTACTGTTGAAGATAAAGACATCAAGAAAATAATTGAACCATTTAATTTGAAAGAAAAATCGGCACAGCAAGCAATTAATTTGATTAAATCTATTTACAAAGCATTTGTAGAAACAGATGCAAATCTTATTGAAATAAATCCATTAATATTAACAAAGGATAACGATATCGTTTGTCTTGATGCGAAAATTAATTTTGATGATAATGCATTATACCGACATCCAGAAATTGTATTATTAAGAGATTTTAACGAAGAAGATGCTACGGAAATAGAAGCTAGCAAACATGGTTTAGCATATATCAAACTAGATGGAAAAATTGGTTGCATGGTAAATGGTGCAGGTCTTGCTATGGCAACAATGGATATAATTAAATTGTATGGATCTGAACCAGCAAATTTTTTAGATGTAGGTGGAGGAGCATCAAAGGAAAAAGTATCAGCAGCTTTTAAAATAATATTATCAGATAAAAATGTTAAAGGAATTTTAATAAATATTTTTGGAGGAATTATGAGATGCGATGTCCTTGCTCAAGGAATGGTTGATGCTGCAAAAGAAGTTAACCTATCGGTTCCATTAGTGGTGAGATTAGCAGGAACTAATGTTGAATTGGGAAAAGAAATATTAAAAAAATCTCATTTAAAAATTATATCTGCAAACAATTTGGCTGATGCAGCAAAAAAAATTGTGGAAGTAACAAAATAAAATATGTCAATTTTAGTTGATAAAAATACTAAAGTAATCTGTCAGGGATTTACAGGCACTCACGGAACATTTCATTCTGAGCAAGCTATTTCGTATGGTACAAATGTAGTTGGTGGAGTAACTCCAAAAAAAGGTGGCCAAACTCATTTAGGAAAACCTGTATTTAATACAGTTCAAGAAGCTATCGATAAAACACAAGCCAACGCGACAGTGATATATGTGCCAGCTAAATTTGCGTCTTCTGCGATTATTGAAGCAATAGAAAGTAAGATACCCTTAATTGTTTGTATTACCGAAGGGATTCCTATTTTGGATATGATAAGGGTGAAAGAAAAATTAAAAAAATCAAAATCTCGTTTAATCGGACCAAATTGCCCGGGAATTATTACACCCGATGAATGCAAAATTGGTATCATGCCTGGCAATATTCACAAAAAAGGATCCGTAGGGATAGTGTCGAGATCAGGGACACTTACCTATGAGGCAGTTGCGCAAACTAGTGAAGTTGGGTTAGGACAATCCTCTTGCATAGGAATAGGAGGAGATCCTATAAACGGTACGAATTTTATTGACTGTTTAGAACTTTTTTTAAAAGATTCAGAAACACATTCAATTTTAATAATTGGAGAAATAGGAGGTAATGCAGAAGAGGAAGCTTCAGAATTCATTAAATCCTCCAAAACAAAAAAACTTATTGTCGGATTTATAGCTGGTATAACAGCACCACCGGGGAGAAGAATGGGGCATGCTGGAGCAATTATATCAGGTGGTCAAGGTAGAGCAGAAGATAAAATAGAAAAAATGAAATCTTGTGGTATTAAAATAGTAAATTCACCTGCTGAAATTGGTAAAACCTTACATGACAAACTTGCAAGATAATTTTAGAAGTTTTATGATAAATTTAATTTATTTTATCTGTAAATGACCACAATTAAAGATAATACAATCTTCAACAAAACATCTTTTTTAGAAGGCAGCAATAGTGCTTTTATAGAAGAACTTTATTTAAAATATGTTAACAATCCAGAAACTATTCCTCAAAGTTGGAGAGAATTTTTTGATGGTTTAGATGAAGATCAAAAAATCATACAAACTGAAATACAAGGTCCAAGTTGGTCTCCTAAAAAAAATAATATTTCAAAAATAATTGATAGAACTAAAATTTCAGCAGAGGATGATTTCACTAAAAAGAAGCTTTTATCAAATGGTGGTATAGCTACAAAAGATGGATATGAAAAGGAAAAAGAGCAATCAGTCAAAGCTATTGCCCTTATAAGAGCTTATAGAATTAGAGGACACCTTATAGCAAATCTTGATCCACTAGGAATGATGGAGAGAAAATATCTTCATGAACTACATCCAGCTGACCATGGTTTTAAAAAAGAAGATTATAATAAAAAGATTTATTTACATGAATATATGGATCGCGAATATGCAACCATCAAAGAACTACTTTCATTTCTTAAAAAAACTTATTGTTCAACCATAGGTGTTGAATATATGCATATTTCAGATCCTGTTGAAAAAAAGTGGTTTAGAGAAAGAATGGAAAAAAAAGAAAATCAAATAAATTTTACAGACACTGGTAAGAAATTTATTTTAAACAAATTAATTCAAGCGGAAGGATTTGAAAAATTTTTGGCTGTTAAATTTGTTGGTACCAA
>DTVC01000039.1 GCA_012963775.1 Candidatus Pelagibacter sp. | reverse complement strand
TATTGGATGCTCAAGGATCGATTATGACTAATAAATATGCCGAAGGATATTCTTCTAGAAGATATTACGGTGGATGTGAATATGTAGATATTGCTGAAAATTTAGCAATAGAAAGGGTAACAAAATTATTTGATTGCAAATTTGCTAATGTTCAACCTCACTCAGGAGCGCAGGCCAACGGCGCAGTATATCTAGCACTTTTAAATCCAGGAGACACAATACTTGGCATGAGCCTAAATTCTGGTGGACATTTAACTCATGGAGCTAAAGTTTCTCTATCCGGTAAGTGGTTTAAATCAATTCATTATGATGTTGATAAAGTTACGGGATTGATTGATTACGATAAAGTAGAAGAAATAGCAAAACTTAATAAACCAAAACTTATTATTGCTGGTGGTAGTGCGTATTCTAGAATTATTGATTTCAAAAAATTCAAAGATATAGCAAACATGGTCAATGCATACCTTTTGGTTGACATGGCACATTTTGCAGGATTGGTTGCAGGAAAGGCACATCCTAATCCAATAGAGTTTGCCGATGTTGTAACTTCTACTACTCATAAAGTTTTAAGAGGTGGAAGAGGAGGGATTATATTAACTAACAGAGAAGATATAATTAAAAAAATTAACTCAGCAGTTTTTCCAGGTTATCAAGGCGGACCTTTAATGCATATTATTGCTGCAAAAGCAGTTTGTTTTCACGAGGCTTTGCAGGAAAATTTTAAAATTTATATAAAATCAGTTGTTGAAAACGCCAAAATCTTATCTGAAACACTCAAAAACAATGGTTTTAAAATTTTCTCTGGAGGAACAGATACACATTTAATGTTAGTTGATTTGAGACCCTATAAGGTTACTGGAAAAGATGCAGAATCCAGCTTAGGAAGAGCAAACATTACATGCAATAAAAATGGAATTCCTTTTGACACAGAAAAACCAACAATAACCTCTGGTATAAGACTTGGTACTCCCGCAGCTACAACAAGAGGATTTGGTTTAAATGAGTTTAAAAAAGTAGGAGAATTGATAACTAAAGTTATAATCGGCTTATCAAAAAATCCAAATAATAACAGTAAAATTGAAAAAGAAGTGAAGGAAGAGGTAATAAAACTTTGTACTTCATTTCCTATATATAATCATTTAAAAAGTAGTTAATTATGCTTTGTCCATTTTGTAAAACTGGCGATACATCAGTAGTTGACTCAAGACCTACCGAAGATGGTACTGCAATAAGAAGGCGAAGAACATGCGGTTGTGGAGAGAGATTTACAACATTTGAAAGAGTTCAATATAGAGAATTAACAGTTGTAAAAAAAAATGGAAGAAAATCTATTTTTGATAGAGATAAATTATCAAAGTCAATATACATTGCTCTTAAAAAAAGACCCTTAGATACTGATACTGTTGAGAAATTTATATCAAAGATATCAAGAAATTTAGAAGAAATGGGTCAAAGTGAAATAGCTTCGAGCGTTATAGGAAAAATGGTTATGGATGGTCTTAAAGATCTTGACCCTATTGCATATGTTAGGTTCGCCTCAGTCTACAGAAATTTTAGGGAAGTAAAAGATTTCGAGCAATTTGTGGACAAGTTGGATGTTTCCAAAAAAACACAAAACTAATACAAAACATAAATATTTTATGAAACTTGCTTATAATCAAGCAAGTAGGGCATTAGGAAATACAGGCGAAAACCCTGCTGTTGGCTGTGTAATTGTTAAGAATAATGAATTAATTAGTTTAGCGCATACTAATTTTAATGGTCGACCACATGCTGAAAGAATAGCTTTATCAAATAAAAAAATTAACTTTAAAGGTTCATTGCTATACTCAACCCTTGAACCTTGCAGTCACTATGGAAAAACATCGCCATGTACTGATATTATTAAAAAACAAAATATCAAAACGGTATATTTTTCTAAATTTGATCCCGATAGGAGAAGTTTTAAAAAAGCAAAAAAAAAATTAAATAAATATAATATTAAAACGTTTGAAAACGTACATAAATATGCAGGAGATAGCTTCTATAAAGATTTCGACATCAGGAAAAGGACTAACAATATTTTTATTTCATCAAAATTAGCCACCTCAAAAGATTTATTTATTTCCGATAAGTATAACAAATGGATAACAAATATTTATTCAAGAGGTAGGGTACATTTATTGCGTGCAAATCACGATTCTATTTTAACTACTTCGAAAACTATTTTGAAAGATGATCCAATGTTAAATTGTCGTATTGATGGATTACAAAAGTACTCACCAAAAAGATTTGTCATTGATAAAAACCTAACCATACCTATGACATCAAAAATAATTAGAACAGCTAACAAAATATCAACATATGTCTTTTACAATTTAATCGATAATAATAAATTAAAAAAATTGAGTCAGGTTAAAGTTAAAACAATAAGAATCGATCTAAAGAATAAGCATTTAGATTTTAATAAAATCATCCTTTTTTTAAGAAACAAAGGATTTTACAGAGTCTTTGTGGAAGCAGGAATTAAATTTAACAATTTTTTGCTTGATAATTACTATATAAATGATTTTTATCATTTTTACTCTGATCAATTATTTGGAAATAGAGGTTTCCATAATGCAAAATTTTTTTTTAACAAGATGAATAAGATAAAACGAAGCAAAAGAGAAATTGAAATCAATTTATTCCAAGATAAATTGCTAAAATATTCATTAAAATAATGTTTACTGGTATAATAAAAAAAAAGGGAATTGTTAAAAAAATTATATCTAATAAAAAAGAAATTAAGATAGGAGTAAAAAGTAGCTTAAAACTAACAAATAAAGATTTGGGATCATCGATTAATTGCTCTGGTGTTTGTTTGACTCTCGAAAAAATTCACAAGGGGCTATATTATTTTCATCTAACCAGAGAAACTCTTAGGGTCACCAATTTTAAAAGCATCAAATTAAATCAAATTATAAATCTAGAAAAATCTCTTAAGTTTGGAAATGAAATTTCAGGACATTTTGTTCAGGGGCATATTGATACAATTTCAAAACTTAAAAAAAAGTGTATATATGGGAAATCCTGGTATTTATATTTTTCAATAAATAAAAGCCTTAAAAAATTTTTAAATTCTAAAAGCTCTATTGCAATAAATGGAGTCTCATTAACAATTGCAAAGGTATTCGCAAATAGTTTTTTGGTTGTGGTAATCCCTCACACATTAAAGTTGACAAATTTAAAAAATATTAAAAATAATGATATTGTTAATATAGAAATTGATATCATTGCAAAATATATAAAAAACTTAAAAAAATAAATATGTTTACATCAATTACCAAAATCATAAAGGACGCAAAAAAAGGAAAAATGTTCATTTTGGTTGATGACGAAAATAGAGAAAATGAAGGTGATTTAGTAATTCCTGCTAATAAAGTAAAACATAAAGATATAACTTTTATGGCAAAGCATGGAAGGGGTCTTATTTGTCTAGCTCTCGACTCAAAACAAGTTAAAAAATTGAATCTTCAACTTATGTCACCAACTAACCAATCTAGATCACAAACAGCGTTTACTGTATCAATAGATGCTACAAAAAATATCACCACAGGTATTTCTGCACACGATAGAGCATATACAATAAAATCGGCTATAAAAAAAAACGCATCCAAAAAAGATATTGTAACACCTGGACATATATTTCCCTTAATATCTAAAGATGGAGGTGTTTTAGTTAGAGCTGGTCATACCGAGGCTTCGGTAGATATATCAAGGTTGTCAAAAAATTCACCTTCAGCCGTTATTTGCGAAATCATGAATGACAATGGAACAATGGCTAAAGGGAAACAATTAGTAAATTTTGCAAAAAAACACAAGTTGAGTCTTGGAAAAATTGACGACCTTATATCCTTTCGATTAAATCAAGAAAAATTAATAAATTTCAAAAAATCTTCAAATATCTCAATTAATAAACAAACTTATAAAATTAAAATTTTTGAAAATATACTTGATGGTTCAGAACATTTTGCACTAATTAAGGGCAATATAATTAGAAATAAAAATCCACGGGTGAGGGTTATTTCATCAAATATAGTAAAAAATTATTTAATGGGTGATAAATTGCCAAATTTATTTAATCAAACTATTAGCTACTTCAAGAAATATAAAGACTGTGTATTAATATTTATAAGACATACAAATCTTAAATCTGTTTCGGAAACCTTAAAGGGATATAAGGATAAAAAATTTTACAGTAAAGGTAATGATAAACTTATTAGAAACTCTGGTATTGGTTCACAAATTATAAAGGCTTTAAATATCAAAAAAATGATATTAGTTACTAGATCTAAAAAGAAGGTTATAGGATTAGAAGGTTACGGTATAAAAATTACAAAGCAGGAAATAATAAAATGAAAAATTATAAAGTATTAATAGTTGCAGCAAATTATTATCCCGAGATATCAGAGGAATTAAAAAAACGTGCTAAAAAAGTTAAGAAAGCCCACACAGATCATGAAGAAATCACAGTTCCTGGCATTTTTGAAATACCAGTTATAATATCAAGAAATATAGACTCCTATGATGGTTTCGTTGCACTGGGTTGTGTCATAAAAGGCAAAACTCCCCATTTTAAATTAATTTCTAAAGCTGTAACAAACGCAATAATGAACTTATCAATTACTCACAAAAAACCTATTGGAAATGGAATACTTACCTGTCTGAACAAAAGACAAGCTTTGAAAAGATTAGACAAAGGTGCAGAAGCTTCAAGTGCCGTTGAACAAGTTTTTATTAATGAGTCTATGCTTAAATCAAATAAAAGCTGAAAAAAATGAAACAAAATGAAGCTCTTAGGAATCCTAGAGTTATTGTTGTTCAAAAATTGTACGCACAAGAATTAAATAAAAAATCCGAATTAACTTTTCCTAAGCATAGGTATAAAAAGTTTATAAAGGATGTTGTGCTAGGTACTTTGGAAAGAAAAGAACTAATAGAAGAAACTATACAACAACATCTTAGTAAAGATTTAAGTGAAAAACGAACGGAAAAATTATTAATTGTTTTGTTACATGCTGCTATATTTGAATTTTTATATCGCCCACAAACCTCGCTAAATATTATAATTAATGAATATTTAAATACTTCTGATTTTTTTTTAGAACAAAGTCAAAAAAAATACTTAAATGCAATATTAGATAAGGTATCAAAAAAGATAAGATCATAAGTGAACGAATTTTCAGTTATAAAAAAATATTTTTCAAATTTGTCAAAAAATAACAGAGGATCCTTTGATTTGTCTGATGATATATTTTTTGACTACAAAAAAAAAGTAGGCATATCTATTGACAGCTATGTTGAAGGAACACATTTTTTAAATTTTAAAAATCCTAATCTTGTAATTAAAAAAGCTTTAAGGGGAGCTATCTCTGATTTAATTTGCAAAGGAATAATCCCTAAATATTATTTTATGAGTTGTTCGGGAAACAAAAAACATCTAACTCAAGCCAATCTTGCTAAAATAAAATTAGCTTTAAAACAAGAACAAAAAAAATATAATATCTTTTTGGCTGGCGGAGACACATCTTATTCAAATAGATTGTCAATAACTGTTTCCGTAGTTGGATATTCCAAAAAAAGTCCAGTTTTGAGAAGTGGAGCAAAAGTAAATGATGACATTTATATAACAAATACAATTGGAGATGCTTTTGTTGGGTCAAAACTCTTAAAAGGTAAAATTAAACTCAGTAAAAAGAATAGTGATTATTTTGTAAGGAGATTCTATCTTCCAATTTTACCAATAAAATTTTCAAAAAGAATTCACCTTTTTGCAAATTCTGCCATAGATATATCTGATGGTTTTTTTCAAGACTTACAACATATATTATCTAGATCTAATTTATCATCTAAAATATTTAAGAATAAAATTCCTATATCTAGTTATTTAAATTCTTATCTTATTAGAACAAAAAAAAATAAATTAAATTTTATCTCTAATGGTGATGACTACCAAATTTTGTTTACAGCAAGTAAAAAAATGAGACATCTAATAAAAAAAATATCCAAATCTACTTCTACAAAGGTTTCAATAGTAGGGATTGTTAAAAACAAGTCTATATCTAAGAATACAAAATCAACAGAGGAAAAGTTTAAATTCCCTAAAAAACTAGGCTATATACATAATTTTTAGTCAATATTATCGTTGCCTTTGTCTTTGTTATTTGTCATCTTCCGACTTTTAATTTTTGATTATTTTTTTTCAAGACTTAGATTATGAACAATTTATCACCAGGTTTTATTTTACTACTTATAATTCTAAGTGGTTTTCTTGCACTTCTTTATGGATATATAACGCGAAAACAAATATTGAATTCT
>DTVC01000038.1 GCA_012963775.1 Candidatus Pelagibacter sp. | reverse complement strand
CAACTCCTTCAGCAAGTCTATTACCTAAATCACTATTTATAATTATTCTATCTACGACTATAGAAATATCATGCTTTACTTTTTTATTTAATTCAGGAAACTTATCAATGTTATAATATTCGCCATCAACTTTTATTCTTTGGAAACCTCTTCTTTTATAACTTGCAATTTCTTTTTTGTATTCACCTTTCCTTCCTCTAACAATTGGAGCCAACAAATATATTGTATTTTTTTTTGGAAGATTTTTAACTTTATCAACAATCTCTGCAACACTTTGAGATTTTATTGGTTTACCAGTGAATGGTGAGTAAGGTGTGCCTGCTCTTGCGTACAATACTCTCATATAATCATATATTTCAGTAACTGTTGCTACTGTAGATCTAGGATTTTTTGAAGTATTTTTTTGTTCTATTGAAATAGCAGGACTTAATCCCTCAATTAAATCTACTTTAGGTTTTTTCATCTTATCTAAAAATTGTCTGGCGTAAGCGGAAAGACTTTCCACATATCTTCTTTGACCTTCTGCGTAAATAGTATCAAATGCTAAAGATGATTTTCCTGATCCAGAGAGACCAGTTATCACAATAAATTTGTCTTTTGGTATCTCTAGCGAAATATTTTTTAAGTTGTGTTCTTTGGCGCCTTTTATAACGATTTTTTTAACCATGTTTTTTGTGGACAATATCTAACCTATTAATAAAAAGATGGAAATATGTTATATTAGTCTATATTAACAATTAATCTTTTATTAAATCTATAAATAATATGGCAGGCAGTCTTAATAAAGTTCTATTAATTGGCCGATTAGGTGCCGATCCCGAAATAAAACAAATGGTTAACGGTAAGAGTGTCGCTAGATTGAGCCTTGCAACTAGCAATACATGGAAAGATAAGAATACAGGTGAAAAAAAGGAAAAAACGGAATGGCATAGAGTTGTAATTTTTAACGAAGGATTAGTTAATGTAATTCAACAATATGTAAAAAAAGGTGCCCAAGTCTATATTGAAGGTCAATTAACAACAAGAAAATGGAGAGATGAAAAATCTGGTGTTGATAGATATTCAACAGAAGTAGTTTTGCAAGGGTTTAATTCATCATTTAAAATACTAAGTAGCAAAAATAGTCAAATAGGAAATTTACAAGAAGATGTTTCCAAAAAAAGTTCACTTCCAAGTGATGAAAGCACCCCATCAAATGATTTGGACGATGAAATTCCTTTTTAAATTTAATGGAAAATTTAGAAATTAGTTCAGAGAAAAAGAATTATAAACCGGTTCTTGTTTATGATGAAATGAGCTCGTCTTATTTATCATACGCAATGAGTGTGATTGTTAGTAGAGCATTACCGGATGTGAGAGATGGATTAAAACCGGTTCATAGAAGAATAATTTATGCTATGTATAAAGGTGGTTTTGATTGGTCGAAGCAGTTTAGAAAATCAGCAAGAGTAGTTGGTGACGTTATTGGTAAATACCATCCTCATGGAGATCAAGCCGTATACGATGCTTTAGTAAGGCTAACTCAAAAATTTTCGATGAGCATTCCATTAATTGATGGCCAGGGAAATTTTGGCTCTATCGATGGCGATCCACCAGCAGCAATGAGATATACAGAAACCAAATTAGCAAAAGTATCACAATTTTTAATTGATGATATAGAAAAAGATGTAGTTGATTTTAGAAGCAATTATGATGAAACAGAAAAAGAACCTACTGTATTACCATCGCAATTTCCAAACCTGTTAGTTAATGGAGCGGGAGGAATAGCTGTGGGAATGGCTACAAGTATTCCACCACATAATCTAGGAGAAATTATTGATGGGACGGTGGCTTTTATTAATAACAAAGGTGTTACCATTTCACAGTTAATGAAAAAAATTCCGGGTCCAGATTTTCCAACTGGTGGGTTAATTATTGGTCGAGATAATTTAAAACTAGGATACAACAAAGGTAGGGGTTCAATTAAAATAAGAGGAGATGTAGATGTAGAAAGTCTAAAAAATGGAAGAGAACGCTTAGTAATAAAATCGATACCATATCAAATTAATAAATCAGTTTTAAATGAAAAAATTGCGGAGCTAGCAAGAGATAAAAAAATAGAAGGTATAAGCGATATTAGAGATGAATCTAATTATAAAGGGGTGAGAGTTGTAATAGATTTAAGAAGAAATATTGAACCTGAAACTGTCAAAAGGCAATTATATAAATTAACATCCATAGAGAGTTCATTCGGTTTCAACACATTGGCAATTGTTAATGGAAAACCAAAAATATTAAACTTAAAGGAGTTTATATCTGAATTTGTTAATTTTAGAGAAAAAACCCTAACAAAAAAAATAAAATTTGATTTAGATAAAGCTCTTGATAGAGCCCATATTTTATTAGGTATTTCTGTATCAGTTGAAAATATTGATTCCATCATTAAAATTATAAAAAAATCAGACACAGTAGAAGTTGCAAAAAAAACTTTATTAGTTAAAAAATGGAAAATTAATAAAACAAATAAATTAATAAAACTTATAAAAACCGAGAAAAGTGCAAGCAGTTATACCCTGTCTGAAAGTCAAGTTATGGCAATTCTTGAATTAAGACTACAAAAATTAACAGCCTTTGGAATTAATGAAATAGAAACTGAAATAAAAAAACTTGCCACATTAATTAAAGAATATGAAAAAATTTTAAAATCCAAAAAAGAGTTATTTAATGTAATGATTAATGAGTTACATAAAATTAAAGAAAAGTTTTCTGTGAAAAGAAGAACTAAAATTATAGATGCGGTTTTAAATTATAACATTGAAGAAACTATACCAAAAGAAGCTGTTGTGATTACAATTACACACAAAGGTTATATTAAAAGAGGTTCACTTTCCTCAGTAAAAATTCAAAAAAGAGGCGGAAAAGGAAAAGCTGGAATTAAAACGAGAGACGAAGATTTCGTTGTGCAGATCTTTACAGCTAATTCCCACACACCTATATTGTTTTTTTCTACTCAAGGGCTTGTTTATAAACTTAAAGCTTGGAAAATATTCCATGGAACAGCTAGTTCAAAAGGCAAAACTTTATTTAATCTTCTTCCCCTTAAAAGCCATCACTCAATAAGTTCGATTATGCCTTTGCCTGAAAATGAAAGCGAATGGAAAAAACTTTATGTAATTTTTGCCACTTTAAAAGGTAGGATAAAAAAAAATAGTTTGGAAGATTTTGCCAATATTCAATCTACTGGAAAAATTGCTATGAAATTGGATGAAGACGATAAAATAATCGGCGTTAAGATTTGTAGAGAAGATCAAGATTTAATTTTAAGTACTAAATTGGGTAAATGTATAAGATTTAGATCAAAAAAATTAAGAATTTTTAAAGGACGATCGTCTAAAGGTATTAGAGGTATAGAATTAGGCTCAGATGATAAAGTAATTTCCCTGTCAGTCTTAAATACTGTTGATATAAACCCAAAAACTGTAAAAAATCTACTAAAGAATGGATCAGCAAATAAAGCAAAAAAATCTGAAATAATAGCAAAACAAAAATATATTTTATCCGTTACAGAAAATGGCTTTGGAAAAAGAACCTCTTTTTATGATTATAGAGTTACTAATAGAGGAGGAAAAGGAATTATTGGAATTGTAGCCTCGTCTAGAAATGGAAATGTGGCAGCATCTTTTCCAGTAGACGAAGGCGATGAAATTATTTTATCTACTGACAAAGGAAAAGTAATAAGATGTGCAGTTAAAGAAATTAGAATAGCAGCTCGTAATACACAAGGAGTCAGAATTTTCAAAATTTCTAATGATGAAAAAGTTGTATCAGCGATTAAAATTGACGACAATTTTAATTAATTTTTTTTATGAGCAAAGTTGGCATATATCCTGGAACTTTTGATCCTATTACATACGGACATATTGATGTAATTAGGAAATCACTAAAAATAGTTGATAAATTAATTATTGCTGTATCTGAGGATTATGCAAAAGATTATTTATTTTCTGCTGAAGAAAGAGTTTTAATAATAAAAGATGCGCTTTTTAAAGATTTAAAATTTAATAATAAAACTATTAAAGTTTTGACATTTAATACATTAACAACATCCTTTTCTCTCAAACATAATGCAACAATTATTTTCAGAGGATTAAGAGCAGTTTCTGACTTTGAATATGAATTTCAATTAGCGGGAATGAACAAACAATTAAATAATAGAATTGAGACAGTTTTTTTAATGTCTGATCCTGAGAATCAAGTCATCTCATCAAAATTTGTAAAAGAAATTGCTAAATTGAAAGGAAAAGTTAATAATTTTGTTACCAAACGTACAGAAAAAAAAATAAAAGAAAAATATGATTAAAAAAATATTCGTTGTTTTCATATTTATTTTATTCATCAACAATTCATACGCAGAGGAAAATATTATGATTTTAAAATTAAAAGATGGTAATGTTTTGATTGAACTATTTGATGAAATAGCACCTAATCATGTAGAAAGATTCAAAATGCTTGCAAAAGAAAAAAAATATGATGGTGTAGTTTTTCATAGAGTTATAGATAGTTTTATGGCTCAGACGGGTGATGTTCAATTTGGAAATTCCAACTCAGAAAGTTATGATCTTAAACGTGTAGGAACTGGTGGATCAAAATATCCTGATTTAAAATCTGAATTTAGTGAATTACCTCATGAAAGAGGAACTTTATCTATGGCTCGTTCTGCTGACCCAAATAGTGCTAATAGTCAGTTTTTTATTTGTTTTAAATCAGCTCCTAATTTAGATAGGCAATACACTGTTTTTGGAAAAGTAGTTGAAGGAATGGAATTCGTTGATTTAATTAAAAAAGGAGAGGGCTCTAACGGAGAGGTTTCAGAGCCAGATAAAATTATAAGTCTACTTGCCAAATAAAATATTGCCTCTTCATGTCTAAAGAAAACTTTTCTTTCAATCTTTTGAACGAAGATGGTTTCTCTCGCCTTGGTCAAATTTCTACACATCGTGGAAACATAGATACTCCGGTTTTTATGCCTGTTGGCACACAAGGTACAATTAAATCTGCTTTTATTGAAGATGTAGTATTAGCTGGTGTTCAAATAATTTTATCTAATACATATCATTTAATGATTAGACCAGGAACTGAAATAATTAAAAGAGCAGGAGGAATACATGAATTTATGAATTGTAATCTACCTATATTAACTGACTCTGGCGGTTTTCAAATTATGTCGTTATCTAAGCTTGTTAAAATTGATAAAATAAAAGGAGCGATTTTTAATTCACATTTAGATGGTAAAAAATTTACTTTAAGTCCTGAAGAAAGTATTAGAATTCAAAAAGATTTAAATTCTGATATTGTGATGGTTTTAGATGAATGTCCAAAATTGTCTATTAATAAGAATAAAATTAGTCAATCTTTAAAACTTTCTCACAACTGGGCAGAAAGATCAAAAAATGAATTTGGAAACAATCCAAAAAAAGCTTTATTTGGAATCGTTCAAGGTGGCATCTATAAAGATTTAAGATTAGAGAGTTTGGATGGATTAGTAAAACTTGATTTTGATGGATATGCATTGGGGGGGTTGGCTGTTGGTGAAACCCAAAAACAAATGTTTAAAGTTCTTGATAATATTGTTTCTTTTATGCCAAAAAATAAACCTAGATATTTAATGGGCGTGGGTACTCCTTCAGATATATTGGGAGCTGTTAAAAGAGGCGTAGATATGTTTGATTGTGTAATACCAACCAGATCTGGCAGGACAGGGTTAGCTTTTACCTGGGAGGGTAGACTTAATTTAAGAAATTCAAAGTATAAGAAAGACGTTTCTCCAATAAATCAAAGAACAAATATAAGAAATCTTAATATTTATTCGAAGAGTTATATAAATCACTTAATAAAATCTAACGAGATATTAGCGTCCATGATTTTAACACTGAATAATATATTGTTTTATCAGCAATTGATGAAAAAAATTAGGGAGGCAATTAAAACTAATAGCTTCGATAAATTTTATGACAAATATATCGATATAATCTAGATTTATTTGTAACGTTATATATTTTATAATTGAAAAAGATTTAAAAGAATATATTAATACTTGTTATAGGGCCGTTAGCTCAGTTGGTAGAGCACTTCCCTTTTAACACATTACACAACAAAAAAATCCAAGCTTAGTGGAAGGTTTTCGCCGGTAATTTCGAGTGTCCACCAAGTGTACACCAAAACTTTTGTGTAGTTCCGTATTCGTAAATTACACAACAATTATAGTTTGAAAAATTTATTGAATGGTTTATATAAGCACATCAGATTACTTGCATTTATACCGTTAATGTATATTTTGTAAGTCTGTGGGCCGTTAGCTCAGTTGGTAGAGCA
>DTVC01000037.1 GCA_012963775.1 Candidatus Pelagibacter sp. | reverse complement strand
TGATTTAACATCAAATCCTTGCATGTAATCATATTTATCTTTCATTTCTTTATACTTTAAGAATGCAGAATATTCGGATTCTGGCATTCCAATTGTATCTAAAAGATGAGAGTAAGCTGCAATGTGAACCGTTTCCATAGAAGCGAAAGAAGACATCATCATTAATACCTCTGTTGGTTTAAAGACATTCATATAATGTCTAATGTAACAGTTGCTGACTTCAACATCAGCTTGAGTAAAAAATCTAAAAATTTGCATTAGTAAATTTTTCTCTTCCGGCGTTAAATTTTTTTGCCAATCTCTAACATCGTCTCCTAAAGGAACTTCTTCAGGTAGCCAGTGAATTCTTTGCTGAGTTAACCAAGCATCATAACACCAAGGATACCTAAAAGGCTTATAAACAGGATTACCTACTAATAAGCCCATTTTTTTTGTTTTTTGTTTTTCCCCCTTTTTTTTTAAGTTTTCTACTGACATGATAAACATTCCTCGTATTCTATCTCATCCGATTTTTCAGTTTTTGATTTATATACATTTAATTTTACATCTGTTGATGATCCATTGTTAATGTTCTCTGCTCTTTGAATAGATTTTGACCTGCAATAATAAAGGCTTTTAAGGCCTTTTTTCCAAGCTTGAAAATGGATTTGGTGAAGTTCTTTTTTATGTACATCTGCAGGGATAAAAATATTTATTGATTGAGCTTGAGATATATTGGGTGTTCTATCGGCACCTAATTCAACTATCCATTGTTGATTAATTTCAAAGGCTGTTTTAAATACATTTTTTTCTTTTTGGGTTAAAAAATCTAAATGTGAAACCGAACCTTGGTTTGTTGTAATACCGGACCATGTTTCATCATCATTTTTATTATATTTTTCTAATATTTGTTGAAGATATTTATTTCTAACATTAAATGATCCTGAAAGTGTTTTATGAGTAAAACTATTTGCAGCTATAGGCTCAATACCAGGGGATGTTCCGCCACATATAATTGATATAGATGCTGTTGGTGCTATTGCAGTTTTATTCGAAAATCTTTCATTAATCCCGTAATCTGCAGCATCTGGACATGGCCCTCTTTCTTCAGCTAAATCTTTTGATGCTTGATCAACTTCTTCTTGAATATGTTCAAATATTTTTTTATTCCAAACTTTACTCATTACTGACTCGATTGGAATCATTTTTTGTTGAAAATAAGAATGAAGTCCCATTACACCTAAGCCAACACTTCTTTCTCTTAAAGCTGAATATGCTGCATCACTAAATTCTTCAGGAGCTTTCTCAATAAAATCAGTTAGTACATTGTCTAAAAATTTCATTACATCTTTGATAAAGTTTTTGTCATTTTTCCATTCATCATACTTTTCTAAATTCAATGATGATAAACAACAAACTGCTGTTCTATTTTTTCCTTCTTTATCAATTCCTGTGGGTAAAGTAATTTCACTACATAGATTAGAAGTTTTGACTGTTAATCCAGCTAACTTATGATGTTGCGGTATAAGTCTGTTAACGGTATCTATAAAAATAATATATGGTTCACCAGTCTCGATTCTAGCAGTTAATAATCTTATCCATAAATTCCTAGCTGATACCGTTGATTGAACTGTTTCGTCTTTTGGACTTTTTAGAGCCCATTGTTCATCTAATTCAACTGCTCTCATAAATGCATCTGAAACTAAAACACCGTGATGCAGATTTAATGCTTTTCTGTTAGGGTCACCACCAGTTGGCCTTCTCATTTCTATGAACTCTTCAATTTCAGGGTGCTCTATGGGTAAATAACAAGCGGCAGATCCTCTTCTTAGAGAGCCTTGGCTGATTGCCATAGTTAAAGAGTCCATAACCTTTATAAAAGGAATAATTCCTGAAGTTTTTCCAACTCTTCCAATTTTTTCTCCAATTGATCTTAAGTTTCCCCAATAACTTCCAATGCCCCCACCTTTTGCAGCAAGCCAAACATTTTCACTCCATAGATCTAAAATTCCTGAAAGGCTATCTCCTGCTTCATTTAAAAAACACGAAATCGGTAATCCTCTTTTTGTTCCTCCATTTGATAGAATGGGTGTAGCTGGCATGAACCATAAATCACTTATGTAGTTATATAATCTTTGAGCATGTAGATTATCGTCAGCATAATGACTAGCAACTCTTGCAAAAAGATCTTGGAAAGATTCGTTAAATCCTAGATATCTGTCACTTAGTGTTGCTTTTCCAAATTCAGTAAGATTGTTATCTTTAGACCTATGTATTTTAATTGTTATACCTTTTGAATTCTGAAATAGCTCAGCTTCATTATTTAGAGAGAATAGATCTGCCCTCTTTTCTAAGTTGTTATGTGCAATATTTGGTGAAAATTCGGAGACAGCTTTCTTGATGGCTTGAGACAGTACTTTATTCATTTAACTCCATTATACTTTTGTGTAAAACAACTAGATGTTGTATGCAGAACTCCTTAATATACCATATAAAATAGAAATCAATAGAACATTTATAGAACATAAAAAACATTTATCAATAAAAAAAATAAAAAAACTATACATATATCAACATGCAAAATTCCATAAAAATTGATCCTTTAGGCTTCAGGGAATATGACGCTCGTTGGTTGTACCCCGAAAACATAAACTCTGAAGGAATTAAATTGGTGGGCAAAGGTTTTGGAACTCAAGTAGTTAACAAAATAAAAAACCCAAGAATTACAATAGGTCATGATTATAGATCTTATAGTGAAGAAGTTAAAAAAAATTTTATAGAAGGGTTAATTTCTACCGGGTGTCATGTTGAAGATATTGGATTATGTCTATCACCTACCATATATTTTTCACAATTCGATTTAAATTCAGATGCAGTAGCAATGATTACCGCAAGTCATAATGAAAATGGTTGGACTGGAATTAAGATGGGAATTGAAAAAGGCCTTACACATTGTTTTGAAGAAATGAAAGAGTTAAAAGATTTAGTAATAAATAAAAAATTTAAAATAGGTAAAGGTAGTTACACACAAATAAAAAATTACAGTAAAAAATATATTGACCATTTATCTCAAAATAAAATTAATAAAAAAATTAAAGCTGTTGCTGCATGTGGTAATGGTACTGCAGGAATATTTGCCCCTCAAATTTTAAGAGCGATAGGATGTGAAGTAATTGAGCTAGATTGTAATTTAGATTACACTTTTCCAAAATATAATCCAAATCCGGAAGATATGGAAATGCTTCGTGCTATTTCAAAATGTGTAAAAGAAAACAATGCAGATATCGGATTTGGCTTTGATGGTGATGGTGATAGAGTTGGAGTAATAGATAACAAAGGTAATGAAATTTTTTCTGATAAAATTGGTTTGTTAATTGCCAGAAACATTTCAACAAAACATCCAAATTCTAAATTTATAGTTGATGTTAAATCAACAAGTTTATTTGCTAAAGATGAGATTTTAAAAAATAATAAATGTAAAACAATTTACTGGAAAACAGGTCATTCTTACATAAAAAGAAAAGTTAATGAAGAAAAAGCAATTGCAGGATTTGAAAAAAGTGGACATTTTTTCTTCAATCAACCTCTTGGCTATGGGTATGATGATGGAATTAATTCGGCTATTCAAGTTTGTCATCTAATAGATTCTCAAAATGAAAAAATGGATCAGTTAATAAATGATTTACCAAAAACTTTTCAAAGTCCAACTATGAGTCCTTTTTGTAAGGATGATGAAAAATATATAGTAATCGATAAATTAGTTTCAAAGTTTAAATCACTAAAAGAAAGAAACGAAAAAATAGATGGTATACAAATTATAGATATACTAACAGTTAATGGAATTCGATTCACACTTGAAGATGGTTCCTGGGGGTTAATTAGAGCTTCTTCAAACAAACCTTCGTTAGTAGTCGTAACTGAAAGCCCTACATCAGATGATAGAAAAAAACAAATTTTCTATTTCATAGATAAATTGTTAAATGAAACAGGAAAAGTTGGTAAATACGACCAAAAAATTTAGAGTTGAAAATAATCGTATAATAATTTACTTGCTACAATAACTAAAAAAATTCCAAATAATTTACTTATCTTTTTTTTTTCAATTTTATGTACTGTGCTTGCGCCAACTTTGGCCATAATGGTTGTAATTGGAATAAAGATCAAAAATGCTGGAATATTAATAAATCCAATGCTTAAAGGAAGATTTGCCTTTAGCAAAGATCCTAAAATTAAAAATCCAATAGCTCCAAAAAAAGCAATAAAAAAGCCTATAGCTGCAGCACTTCCAATGGCTCGATTTATTGAGTAACCAAAATATTTTAAAATTGGCACATTCATTATTGCTCCTCCTATTCCCATAGGAGCAGAAATAAATCCCACAGCAAATCCAAAAATCATTTTGGTCAAAAAGCTTATTTTAAGATTAATTTGAGTTTCTTTTTCTTTAATAAACAACAAATATATCGCAAGTAAATAAATTACAGTTATAAAAAATAAAATCAGAGATTTAGTATCTAGAGATGCAGCAAAAATTGCTCCAAATATCACACCTATAATTACATGAATTCCATAGTTTTTAACAATATCAACATCCACTGCATTAAATTTATGATGAGTGAGTACTGACGCTATTGAAGTTGGGACAATTATTGCAAAAGAAGTCCCTACAGCCAAATGCATAATATAAGACTGATCAAAATCTAGAGAGCTGAAAATATAAAATAAAAATGGTACTGTAATTAATCCACCACCAATACCAAAAAGTCCAGCAAAAAAACCAACTGGAATGGCTGTAAGTGCCATTATCAAAATAAAATAACTATAATCGCTAGATAAAATTGTATTAATCAATTTGTCCTGTTGGATGATCTATTCGATCTATTTTAATTTTATCCATAATATGATCAATTTTTTTTACATCAGCATCTCTGACACACATATTTTCACTTAAATATCTTTTCCAAAAATTTGAACCAGTTTGTCCATAAAATAAACCTAAAGTGTGTCGCATTATTTGATTCATTCTAGTTCCTTTTTTTATTTCTTCTTTTACATAAGGAATTAATTTTTCTATTACTTCCTGTCTTGTAGGCACATTTTCGTTTTTAAATATTTCTTTTTCAACATCTGCCAAAAAATAAGGTGAATGATAAGCAGCTCTACCTATCATTGTTCCATCTACTTTAGTTAAGTGTTCTTTTATTTGTTCTATTGATGTTATTCCTCCATTAATAATTATTTCTTCATCTTTAAAATCTTCTTTTAATTTGTAAACAACATCATATTTTAAGGGTGGAATATTTAAATTTTGTTTTGGAGTAAATTTTTGTAAAATTGCCTTTCTTGCGTGAACAATAAAAGTTTTTATACCTATTTTTTTTAATGTATTTATAAAATTGAATAAATTCTCATAATCCTCCACATCATCGTAACCTATTCTTGTTTTTACAGTAACTGGTAGCTTAGTTGCTGATTGCATATTACTCAAACAATCTGCCACTATGTTTGGTTCTTTCATCAAACAAGCTCCAAATTTATTTTTTTGAACTTTTTTACTAGGACATCCTAGATTCAAATTGATTTCATCGTAGCCAAAATCTTCTCCCAATTTTGCAGCATTTGCTAGCAATTTCGGTGAAGACCCTCCCAGCTGTAAAGCTAAAGGTTTTTCGTTTATATTAAATGCTAATAGTTTTTTTTTATCTCCTCTGTCTATTGCTTCAGAAACAATCATTTCAGTGTAGAGAAGAGTATTTTTACTGATTAATCTTAAAAAATATCTTTCATGACGATCTGTACAATCCATCATGGGAGCGACTGATACTTTTCTTTGCATAATATAAGATTATTATATTATTTTATTAATTATTTGTAGACTCGTTATCTGCTTCTTCAGAACTTGTTATTTCTTTTTCTTTAAGGTTATCTAAAGAAACTTCCTCATCTTGATTTTCTGATGATTCTTCTGTGGGTGTGGTAGCTATTGATTGGTCTTCGCTCGAATTTTCTAACTCGGCAAGATCTTTTTGTAATACTTGAATTTTTTCAGGAATTCTTCTAGCTCTCTTTGAGGGTAAAATTGGAACACCACTTTTTGAAATTTCACCTTTATAAAGATCTTCAAAATTGTCACCGATTTTATCATCGTCTTCTGATGTGTCGTCAATTTGTTCTACATGTCTTCTAAGCTTATATACTGCGCTTTCTTTTAGATCTGAAACTTTAATATTTTCATCTGCAATCTCTCTTAATGCGATAACTGTATTTTTGTCATTATCTCTATCTAAAGTGGGCTCTATTCCTGAATTAAGCTGAGCAGCTCTTTCTTTTGCAACCAATACTAATTCATATGGACTATCAACTTTATCAATACAATCTTCAACAGTAACTCTTGCCATGCGGGTTGTTTATAGTCAGGTTTGTAAAAAATCAAGTTTTATTTTGCAAAACAGGTTTGTAAGTTTTTTGAAATATAAGGACAATGACTATTGATATTGCGGTATAAATTGAACAAAAAATAGCAATAT
>DTVC01000036.1 GCA_012963775.1 Candidatus Pelagibacter sp. | reverse complement strand
ATATTGTCAGGATTAAACTCTGCAAAACTTTCTGCACAATCACCTCCTTGTAATAAGAAAGCTTTCCTATCTACAACATTTGCAAGTTGATCTTTTAAGTGTCTTGTTTCTCCAGCAAACACTAATGGAGGAAAAGTTTTAATTTTATTAAGAACCATATTTAGTTCTTTTTCATCCTCATATTTTGGAATGTGTTTTACTGGATAATTTCTCCAGCTATTTATTTTCCATTTTTTCATATTTCAACTCAAAGGTGTTCTATCAAAGTTTGATATTTATTCAACAGTGACCGATTTTGCTAAATTTCTTGGCTTATCGATATCATAGCCTTTTTTAAGTGCAGAATAATAGGCCAATTTCTGAAGGGGTATTGTCATTAAAAAGGGTAACAAATCTTCAGAAGTGTTTTCGACTTCAATTTTTTCCCAAATATTTTCTGAATAAACTTCGTCTTTACTTTTATTTGTAATTAACAAAACTTTAGCTCCTCTTGCTATAACTTCTTGCATATTTGAAATTGTTTTTTTGTAGTATTTGTCTCTTGGGGCCAATACTACAACTGGCATTCCTTCTTCAATTAATGCTAGTGGACCATGTTTCATTTCACCAGCAGGATAACCTTCTGCATGAACATAAGCTAATTCTTTTAGTTTCAATGCTCCTTCTAAAGCTATTGGGAACGAATACCCTCTTCCTAAAAACATTGATCCTTTAATATCAATAAATGAACTACATACTGATTGAATTTTACTTTCTGTTTGTAAAGAACTTTTTACTAATTTTGATAATGAAAAAAGAGATTTAATTTTTTCTAAATATGTTTCTTTTTTGATATCTTTTCTAATTTGAGCCAATTTTAAGCATAAAATATACAGAACTAACATTTGGCCTAAAAAAGCTTTGGTAGAAGCTACACCAATTTCAGGTCCGCAATGAATTGGGAGCACAAATTTTGACTCTCTTGCTATTGAACTCTCAACGACATTTACAACGCTACATGTTTTCATGTTATTTTTATTGCATACATCTAATGCTGCAAAAGTATCTGCGGTCTCGCCTGATTGGGAAACAAAAATATAAAGTGTTTTATCTTTAAACCTATTATTTCGATATCTAAACTCAGATGCAATGTCTGCACTTACATCTAATGTGGTTAATTGTTCAAACCAATATTTGGCCATTATGCAAGAATGATAGGCAGTTCCACAACCAATTAATACTATTGAAGAAATTTCATCAGGTTTCCAAGGAAAATTAAAAATATTTATATCACTATTAATTTTGTCAATATATTCATTTATGCAGTTTTTAATTGTTGTTGGTTGTTCTTCAATTTCTTTAGCCATAAAATGTTTATAGTCACCTTTTTCATAATTTTGTTCATTAGAAGAAAGCTCTAAAATTTTTTTGTTAACTTTGTTTCCTTTTTCATCAAAAAACTCAACTTCGTCTTTTTTAAGAATACAAAATTCACCATCGTTTAAGTAAGAAATTTTATTTGTCATAGATTTTAACGCATAAGAGTCTGATCCAAGATAATTTTCATTTGGACCATAACCAACTGCAAGAGGAGAGCCTCTTCTTGCGCCAACAATTAAATCAGGCTGATCTTTAAATATTATTCCCAGTGCAAAACTTCCATGAAGTTTTTTTAGCATTTTTAAAATTGATTTTTTCAAATCATTCTTTTTTAAATATTCAGTAATTAAATGTACAATCACTTCAGTATCAGTTTGTGATTTAAATTTATGACTCTTTTTAATTAATAATTTTTTTAATATTGTAGAATTTTCTATTATACCATTATGCACAACCGAAACGTTTTCTGAAGAATGTGGATGAGCGTTAATTGAACTTGGCGCTCCATGTGTCGCCCATCTAACGTGCCCAATGCCAACAGTTCCATGTAAATTAGTTTTAGATAAATTTTTTTCTAAGGCATCAACTCTTCCTTCGCATTTAATCTCATTAATATGTCCTTCATTTAATGTAGCTATCCCAGCAGAATCATATCCGCGATATTCTAATTTTTTTAAAGAATTTATAATTGAAGAGGTAACTTCTTTATTGCTTGTTATTCCAACTATTCCACACATTATTTTTTTCTTTTATAATTTTTAATTTCAATTTGATCAGATCTTGTCAAAGCCAATGATTTTTTATTAACATTTTTTATTATCACGGATCCTGCGCCAACTGTGCTTTTTTCGTTAATAGTAACAGGAGCTATTAATGAAGAATTTGAACCTATAAAAACATTGTCTTTAATTATTGTTTTATTTTTTTTTACACCATCATAGTTGCATGTAATAGTGCCAGCGCCAATATTCACATTTTTACCTAAAGTTGCATCACCTATATATGAAAGATGATTTACTTTCGAATTTTTTTCAATTGTACTTTTTTTAACTTCAACAAAATTCCCAATTCTAGATCCTGACCTTAGTATCGTTCCTGGTCTTAATCTAGCATAAGGACCTATGTTAACATTGTTTTCTATTCTTACATTTTCTAAATGTGAAAATGAAAATATTTTTACATTATTTTGTATTTTCACCTTTTTTCTAATAACTACGTATGGATCTATAGATACATTTTTTCCAATCTTTGTATCTTTTGAGAAAAAAACTGTATCAGGTGCAATCATCTTGACTCCTTGTTTAATAAATTTTTTTCTTAAATTGTCTTGTAAATTTATTTGTTTCATTTATTAAAATTCTTTATAGTTTAGTGAACATGTTCTTTAATTCACAAATTGTTTCTTAATAATACTTTTTAAAATGACTCAAAAACTTACAATATTATTTGATCTTGACGGAACTTTGGTAGACACCGCTCCAGATCTTATGACCGCCCATAACCATGTTATGAAAAAATTTGGATATGACACAAAAAGCATTGATGAAATAAGGAATTATGTTGGTAACGGTGCCGCAGTAATGATTGGAAGATCTGTTTGGGGAACTGCAAGTAAAGAATTATCAAAAATTACTGATGAAAAAGTCAAAAATGAAATGGTTAAAGAGTTTCTTAATTTTTACGGAAAAAACATTGTCGTAAAAAGTAAACTTATAAATGGAGTTTATGAATTTTTAAAATGGGCAAAGTCAAATAATATTTCCATGGCCGTATGTACAAACAAACAAGAACATTTATCTGTAGATTTATTAAAGAAAATAAGAATTTATGATTTCTTTGAATATGTTGCAGGTAGAAATACCTTTGAATATTGTAAGCCAGATCCAAGACATCTAACAAGCTCAATAGAAATAATGAATGGAGATATAAAAAAAAGTTTAATGATTGGAGACAGTGAAAACGATGCTGAAGCAGCAAAATCAGCTGGGATTCCTATGATACTTTTAGAAGATGGTTATACTGAAAAAAAAATAGAACAAATTCATCATGATCATTTAATAAAAGATTTTATTGGTATTGAAAAAATAGTTTCTTCATATTTGAATGATTGATCAAAGTCTTTTTCTTGCGTTAATTAGTTTTTACTTTGTCATGTATGTAACTCCTGGACCAAATAATGCTATGGTTCTTTCATCAGGAATAAAATTCGGTTTTTTAAAAACTATTCCTCATATGTCAGGAATTACTATTGGCCACATTTTACAAACAGTTTTGGTTTGTCTTGGTCTAGGAAAAATCTTCCAAATGTTTCCAGAAATTCAAAACATCCTTAAAATAATATGTGCAATATATCTATTGTATCTTGGATATAAAATTATTGGATCATTCAGCAATTTTAAAGAAGACAGTTCAGGGCCTTTAAAATTTTATGAAGCGGCATTATTTCAATTAGTAAATCCAAAAGCTTGGACCATTTCAACTATGGTTGCTTCTGGGTTTTTACCAAAAGATGAAAAATTAATTATTGCGATTCTTTTTATTTCAATAACTGCTTTAGTTATTTGTCCATTATCTATTTCTGTTTGGGCTGCATTTGGTTCAGGAATTAGAAATTTGGTGAAGAATAATAAAAAAAAAGCTTTCGTGGAGTATTTTTTAGCAATATTGCTTTTAATTACAGCCATTTTGATTGTAATTGAAAAATAATTTATTATTACTGATAAAAAAAATTTAAGGAGAAATTTTGATTTTACATAAAGTTAAGGTCTACCCTTCCAAGATTACTTTACCAAAAGAAAAACAATTTGCTTGGAAAATTGCTGAAATAGCAAATGATAATTCAAAATTAAACAAAGATGCTATTGAAATGGCTATCAATAGAATTATAGATAATGCATCCGTAGCCATAGCTTCTTTAAATAGAAAGTCAGTAATTTCCTCGAGGGAGATGGCTTTAAGTCATCCAAAAAAAAATGGAGCTACTATATTTGGAATTAATTCAAAATTAAAATTTAATTGCGAATGGGCAGCGTGGACTAATAGTACAGCTGTAAGAGAACTTGATTTTCATGATACTTTTCTTGCTGCTGATTATAGCCATCCTGGAGATAATATTCCTCCACTTATAGCTGTGGCTCAACAAAAGAAAAAAAGTGGTTTAGATCTTTTAAGAGGAATCATTACCGCATATGAAGTTCAGGTAAATCTGGTCAAAGGAATCTGTCTTCACAAACATAAAATAGATCACATTGCTCATCTTGGACCAAGTGTTGCAGCTGGTTTAGGTGCAATGTTAAAATTAAATACCAACACAATCTATCAAGCGATCCAGCAAGCACTCCATACAACAATTTCAACCAGACAATCTAGAAAAGGTGAAATTTCAAGCTGGAAAGCATACGCTCCAGCACATGCAGGTAAATTAGCTATAGAAGCTGTGGATCGAGTTATGAGGGGGGAAGGTGCACCTAGCCCTATATACGAAGGCGAAGATAGTGTGATTGCAAGAATTCTTGGTGGTAAAAAAGCTTTATATAAAGTTCCATTACCAAAAAAAAATCATGAAAAAAAAGCAATTCTAGAAACTTATACAAAAGAATACTCTGCAGAGTATCAAGCTCAAGCATTGATAGATATTGCTAAAAAGCTAAATAAAAAAATTAATAATTTAAATGAAATTAAAAAAATAGATATTTTTACCAGTCATCATACACATTATGTAATCGGTACAGGTGCAAATGATCCACAAAAAATGAATCCGAATGCTAGCAGAGAAACTTTAGATCACTCAATAATGTATATTTTTGCTGTAGCTCTTGAGGATGGGAATTTGCATCATATAAAATCATATACTAAATCAAGAGCAAAACAAAAAAGTACAATAAGAATATGGCATTCAATTAAAACACATGAAGATAAAAAATGGACTAAAAAATACCACGACCCAAAACCAAAAAATAAATCATTTGGAGCAAAGACAGTAGTTACTTTAAAAAACGGAAGAAAAATTATAGAAAGTTTAAATAGAGCTGACTCTCATCCATACGGTGCAAGACCTTTTAAAAGAGATAATTACATAAATAAATTTCTCATTTTAACAAAAAATATAATTTCAAAAAAAGAAAGTGATCGTTTTTTAATAACTGTTCAAAAACTTATGAAATTAAAAGTTGGACAACTTGATAAGCTAAATATTGAAATTAAAAAAACAAAATTAAAAAGAAATTATAAAAAAGGAATTTTCTAATGCATTTTGTCAAAAACAATCCAGAAGAAAAAAGGAAAGATTTTGATAAAAAACTTAAATCAAAAAAAATTTTGAGATTTCCTGGGGCTTACAATCCACTGACAGCAAAATTAATTGAAGAAATAGGTTATGATGGTGTGTATGTGTCCGGTGGAGTAATGTCTAATGATTTAGGTTACCCAGATATTGGTTTAACAACTCTTAAAGATGTAAGCTACAGATCAAATCAGATTTCTAGAGTAATTAATCTACCAACAATTGTTGATATTGATACCGGATTTAAATCTTGTAAAGAAACAATTCAAACTTTTGAGAATTGTGGAATAGCAGCAGTTCATATTGAAGATCAGGTTGAACAAAAAAGATGCGGTCACTTAGATAATAAAGAACTTATCTCAAAAGAAGAAATGGTTAAAAAAATTAAAGAATGTTTAAGTTCTAGAAAAGATCAAAATTTTAAAATAATTGCTAGATCAGATGCTAAAGACGTTGAAGGAATAGATAAAATGATTGATAGATGTAAATCCTATGTTGAAGCAGGAGCAGAAATAATATTTCCTGAAGCTCTTAAAGATGAAAAAGAATTTGAAATTGTTAGAAAATCTCTGGATTGTTATTTATTGGCTAATATGACTGAATTCGGTAAATCAAAAATATTAAATTACAATGAATTAGAAAATCTTGGATATAATATTGTTATTTATCCTGTCACTACTCAGAGATTAGCTATGAAAAGTGTTGAAGATGGTTTGCGTGTCATTTATGAAGATGGACATCAGAATAACATTATTGATAAAATGCAGACCAGAAAAAGATTGTATGATTTGGTCGAATATGAAAAATACAATACATTGGACGAGAGAGTGTACAATTTTAGCTCCGAGGGACACGAATAATGCATGATGAAATAAAAAAAGGATTATTGGGGATTGTTGTTGATGAAACAACAATATCTCAAGTAATGCCTGAAATAAATTCTCTGACTTATAGAGGTTATAC
>DTVC01000035.1 GCA_012963775.1 Candidatus Pelagibacter sp. | reverse complement strand
TTATGCTTTTCGATGAACCTACCTCTGCATTAGATCCTGAAATGATCAAGGAAGTTTTGGATGCTATGGTTGATTTAGCAAAAGCTGGAATGACTATGATAGTAGTTACACATGAAATGGGTTTTGCCAAAGAAGTTGCTGATGAAATTATATTTATGGATGAAGGTATGATCGTAGAAAGAGCAAACACTGAAGATTTTTTTGCAAATCCTAAAAACGAAAGGACAAAATTGTTCTTAAGTCAGATTTTATAATTTTAATTATAAAAATTACTTCTAGTTATTAATAGTATTTATTTTTATATTTTTACTTTTGTAGCCACTGGGACCCATTTTGATACAAATTTATATTTTAGATTTACTAAGAAAAACCGTATGTCAACCCATAAAATTAACTAATTTTTTATTATTTTAATACTTGCAATCCTTATATATTTAGAGTTAAAATTTGCTTTTTTAAAGAGGGGTCTTAATGGATGAAAATTTTAATCAACATCTAGGGAACAAACTAAAGCTTAGAAGATTAGCTTTGGGTTTAACACAAACAAAGGTAGCAAAAGCAATTAACGTAACATTTCAACAAATACAAAAATATGAAAAAGGAACAAACGGGGTAAGTTCTATTAGGTTATTACAATTATCTAACTACCTTAAAGTTCCAATCACTTATTTCTTTGAAGATTTTTCAGAATATTTAATTAACATTGAAAAATCAAAAGAAGGTCACATGAATTTGAATTATAACTTTTTAGCTAAGGTGTATTCAGAACTAACAAATGAGCAGAAAATAAAATTTAATAAAATTTTGCAATCAGCAAACGCTGTAATACAAAAAGTTATTTAATTTTGGCTCCTCGGGCAGGACTCGAACCTGCGACCAATTGATTAACAGTCAACTGCTCTACCAACTGAGCTACCGAGGAATATTAAAAATTTGAACTTACTTTTTTTTAAAACTAAAACAACTCTTTTTTTGGAGGCAACGCCGAGAATCGAACTCGGATACAAGGATTTGCAATCCTCTGCGTAACCATTCCGCCACGTTGCCATCATATTTTATAATAAATCAAATTAATCATTCTTTATATATAAAATATTTCCAAATAGTCTATCTAATTTAAACCTTAATTGATTATTGTTAATTCAAATTAATAAATTATAAACTTATCTAAAATAATGAGTAAAGATAAATATATACATTTAGAATCAGAAGACAGAATATATTCCTATTGGGAAAAAAATAATTTATTTAAACCTAAACCAAATAAGAAAAAATTCTCTATAGTAATCCCTCCACCCAATGTAACTGGAAGTTTACACATGGGTCATGCATTAAACAATTCTATCCAAGATTTTTTAATAAGGTTTCACAGGATGAATAATTTTGAAACTTTATGGCAACCCGGAACCGATCATGCTGGAATTGCTACCCAAGCTTTGGTTGAAAAAAAATTAGCATCAGAAAACATAACAAAAAATGTTATTGGAAGAGAAAAATTTATAGAAAAAGTTTGGGAATGGAAAAAACAATATGGTGACATAATAATTAATCAACTAAAGAAATTGGGTTGTTCTTGTGATTGGTCGAGAAATGCTTTTACAATGGATGAAAATTTATCTAAGTCCGTCGTAAAAGTTTTTGTTGAATTATATAAAAAAAAATTAATTTACAAGGCTGAAAGATTAGTTAATTGGGATACTGTTCTTAAAACCGCAATCTCTGATTTAGAAGTAGATCAAAGGGAAGTTGATTCTAAATTATATTACATCAAATATCCAATAGATGGTTCTTCTAATGAATTTATATCTATCGCAACAACTAGACCTGAAACTATGCTTGGAGATACTGCTGTAGCAGTAAATTCTAATGATCGCAGATATAAAAATATTGTAGGTAAATTTGTGACAATACCATTGGCTAAAAGAAAAATTAAAATTATCGAGGATGATTATGCTGATCCAGAACGAGGAACTGGAGCAGTCAAAATTACTCCTGGACATGATTTTAATGATTATGAAGTTGGTAAAAGAAATAAACTTCAGATAATTAATATATTTACAGAAGAAGGCAAAATTAATGAAAAAGGTCCAAGAGAATTTATAGGCCTTGATCGTTTTGAGGCTAGAAAAAAAATTTTAGAACAGCTTTCAAAAGAAGAATTATTAGTTAAAGAAGAAAATATAAAAAATAAAGTTCCTTATGGTGATAGATCAAATTCTATCCTAGAACCTTTTTTAACAGAGCAATGGTTTGCTGATGCAAAAAAATTATCAGTTAAGGCAAAAAGAATTGTTAAATCTAAAAAAACTAATTTTTTTCCTAGTAATTGGTCAAAAACTTACTTTCAATGGATGAATAATATTAAACCTTGGTGTATCTCAAGACAGTTATGGTGGGGACATCAAATACCTGCTTGGTACGGACCAAATAAAAAAATATTTGTAGCCATAAATGAAAGTGAAGCAAAAAAAAATGCAAAAAAATATTACAAAAAAGAAGTTGACTTAACTAGAGATCCAGATGTTTTAGATACTTGGTTCTCATCAGGTCTATGGCCATTTGCGACTTTAGGGTGGCCTAATAAAAACGAATATTTAAAAAAATTTTATCCAACAACTGTACTTGTGACGGGGTTCGATATTATTTTCTTTTGGGTTGCAAGAATGATTATGTTAGGAATGGAATTTGTAAATAAAGAACCTTTTAAAGATATTTATGTTCATGCTTTGGTTACAGACGAAAAAGGACAAAAAATGTCCAAGTCCAAAGGAAACGTAATTGATCCTTTAGAAATAATTGAAAAGTATAGTGCTGATGCTTTACGTTTCACTTTACTCTCCATGGCCTCGCCAGGAAGAAATGTAAAGCTTTCTGAAGATAGAGTGAAGGGTTATAGAAACTTTTTAAATAAATTGTGGAATGCTAATAATTTTTTAATAATGAATAAATGTGTCTTTAATTCATCAAATAAAACCCCAAAAATAACTATAAATATCAATAAATGGATTTACGCAGATTATTTAGAAACCAAAAATACTGTCAAAAAAAACATTAAAGATTATCGTTTTGATGAAGCTGCAAGAAATGCTTATCAGTTTGTATGGCATTCTTACTGTGATTGGTATTTAGAGCTTTCTAAAACAATTCTTTATTCTAATGATAAAAAAGCAATTAAAGAAATAAGAGATGTATCTAGTTACATATTTAAACAAATTCTAATCTTAATGCATCCATTTATACCTTTTGTTACAGAACAAATTTGGTTAAAAAATAAATTAGATAATTCAGGTAAAAATTACCTAATGTTAGCTAATTGGATATCTGGAAAGCCAAAGAGAGATAAACATTCAAAAGAAGTTGAAAAAATAATTAATATTATTACTGAAATTAGATCTTTTAAAAACGAATTAAATGTTATTCCTGGTTCTTTTATTGATATATCTATTGAAAAAATTAAAAGTGCTAATAAAAATTTTTTTAACAAAAATAGTGTAGTTTTAAAAAAACTAGGTCGAATAAACAGTATTTTCCTCAAAGACCAAAAAAAATCATCCGCAACACTAGTTATATCTGGTGAATTATTCAAATTATATTTTGATCAAAATGTTGACCTTAATTTAATAAAAGAAAACTTAGTAAAAAGAAAAACCAAATTTCAGGATGATTTAAATAAAATTTCACAAAAACTTTCCAATAAAGCTTTTGTAAATAAGGCACCGAAAAATATTGTTGACCAGGAAAAAACTAACTATAATCTTCTAAAAAACGATATCTATAAAATAAATTTAACTATTAAAAGTTTATAATGATAAAATTTAATAAAAATAAATTGCCAAGTAGACATGTATCTATTGGTGTAAAAAGTGCAGGACATCGTTCTATGTATTATGCCATGGGTTTGAAAAATGCAGATATTGAAAAACCTTTTGTTGGTGTAGCTACTACTTGGAATGAAGCTGCTCCTTGCAATATAACTCTCTCTAGACAAGCCCAATCAGCGAAAAAAGGCGTTAAAGCTGCAGGAGGTACTCCTAGAGAGTTTACAACTATTACAGTTACTGATGGTATTGCAATGGGTCACGCTGGAATGAAATCTTCTTTAATTAGCAGAGAAGTTATAGCAGATTCTGTAGAATTAACTATGCGTGGACATTGCTATGATGCTCTTGTTGGTTTGGCAGGGTGTGATAAATCGCTACCAGGTCTTATGATGGTTATGGTTCGATTAAATGTGCCATCTGTTTTTATTTATGGTGGATCAATATTACCAGGAAAATACAAAGGGAAAGATGTGACAATAGCAGATGTTTTTGAAGGTATAGGAAAACATTCCACTGGGGAAATGAGTAAAGAAGATTTACTAAAATTAGAATCCGTAGCTTGCCCATCAGCAGGTTCGTGTGGAGGACAATTTACAGCAAATACGATGGCATGTGTTTCTGAAGCAATAGGTTTAGCATTACCAGGATCAGCAGGCACCCCAGCTGTTTACGAGGAACGTGATGAATTTTCGGTTTCAAGCGGTAAAGCGGTAATGTATTTATTACAAAAGGGAATTAGACCTAGAGATATTGTTACTCGAAAATCTTTAGAAAATGCAGCTGCTGTGGTAGCAGCTTCGGGAGGATCAACTAATGCGGCATTACATTTACCCGCAATTGCGAATGAGGCTGGAATAAAATTTACATTAGAGGATGTGACAAATATTTCAAGAAAAACTCCCTATATAGCTGATTTAAAACCTGGAGGAAAATATGTTGCAAAAGATCTTTATGAGATTGGAGGAGTTCCAATTTTAATAAAAGCTTTATTAGAAGGCGGTTTCTTACATGGTGATTGTATGACAGTTTCAGGAAAAACAATTGCAGAAAATCATAAAAATATAATTTTTCCATCTAATCAAAAAATTATTTATAAAACCTCAAATCCTTTAAGTCCATCGGGCGGGTTAGTTGGTTTAAAAGGTAATTTGGCGCCAAATGGAGCCATCATAAAAGTTGCTGATTTGAAAAGAAAAAAATTTAAAGGAAGAGCAAAATGTTTTGATAGTGAAAAATTTGCACTGGACGCAGTTTTAAAAAGAAAGATTAAACCAGGTGATGTGATTGTCATTAGGTATGAGGGTCCACAAGGTAGCCCAGGTATGCCTGAAATGTTATCTACTACTGCCGCCATATATGGACAAGGTTTAGGAGAAGAAGTCGCTCTTATAACCGATGGTCGTTTTTCTGGCGCAACACATGGAATCAGCATAGGTCACGTGGGACCCGAAGCTGCTGTTGGAGGACCAATTGGATTAATTCAAAACGGGGATATTATTGAAATTAATGTAGAGAAGAATTCTTTAAAAGTTCAATTAACCAATAAAGAGATGGTTAAAAGAAAGAAAAAATGGAAACCAAAAAAAATAGAATATACCTCAGGTACTTTATGGAAGTATTCTCAATCAGTAGGTCCAGCTTTCAAAGGCGCTGTTACACATCCAGGAGCATTCAAAGAGAAAAAGTGTTACGCAGATATATAGTAAATAAATGAAAATTAGGCCAGTTATATTGTGTGGTGGAGCAGGGACTAGACTTTGGCCAAATCAAAAAAATAATCCACCAAAACAATTCATTGATTTTGGTGGATGGTCTTTATTTCAAAAAACTTTAAATAGAATAAAAAATCCTATATTTGATCATCCAGTTATAAGCACTAATTTAAAATATTTAAAACAAGTAAAACATCATCTTAAAAAAAATAAAGTTAAAAAATATAAAATCGTTTTGGAACCAGCAAAAAAGAATACAGCTCCTGCAGTTCTGGCTTCTGCTTTAATAAAAGACATACCAAAAGAACAATCTTTAATGTTTTTTCCTGCAGATCATTTAATTGAAAAAACATATATATTTAATGCAGCTATAAACAAACATAAGAAAAATTTAAACGATCAAAATATGTTTATTTTTGGGATTAAACCCACAAATCCTTCAAGTGAATATGGATATTTTTTAACAAAAAAAATTAAAGGAAATATTAATAAAGTAACCAAATTTATTGAAAAACCCAAACAAGCAAAAGCAAAACAAATAATAAAGAAAAATGGTTACTGGAATTCAGGAATGTTTTTTTTAAGGAAAAATTCAATAATAAATAACTTTAAAAAATACCAAGCAAAAACTTATAAAAGTTGCCTAGAAGCTGTTAATAAAGCAAAACTAAAAAATAATACTTATTATTTAAATAAATTATCATTTGAAAAATCATTAGAAAAATCTTTTGATTATGCAATTCTAGAAAAAACAAAACAAATTAATGCTATTAAATTAGATATACCCTGGACAGATTTAGGAAGTTGGAAAGAAATATCTAAAATTTATAATAGAGATAAAGAGAAATATTTTAAAAAAAAGAACGTTTATTATAGGCCTTGGGGAAGTTATGTTAATTTATTTGAAGGAAAGAATTTTCTTGTTAAAGAATTAACAGTCAATTCTAAATCATCAATAAGTCTTCAAAAACATTACCACAGATCGGAGCATTGGATGATAACTCAAGGTAAACCCAAAATTACTATAAACAAAAAGAAATTTTTTAAAAAAGAAAATGAAACAGTGTTAATTCCACAAGGAGCAATACATAGAATAGAAAATTACTTTAAAAAACCTGT
>DTVC01000034.1 GCA_012963775.1 Candidatus Pelagibacter sp. | reverse complement strand
GCATAACCTTTATAAAGTTTTTCCCATTGATCTTTGTCTTTTAATTGAATTTCTCTGATCATTTATAAAGCCAGAAATGCGTATAGAGATATTTTTTTCATTGATTCATTTGGGTTTTTTAGTCAACATACAAACAACTATCAGTATCAGTGTCTATTCCTTGCAGATCTAGTAATCCATTTTGTAATATTTTTAATATTTTTTCATCCAAGCTCCACGCTGCAAATTTAAGTGGTTTATCAAATATTGTAGGAAAAATATTTTTTAGTTCTGTATTTCTATTTATTGCCCAAACCAAATCTATATCATTATTTATTGCCCAATTCATAATTTGTACATAAAGTTCATTTTCTTGGAGTTTGTCAGTAGAATAAGTGTATAAAATATTAAGTCTTTTTACATATTGATAAAAAATATGAACGATAGCAAAGTTATTTTTATATTCGAAAAAATATATATCTTTTTTATAAGGGCATTCCATTAATCTCCAATTTAACCATTTTTCATCTCTGATGATTGAAGCAAACCCATTGTTTGTTGAATTTTTTTTTAATTTAAGTGAGTCATTTATAATTTTAAAATTATCACTTATTTTGTAAGGATTGATAGAAATATTACGATTATATTTTTTTTTTATCAAATATCTTAATGTCTTATTAACAAAATTTAATTTAAAATTTTTTATTATTGGTAAAAAATTTAAAGCATTAATTGGTCTTGCCAATCTTTTGGTAGCCGAGTTGTCTTTCCATCCAAATTTTTTCAAAACTCTTAACGAGTCATCGCTGCAAATAGCCATCTGATTTGGACAAATTTTCATCCATTCTTTGTACATAATTTTACCAAGTCCTTTACCTTTAAATTCTGGAAGAATTGCATAATCAACAAACCAAATAGCTGGCACCTTATTTCCTAAAACATTTAATTCTGTTGGCAAGTAGGCAGCTTGACCAATTACTTTATTATCTATTGAGATAATTAGAGGTTCAAACTCATTATATCCCACTCTATACCACCAATGCCAATTATTGGTTAAACTTTTATATCTTGGATAATAGGTCTTCTTGTAAAAATCCGATAATTGATCTTTGGTGACTTCTGAAATTTTATTAATTTTATATCTTGCTAACAAGTCGCTTTTAGAATGCATCAATATTAGTTTGAAATTTACCGAGAATTAAAGCATGTGTGTCTTCCGTTCCATCGTACGTATTAACCGTTTCAAGATTAACTAAGTGTCTGATAATGTGATATTCATCTAAAATACCGTTCGCCCCTAACATATCTCTAGCATCTCTAACTATATTTAAAGCCTTTCTGCAATTATTTCTTTTCAACATGCTAATTGCAATTTTTGTATCTTTGTTATGTTCCATAGCTCTACCAACGTGCATGCATGCACTAAGACCAAGCGAGATTTCGGTTTGCATATCAGCTAATTTTTTTTGAATTAATTGTTTAGCTGCTAATGGTTTTTTATTTATTATCCTATTTTCCACATAATCTTTAGCAATAAACCACGAAGATTGAGCTGCCCCTATTGCTCCCCAAGCAATTCCATATCTCGCTTTGTTTATACAAGAATAAACAGATTTCCAGCCTTCTGTATTGGGCAAGATACTATTTTTTGGTACTTTGACATTATTTAAAATTATCTGACCTGTTTGGCTTATTTTTAAACTAGCTTTTTCAATTACAGAAGTGGTTAAACCTTTTGTTTTTTTATCAACTATAAATCCATGGACTTTTTTTTCTTTATCAAGCGCCCAAATAATGAAAACATCAGCTATGGGCGCATTTGTTATCCAATTTTTAGTCCCATTAAGGGTATAGCCGTCAGATTCTTCTACAAAATTTGTTTTCATTAAAGATGGGTCAGATCCAGAAATACTTTCAGTTAGTCCAAAACATCCAATTAAATTTCCCTTGATAAGATCTGGAAGATATTTTTTCTTTTGAGATTCTGAGCCAAAATAAAATATAGGGTGAATTACTAAGGAAGATTGAACTGATATTGCGGAACGATAACTGCTATCAACTGACTCGAATTCTTTGGCAAGTAGACCATAGGCGACGTTAGAAGCGTTAGCAGCACCATAACCATCTATAGTAAGCCCTAAAAAACCTAAAGAGCCAAAATCTTTATAAATGTTTTTGTCAAAAAAACATTTTTTATTATGTTCAACAACCTGTGGTAATAATTTCGATTTACAATAGTCTTTTATAGTTTTTTTAATTGATTTTTCTTCTTCGGTTAATAATTCGTTCAAGTAAAGAGGGTCAGACCAATGATCTGGGGAATTGTTTATTGTATGTCCATCTTTATTCATGAAAATTAATGGTTATTTTATTTATTGCTTATTTCTTGTACATTATTTTATCAATGCAGAGAAGAGATTTGTTTAGTTTATTTGCCATCGATTATTAAATTTACTATTAAATAAAATTATTCTTGATTTGCTTTTTTCCTCAATAGAAATTTTTTAATTTTGCCAGTAGATGTTTTTTTAATATCTCCAAAAATAATTTTTTTTGGTATTTTAAATTTTGCTATATTGGATCTACAAAAATCAATGACTTCTTGTTCTGTAATTGAAGAATTTTTTTTTACAGTAATGAATGCGCACGGCACCTCTCCCCATTTTTTATCATTTTTTCCAACAACTGCTGCATCAAGAATATCAGGATGTTGAAAAAGCACATTTTCAATTTCTATAGTGCTGATATTTTCTCCTCCTGAAATAATTATATCTTTTAATCTATCTTTTAATTGAATGTAATCGTTCTCAAAAACAACACCAATATCACCTGTATGAAACCAACCTTCTTTAAAAGAATCTTGTGTAGCCTTTTTGTCTTTGTAATAGCCCATCATCACAGTATTTCCCCTCATATAAACCTCCCCTAATTCTTTTCCATTTTTCGCAACTGGTTTTTTTGTTTTTTTATTTATCACTTGTAAGTCACTAATCCCATGACATTTAACTCCTTGCCTTGATTTAAGCTCAGCAACTGTATCTGCGTTCTCATTGTCCCATTCTTTTTGCCATTCACAGACCACTGCAGGGCCATAAACTTCTGTTAAACCATAAGTGTGGGTTATGTTAAATCCTTGTTCTTCAATTTTTTTTAGCACTGAAACTGGCGGAGGCGCAGCCCCTGTCATAAATTCAACTCTATGATCAAGCTTAGTTCCTTCACTAATTAACATATTGATTATAACTGCGGTTCCACACAGATTAGAAACATTATATTTTTTTATTAATCTAAAGATTTCTTTTGAATCTATTTTTCGCAAACAAATATTAGTTCCTGATAAAGCGGCAATCGTCCAAGGAAAGCACCAACCATTGCAATGAAACATAGGCAAAGTCCAAAGATAAACTGGATTTTTTTTCATATTCCAAATCAAGTGATTGCTTATAGAATTTAGATAAGCTCCACGATGATGGGTTACTACGCCTTTTGGATTCCCAGTTGTTCCTGAAGTATAAGATAAACTTATAGGAAACCATTCGTCTTCTATTATTAAATCAAATTTGTAATCTTCAAGGTTGCCCTCATTAAGAAAATCTTCATATGATTGATCTCCTTTAATATTTTTTGAAAAATTTAAGTCATCTTCTATAAAAATAATTGGAATCTTTTGACGAGAAATTTTAAGCGCTTCTTTAACTATAGGAAGAAATTCAGTATCAGAAAAAATTATTTTTGAATCAGAATGCGTAAGAATAAAACTCACTGTTTTTGCATCCAATCTTATATTTATTGTATTTATTACTGCACCAATCATAGGAATTGCGAAATGGGCTTCATACATTGCGCTACTATTAGGCGCAATAATGGAAACAGTATCACCCTTTTTAATTTTTCTTTTCTTCAAAGAAGATGCAAATAATTTACATCGAGTAAAAGTGCTCTTCCATGTGAATTTATTATTTTCTGATATAATTGATGTATAATTAGGAAATATATCTGCAGTTCTTTTCAAAAATGTAACCGGAGATAGCGGTACATAGTTAGCCTTATTTTTTTCTAAACCTGTTTTATGATTTCGAATTGTCACTAATTATTTTCTCAATTGTTAAGTATTTTTATATCTTATCATGTAATTTTTTTTAAGTTATAGTTTATTTATGTTATCTAAAATAAAAAACTATATAGCTGATAATACTGGAATTCTAATTCGTATTGACGACGTAGCTGAAAATATGAATTGGGATTTAATGGAAAAATCTGAATTATTGTTTGAGAAATATGACATAAAACCAGTATTAGGTGTAGTTCCTAATAGCAAAGATAGTGAATTTTTAAACTTTCCAAAACGAAATAATTTTTGGGAAAAAGTCAGAGAATGGAAAAGTAAAGATTGGGAAATTGCCATGCATGGGTATACGCACTTGTATGATACAATATGCAAAAAAAGTGATGACTATTTTAATTATGGCGGAGGTTCAGAATTTTTTGGTCATTCTTTAGAAACGCAAACATCTAAAATCAAAAATGGATTAAAAAAATTTGAAGAAGAAAAAATAAAAATAAGAACATTTTTTGCTCCAAATCAAACTTATGATAAAAATACTTTTACTGCTCTAAAAAAATGCGGAATAAATCAAGTGCTAGATGGATATGGACTTATGCCATATATAGAAAATGAAATAAAATTTGTTCCTCAATTATTTGAAAAAGTTGTTTTGCTTCCTTTTGGTATCCAATCAACCAAGCTACATTTAAATGAGTGGAAAGAAAAAGATTTTGAAAATTTTGAAAAATTTATTGATAAAAACTCAAAGAAAATTATTTCATACGAACAAGCTTTACAAAAAATAAATAATAATTTTTTTTATAAATTTATTAATATTTTATCAAAAAAAATTCTTAGGTTAAAACGTATCGGTATCAATAAAGAGGTAGGATACAACGTTTAATCTGCAGCGTGTACTCCAAAAATAAAAGGTGATAAAGTTTCACCGATTGGTACTTCGATAAGTGCTGTTTTATTTAATTTGATAGCCTTTTTTAAAGATTCTTCCAATAATTCTGGACTGTCTGCTTTAAAACCAGCTACTCCATAGGAATCTGCTAGTTTAATAAAATCAGGATTTATTAAATCTGATCCTAAATTTTTATTATTAAACATTTCTTTCATATCTCTTTTAACATTACCGTATGCACCATCGTTAAATACTACAGCAATGACATTTATGCCAAATTGGGCCGCTGTTGCAAGCTCTTGAGAATTAAATAAAAAACCTCCGTCACCTGAAATAGAAACTACAGTTTGTTTTGGTTTTGCAATTTTAACTCCTAAAGAAGTTGGAAAAGCTGAACCAAGATTGCCACTATACGATGATGTAAAATAGCTTCTTGGAATATATGTGTGATAGTACACCCGAGAATAATATGCAATTGTAGTCATATCAGTAACCAAAATACCGTCATGTGGTATTGCGTTGCGCAAGGCTTTTACATATGACCACAAAGGTTCTACTCGTGTTTCTTTATTATTATATCTATTTAATTTTATTTCTTCGAAAAAATTCTTCTGATTTGTTTTAGATTTTGTTTTATTCTTTATAGTTTTCAAAAGTTGTGTAAGAGCTAACCGCGCATCACCTAATATACCAAAAGTTTTTTTATGATTACGTCCAATTTCTTTCAAGTCTACATCTATCTGTACTACTTGTTGTGAAGATTTTGCTTCAGCATTTGCAAAACGAGTACCAACGGCTAAAACAACATCACATGTATAGAAAAAATCACGGAGAGGGTCTTTGCTGTTTCCTGTTGATCTGCCTTGAGGAGTTCCTATAGATAAATAATGTTTATCTGAAATTGCTCCCTTTCCCTCAGGTGTAGTTAATACTGGTGCCTGCAAATATTCAGCCAATGCAAGAAGTTCGGCTGAAGCACCTGAAATATTAACGCCTCCACCAGCCCATATTACAGGTCTCTTAGCTTTTGCAAGAATTTTAGACGCTTTATCTACAGATTTTTTATCAATATTAGCTAATTGGATTTTTGTCTTTTTATAATTTTGAACATGCGAAAATTCTGAAAGCGTTTCAGGCGGAATTTCTATCTCGACTGGTCTAGGTCTACCGGTACTTATCTTTTTGAAAGCTTTCTTCACCACTAAAGGAATTTTTTTTGCATTTAAAACTCTAGTTTGCCATTTAGTAATAGGTTTAATAATATCTAGCTGGTCATTGATTTCGTGTAAAATTCCCACATCTTTCGATATCTTGTCTCTATCAATCTGTCCTGAAACAATTAAAACACGAGATGAAGATGCGTAAGCATTGGTTATTCCAGCAGAAGCATTTTGTAAACCAGGTCCCGGCACCACCATCGCAACTCCAACTTTACCACTTGCTTTGGCATATCCATCAGCCATATAGGTTGTTGCCTGTTCATGCCTAGTAGTTATAAATTTCATATCTGGATAATCTAATATTGGTATAATTGCGTGATACATTTGAACACCTGGGAGACCAAATATTACTCTTACTCCTTCTTTATAAAGACAATCAATAAGACATTTTCCTCCTGTCATTTTTGTTTTTAAATTTTTTTTCATTATTTTAATTTTTTAAAGCAGGAAATACTGGACTAACCTTTAAAAATAATCTTTGATATTCTTGTTTAATACATTTATTCGAAACATAAAAAATATTTTTTAATTCTACAGTTTGTTTTGCTTCATCATTTTCAATACCATATTGGAGCCAAAAAACTTTTGCTCCAATTTTTACAGCATCTTCAGCTATCATTGGAGCTTCTTTTGAAGGGCGGAATACATCAACTATATCTACTGGTATTTTAATATCGTTTAATTTAGCAACTATAATTTCTCCATGTATCTTTTCTCCAGCAGAAAATGGATTGACCGGTATAACTCTATAACCAAATTCTTGCATATACTTCATTACAATA
>DTVC01000033.1:3437-7440 GCA_012963775.1 Candidatus Pelagibacter sp. | reverse complement strand
AAAATAAGAAAAAATAGTTTCAATTAAATGGATGAAATTCGTAAAATAAAATCCATTACTTTGTGGATTTTTATTGTACCTTTTTTTGCTCTTAATGTCTGTTTGATTTTAATAACTCAGTTCCATGATCTATTTCCAAATCAACAGGATGTAATTTTAAATACCATACCCTATATTGATGGCGGCGCTTCAATAAGCAGAACTGCAAGGGTTTTCCCAACATATTTAATTTTTAAACCTGCAATGTTTTTAACTTCATTTCTTTTAATTAAATACTGGATTTATAATAATAGAATAATTTCAAATTTAGATCCTGAAAATAATAATTTAAAAATAATATTATTTTTTGGAATTGGATCAGCAATTCTTTTAACGCTTCATTCAATTTTTTTAGGTATAAAATTTGATTTTACGTTATATAAATTATTTAGAAGAGTGGTAATACTATTTTTTATAATTTTTGAAATTGTTGCTCAGGCATATTTGGTAATAACTTTATATAAACTTAAAGAAAAATTTCTAAAATATATAAATCTAAATTTTTTAAAACTGAAAGCTATACTTGTTTCAACGTTAATTATTGTTGCTATAGCTTCTATCCCAATAATAAGCTTTCCTGGAAATATACATATAAAACACGCTCTTGAATGGAATTATTTTGTTGGAGTTATAGGTTTTTATTTATTAACTTTTTTTATGTGGAAAAAAGAACAATAGGATTTTTATTTGGTAATCCATCCACCTCCAAGAACTCGACAACCATCACTATTTTTAGAATAAAAAACACAAGCTTGACCTGGCGATATTCCATATTCATCTTCTAAAAGGTTTACTTTTGCAAAACCATCTACTAGGTCGACTTTTGCATTAAGAAGTTTGCCTGTTGATCTAACTTTTACATAAATTTCATCTTTTAACTCATTTTGTTTACACAAAATATTAAGATTTATTAATTTTATATGTTTTTGAATTAATTTATTTTTGGGTCCGACTATGATTTCATTTTTTTTTGCATTAATTTCAATAACATATAATGGTTCTTTATCTGCAACTTTAATTCCTCTTCTTTGGCCAATAGTAAAATTAATTATACCTTCATGAACTCCTATTACTTTTCCGTTCATGTCTTTGATATTTCCTTTTTGAAAAGAGTCTGGTTTAAATTTTTTTATAGCTGATGAATAGTCTCCATTTGGCACAAAGCAAATATCTTGACTGTCAGGTTTGTCTGCAACATTAAGTTCTAATTTTTTTGCTATTTCTCTTGTTTGATTTTTCATCATTCCACCTAGTGGAAATCTTAAATAATTTAATTGTTCTCTAGTTGTATTGAATAAAAAATAACTTTGATCTCTATTATGGTCTATTGCACGATACATGTTAGTTTCATTATTTTTTGTGATGCTTTTTACATAATGACCTGTGATTAAAGCATCTGCATTTAAATGTTTTGATTCATTAAATAGATCTCTAAATTTTACTGTTTGATTGCACTGTACACAAGGAATTGGGGTTTCGCCTTTTAAATAACTTTCAACAAAATTATCAATTACTCCTTGTTTAAATTTATCTTGGTAATATAGAATTTTATGTTCAATTCCTAACTTATCTGCCACACGTTTAGCATCCATAATATCTTGGCCTGCGCAACATTGTTTAGATTTAGAAACTTCTTTTGTGTCATCGTATAGTTTTAAAGTAATGCCGATAACTTTATATCCATCTCTTTTCATTATCCCGGCAACTGTGGATGAATCTACTCCACCCGACATTGCTACAACTACTGTTGTATCTTTTGGATCTTTTTCTAAACCAATAGAGTTAAGTTTAATTGTCATATTATTGGTATTTATACTTATTTCTACTATAAGGTACATCAAATGATTATAGATTTTGAGCCAGGAGACAAAGTAGTAAATCCTACAAATAAAGAATGGGGAATTGGTCAAGTTCAGTCAATTATCAATGGAAAGATTACTGTAAATTTTGAAAACGTAGGAAAAATAGTAATTAACTCAAAAAATATTCGATTAGAAAAATATGTAAAATGAAATTACAAGATAGGAGAAAAATTATTGATGGTTTGGTTGATACTTTTTTAAAAGCTGGCGAGATATCATTGGAGTTAAGAAAAAAAGGATTAATTAAAGAAATCAAACCTGATAATACGCCAGTTACTAATGGAGATATTGAGGTTAACAATATTTTAACTAGAAAAATTAAAGATATAACGCCAGGTGTAACTATCATTTCGGAAGAAACTTCAGCAAATAAATTAAAAGAAAATTTAAAAACTTTTTGGTTAATTGATCCAATTGATGGAACATCCGAATATATTAATAACAAAGACGAATTTACACTTAATGCAGCGCTTATAATTGATAATAAACCAGAAATTGGTGTAATTAATGCTCCTGCAAAAAATAGATTATTTTATGCATATGGTCCAGGTTTAAGTTTTGAATTAAAAAATAAAAAAGAAATTCAACTAAATTGTAAAAAATTAACTAATCAAGGTGAAGTTAAGGCTGTTTCTTACTCTAACAATCTAAAACCTGAAATTTTAGAATTACATAATAAATTTAAAGTAACTGAATATAATAAAATGAAAAGTTCACTTAAATTCTGCGTAATTGCTGCAGGTGAATATGATTTATATGTAGCTGAACCAAGAGCATCTGAATGGGATATTGCAGCCGGTCATGCAATATTGAAAAATGCGGGAGGTGAAATTTCTGATTTTGATGAAAATGAAATTTTATACGGTAAAAAAGATTTTAAAAATACTAGTATAATTTTAAAAAGATCTTCAGCTTTATAATGGATGAACGGCTTAGAATAATATTGATAATTATTGTTTCGGTCTCTATTTTTGGACTTATAGTCTTTGTTTTTGTAAAAAATTATATAAAAAGAAAAATGGAATATTATTTAGTTATAAAAAATAAGAATAATAAATCAAAGTAAATTAATTATTTTTAAATATTCAGCTTTTTCCAATGTCATTACCTTTTTAGAAGTTTCAAAATCAAAGCCTGATCTTGCTAAAATAGCTATATCCTTTTTATAAAATAAAGGTCTATTATTTTCATCTCTTGAAGGACCAATTCTTTTTTTTTTACAAATTTTTATAGCAGAAAAAAAGTCTTGATCTTCATTATTTTCCTTAATTTGATCGATTGTTTCTTTGATGTATTTATCTTTTACACCTTTGGAGAATAGATAATTTCTTATTTTGTTAATTGAACTACCTCTTTGGATTAATGTTTTGGCTTTTGAATTTGAATAAAATTTGTCATTAATAAATTTTGTTTTTTCCATATCTTCTGTAACAACATCAATTAAATCAGTAATATTTTTCTTATTAACATTTGGTATTTTTGTTTTTAGATATTTTTTTAATAAATAAGTTTTTATTTGCTGTTTAGAAGGAGAGTATTTTTCTATATAAGCAAATGAAAAATTACGCATTTCTTCTACGGTAGCTTCTAAAGATTTCTTTTTATTTTTAATAGGAATCATTGAATGATGTAATATAATACATTTACTAATGATCGAACAAATATCTGCTTTTTTTACTATCGAAATGATATATTTGTGGTTGAACCTTGGTGTTCTTCCGTTCTGGTTTATATTAATTTTTTTTCCTCGATCTAAAATTTGTAATTTCTTTATAATTTCTATTTTTCCATTTGTTATTTTAGGTGTGATTTATGTTTATTTAATTTATGATTTTTTTGTCTCTGGTTACAATTTCCTAGGAAATTTTAATCTTTATTTAGGTCTAGATGAATTAAGAAGCTTACTTACAGATACATCTTTCTTAATATTTTTTTGGCTTCATTTTATTGCTATCAATTTATTTTGCGGAAGCTGGATGGTCAGTGACAGTCAAAAATTTATGATATCAAAAATTCTAATTTTCTTTCCATTGATAATTACATATTTTATTGGACCAGTTGGAATTCTTATTTATTGGTTGATTAGAATTTTCTTTGCTAAA
>DTVC01000033.1:0-3337 GCA_012963775.1 Candidatus Pelagibacter sp. | reverse complement strand
TATTGGACCAGTTGGAATTCTTATTTATTGGTTGATTAGAATTTTCTTTGCTAAACGAATTTCTCTCTATGATTAAATCAATTGAATTTTTAAATTAAATGAAAAAAAACATATTTAAAAAAATATTTATAAAAATTTCTAAAATATTAGGTTACGAAATAATTGATCAAAATGAATTTTATTCACCTACCTTAGAAAAATCTGTTGATGAAAATCTTTCTAATTTAAATAAATCAATTGTGCTTCCTTTGGGTGAAGTTAAATTAACTAGAAAAATAAATTCAATTTTAATATTATTTAGAACAAATACCAATGTTGAGATATGGGATCAAAATAAAAAAAGGATATTTGAATTTCCAAAAATTGAATATGTTTTAAGATCATTAAATTCATTAATTAAATCAATAAATTATCTTAAAGAAAAAAACAATAATATAGAAATAAAATTAAAAATTATTGATGATAATTCCAAAAATGAAAATTTAATAAAAATTAAAGAAATAATAAAAAAAACCATCTCAAGTGTAGAAATAATAAATCACAAAAATGATGTACATAAAGAATTAATAAAAAAGCAATCTTCGGATGAGACTTTTGCAAATTTATCAAGCTTACTAAAATGTTTTGAAATAGGAAAAAATGAAGGTAAAGATTTAGTTTTTTTTGTTGAGGACGATTATATACATTTTGAATCCGCTTTAGAAGAGATGGTATCTTCTTATGAAAGAGTATCTTCACAAATTAATAAAGAGCTTGTAGTTTGTCCAGTTGATTATCCTTACCTTTACATGGATAATGAAAAAACAAATCTTTTAATTGGTAGTAAAAGACATTGGAGAACAAATTCTAAAACACTTTGTACCTTTTTAATCAGCCATAAGTTTATAGAAAGATATTGGGATAATTTATATAATAATTGTTTGGATAGACACGATCCTTTTGAAAAATATTTAAATAAAATTTATGAAAAAGAACTCTGTATTTCGCCAGTTAAATCCTTATCTATTCATATGACTAATGTAAATTCTAGTTATGGTTTATCACCATTTATTAATTATAAATCTTTGTGGGAAGAAAATGATTATAAATGACAAGTAAAAACGCTCCAAATTTTAAGATACCCAGCACTTCTAATGAAGTATTTCAATTAAATAAGCTTAAATCCAAGTTTGTAGTTTTATACTTTTATCCAAAGGATGACACACCTGGCTGTACTTTGGAAACCAAAGATTTTAATTCACTTTTAAGTAAATTTAAAAAACATGATTGTTCTATATACGGTATTTCAAAGGATAATTTAAAAAGTCACTTAAAATTCAAAGAAAAGTATGGCGTAAAATTTGATTTATTAGCTGATGAAAAAAAAGAAGCTATAAAATCCTACAAAATATGGGGAAAAAAAAAGTTTCTAGGTGTTGAATTTATGGGAATAATTAGAAGTACTTTCTTAATTAAAGGTAATAAAATTATAAAAGAATGGAGATCTGTTAAAGTCAAAGATCACGCTAAAGAAGTTTTAAATTTTTTAAGTAATTTAAAATAAGACTTATAAAACCCCTAATTTTAACAGCCTTTACTAATAATAATAAAGGCTGTTAAGATATAACTCTATTTATTAAAAATTTCTTTAAGTGCTTTTGCTGGTAAAAATTTCACTTTTTGAGAAGCAGCGATTTGAATTTGCTCTCCTGTTCTAGGATTACGTCCAATTCGAGCTTTTCTCTTAGCTACTTTATAAGTGCCAAAACCAGCAATTTTTACAGAGTCGTCACCTTTTAATGCATCAAGAATAGCGTTGGTAATAGTATCAAAAGTACGCTCTGCATCAGCTTTGCTTTGATTTAAAGATACAGCTAATTTAGCAACTAATTGTTTTTTGTTCATTTTAGCTCCGGTTATTAGGTTTTTTTCATCTTTAACAAAATCGTTGATAATTCAAGCTTTTTTTTAGTACAAAAAATTGTTTTATACACAATATATTGTGCTTAAAAAATGTTGATTTTATTGGATTTTTATATGACTTAAAATCCTTTAAAATAAGCCTAAATCTTTAAGGTCATTATAAGTTGCAAAAAACATTATAAAAAGAAGCAAAAACATTCCGATTCGAAAAAAACCTTCTTGAGTTTTTTGGCTTAAAGGACGTCCTAAAATTTTTTCAAAGCCATAAAACATTAAATGTCCACCATCCAACAATGGAATAGGAAATAAATTAATCAAACCTAAGCTAATTGAAATATAAGCCATAATACTTAAAAAAGGGACAATCCCAAATTGAGCAACTTGTCCAGTAATTTTAGCTATACGAATTGGACCACCTAGTTGAGAACTGTCACCTGACCCGGTTAGAATTGATCCTAAATATTTTAGAGAAGAAATAGTTACAAAATAAACTTCATTTAAAGAATAATATAAGGCTTTGGCAGGACCAAGTTTGACATGGTTAACTTTATTATTATATGGGCCTACCATAATTCCAATCATTCTTTTATTAATTTTGTTACCTAAATTATCTTCTGTCTCTACGATATTTGGTTTTACTTTTAATAGAACATCTTGATCATATCTTGAAACTTTAAAATCAATAAAATCAGAAGTTGACAATGTAATTAACTTTGAAACATCAAGTATGCTTTTAACTTCAGTTCCATCAATTTCTAAAATAACATCATTTTTCATTAATCCAGCAACTTCGGCAGGACTATCTTTTTGAACTTCATTAATTACAGCTGGAGTAAAATCCTTTCCAACAAACATATAAATAAATAAAAAGATGACTATAGCTAAAATAAAGTTTGCTATAGGTCCTGCAGCTACGATTAACGATCTTTGATAAAGAGGTTTTAAAATAAATAGTTTTTTTCTTTCTTCTTCACTATATTTTTTAATTATTTCTTCTTGATCGCTTTGAGAAAATACATTTCTATCACCAAAAAATTTGACATATCCACCAAGAGGAATCCAACATATTTTCCAACGAGTTCCTAGTTTATCATTCCAGCCAAATAATTCTTTTCCAAAACCAATTGAAAAGTCAGTAACTTTTACTCCATATTTTTTAGCAAAATAATAGTGTCCATACTCATGAATAAAAACCACTACTAAAATCAAAACTATAAATGGTAATATAGAATTAAGCATTAATTATGATCCTAATCATTTTATTTAATTTTCCAAGTCAGAATTGGAAAAAATGTAGCGACTAAAAATGACATAAATAGTAATGATTGCGACATAAATGTCGGAAAATTGCTCACTGGAAATAAAATTCCAATTAATATCGATTTAGAAAAATCTGGACTTGGAAATAACAATAATCCTGCAAATAAGCCAATTA
>DTVC01000032.1 GCA_012963775.1 Candidatus Pelagibacter sp. | reverse complement strand
GAAAAGAAGTTGTTGCACTTTGTTCTAAATTCCCTATTTATAACCATTTAATAAATAAATAAATTATGCTTTGCCCATTTTGTAGAGAAAAGGATACGTCTGTTGTTGATTCAAGACCAACTGAAGATGGAACAGCAATAAGAAGAAGAAGGGTATGTGGTTGTACTAGAAAAGAACGTTTTACTACCTTTGAAAGAGTCCAATTTAGAGAATTAACAGTAGTAAAGAATAATGGTCATAAGGAACCTTTTGATAGAGATAAAATTGCAAAATCAATTAATATATCATTGAGAAAAAGACCCATAGATAGTGAATCTATTGAAAAATTTATTTCAAAAATTGTAAGAAATCTAGAGGGACTTGGTGAAAATGATATTCCAACCTCAACAATTGGAAAATTTATTATGGAGGGCCTCGCGAATTTAGATCAAGTAGCTTATGTTCGTTTTGCTTCAGTTTATAAAAATTTTAAAGAAGCGAAAGATTTTGAACAATTTATTGGCAACTTGAATGTTTATAAATCAGAATAAACATACAAATCATACATTTTTTATGAAGCTTGCTTTAGCACAAGCTCAAAAAAACTTAGGTAATACAAAAGAAAATCCATCAGTAGGTTGCGTTATTACAAAAAATAACTCCATAATTAGTATTGGATTTACAAGTATTAATGGTAGACCTCATGCCGAACAGAACGCAATAAATCTATCTAAGACTAACCTTAAAAATTCTGAATTATATGTAACACTGGAACCCTGTTCTCATTACGGAAAAACATCACCCTGTACAAAATCGATTATAAAAAATGGAATAAAAAAAGTTTTTTTTTCCATAAATGATCCGGATTTAAGATCATATAATAAGAGCACAAAGCTTTTAAGGAGAAAAAAGATAAGCGTTAATAAAGGCACTTATGCTAATGAATTGAATTTATTTTATAGAAGTTATATTAAATCCAAAAGAAATTTATTACCTTTTGTTACCTGTAAATTGTCGGTCTCAAAAGATTTTTTTACAATCAATAAAAAAAATAAATGGATTACGAATAAGTTTTCACGGGCAAGAGTTCATTTAATGCGATCAAATCATGATTGTATAATTACAAGTAGCAAAACCATTATTAAAGATAATTCTGAATTAACTTGCAGAATTGATGGTTTGAAAAATAGAAGTCCATCAAGAATTATACTAGATAATAAATTAAAAATATCGTTAAATTCAAAAATAATAAAGGAAGCTAGTATTTATCGTACAATAATTTTTTATAACAAATCTAATAAAAAAAAAATTAAGCGACTTAAAAATTTAAATGTCAAATCTTTCAAAATTTCCCTGGATGTAGAAAAAAATCTGGATTTAGGTGAAGCTCTTATTAAGGTAAGGCAATTAGGTTTTTATAGGATTTTTTTGGAAACCGGAATGAAATTGGCTACTAATTTTTTGTATAAAAATTTGGTTGATGATTTAAAGCTTTTTATATCAAATAAGAATCTTGGAAGAAATGGAATGTGCAATATTAAAAAAAATTTAAAATTAATTTTAAAGGATAAAGAGAGCATTAACGAAAAGGTCAATCTTTTTGGTGATAAATTAATAACATATAAAATTAACTAATGTTTAATGGAATAATTAAAAATACTGGTATAATTAATAGACTCTATAAAAAAAATAACAATTGTTTTTTATATATTTTATCTAAAATAAAATTTACAAAAAAAGAAATAGGTTCTTCCATCTCATGTTCTGGCGCTTGTTTGACTTTGGAAAAATATAACAGAAACTTAAGTAAGTTTTATATTTCCAAGGAAACATTAAGTAAAACTATTTTTAAAACTTCAATAAAAGGAGATATTATTAATCTTGAGAAACCTTTAAAATATGGTGAGCGTATATCCGGACATTTTGTTCAAGGTCATGTTGATACTACCGCAGCAGTAAAAAAAATTAATCTTGTTGGTAAATCTTTGCAAATTAATTTTAAATTTCCTAAAAAATTCAAAAAATACCTTGTTCAAAAAGGATCTATTACTATTAATGGTGTATCCTTAACCATTGCCAAAATTCTTATTGATGGCTTGCAAATTGTGATTATTCCACAAACTCTCAAGTTAACTAATTTAATTCACCTAAAGGAAAAAGATGTAGTAAATATTGAATTTGATGTTTTGGGCAAATATATAAAAAACTTTTTAAAGAGAAGATAATGGGATTTTCTAAAATTAGTGAAATTTTAAAAGATGCCAAAAAAGGAAAGATTTTTGTTTTAGTCGATGATGAGGGTAGAGAAAATGAGGGAGATCTTATTATACCTGCATCTAAAATATCTGCTAAATCTATAAACTTTATGGCAAAGCATGGCAGAGGGCTTATATGTTTGGCATTAACTCAATATCAAGTAAATAAACTTAATTTATCTTTGATGTCACCTAGCAATAGCTCTAGAACACAAACTGCTTTTACAGTGTCCATAGAAGCGAGAAAAGGTGTTACCACTGGAATATCTGCTCATGATAGAGCTCACACCATTAAAACTGCTATTAAAAAAAATGCTTCATCTAAAGATATAGTATCACCAGGTCACGTTTTTCCTCTTATTTCAAAAAACGGTGGTGTGTTAGTACGAGCTGGTCATACAGAGGGTTCTGTAGATGTTTCTAGACTATCTAAGTGTGGATCTTCGGCAGTAATTTGTGAAATTATGAATGATGATGGTAGCATGGCTAAAGGTAAACAATTACTAAATTTTGCAAAAAGACATAAATTAAAACTAGGTAGAATTGATGATTTAATAGCTTATCGTTTGAACCGAGAAAAATTAATTAAACTAAAAAAATCTTCGACTATTAAAATTAAAAAACAAAATTACAATATAAAAATTTTTGAAAATTTATTAGATGGATCAGAAAATTTTGCTTTAATTAAGGGAGATATTAAAAAAAGTAAAAATCCAAGGGTTAGAGTTATTTCATCAAATATAGTGAAAAATTATTTAATGGGAAAAAAACTACCAAATTCATTTAATCAAACCATTGAACACTTTAAAAATCATAAAGATTGTGTTTTAATCTTTATAAGAGATACAAATCTCAAATCAGTTTCTGAAACTTTAAGAGGATATGAGAGCAAAACATTTTATAAAAGAGGTCAAGATAAATTAATTAAAAACTACGGCATAGGAGCACAAATTATTAAAGCGTTAAATATTAAAAAGATGATATTGGTGACTAGATCAAAAAAGAAAGTTATTGGATTAGAAGGCTACGGAATCAGAATTACAAAACAGGAAATTATTAAATGAAACAAAAATTTTGTATTATTCAGGCAAAATATTATTCTGATATTTCATCAAAATTATATGATGGTGCTATTAAAATTTTAGGTGAAGAATCGGATTGCAAAATTATCACTGTACCAGGGGTTTTTGAAATACCAATTATGATTGCTAAAAACATTGAGTCTTTCGATGCTTTTGTTGCACTGGGGTGTGTTATAAAGGGTAAAACACCACACTTTGATTTTATTTCTACTGCTACAATAAATGCAATAATGGATTTATCAATTCGATATAAAAAACCTATAGGAAACGGAATAATAACATGCCTAAATAGAAAACAAGCTTTAGAAAGAGCAGATCCAATGAAAAAAAACAAAGGTGGAGAAGCGGCTAAGGCAGTATTATCCGTTTTAGGAATTTTAAATGAAGATAAAAGATGAGTCACAATGAAGCCCTTCAGAATCCTAGGGTAATTGTTGTTCAGAAATTATATGCAAATCATGTAAGCAAGGACTCTGAAATTTTTTTTCCAAAACACAGGTATAAAAAATTCATAAAAGATGTTGTTAAAGGTACTATTGAAAGAAAAGAACTAATCCAGGCTTTAATAGATAAAGAATTAAAACAAGATATTAACGAGAATAAAACTGAATTAATGGTTAAATTAATGATTATGGCTGCCATATATGAATTTATGTTCATGCATAAAACTCCTATAAAAGTTGTTATCAGTGAATACTTAAAAGTAGCTGATTTTTTTGTCCAGGAATCACAAAAAGGCTTTTTAAACGCTATACTAGAAAAGGTATCTAAGATAAGTCGAGTTGAAAATAGATAAAAAAAGATTTTTGTTGCCTTTTATGTTTTTTTTTGGCAATTTGCGTTTTTTTAATCTTAATTTATTTAAATAGATGATTAGTACTCTCTATATTATTATCGCAGCTGGTTTACTAGCAATTTTATATAGCTACATAGTTAGTAAAGAAATATTGTCAGCTAGTCCTGGTAATATTAAAATGCAGGAAATCGCTAGCGCCATTCAAATCGGAGCAAGAGCTTATTTAAATCGTCAATATAAAACTATTGCTATAGTTGGAATTATTATTCTTATTATAATTACATATGCTCTAGGAATTTGGGTTGGTTTTGGATATTTTATTGGAGCTTTTTTGTCTGGAGCAGCGGGTTATATTGGAATGCTAATATCTGTTCAAGCAAATGTAAGAACTGCCGAAGCTTCTCGCAAAGGTCTTGCTTCCGGCTTAAATATTAGCTTTAAATCAGGTGCTGTCACTGGAATGTTAGTCGCTGGTTTAGCTTTATTGTCAATATCGACTTATTACCTAATTTTATTAAAATTAAATATAGATAATAGAGAAATAATTAATGCGCTTATTGGATTAGGCTTTGGTGCGTCTTTAATATCAATTTTTGCAAGATTAGGTGGTGGAATTTTTACAAAAGGTGCCGATGTAGGGGCAGATTTGGTAGGTAAAATTGAAGCAGGAATTCCCGAAGATGATCCAAGAAATCCTGCGGTTATAGCTGACAATGTTGGAGATAATGTTGGTGACTGTGCTGGCATGGCTGCAGACTTGTTTGAGACGTATGCTGTGACTATTGTTGCTACTATGGTTTTGTCATCAATTTTTTTCATAGGTGATTTAAGTATGATGATTTATCCGCTATCGATTGGAGGAGCATGTGTACTTACTTCTATTGCAGGAACTTTTTTTGTGAGATTGGGTTCAAACAAAAATATAATGGGAGCTTTATATAAAGGATTTTTAGCCACAGCCATTTTTTCTGCAGTAATTTTGTATCCAGTTACAGATAAAATTATTGGTTTAGATACTATTTATTCATCGACAAATGCTGAGTTTAGTGGTTTTGAACTTTATACGTGTGGAATAATTGGTTTAATAATTACGGGCTTGATAATTTGGGTGACAGAATATTACACAGGAACCAAGTTTCGCCCGGTCTTAAGTATCGCAAAATCATCTACTACAGGTCATGGAACAAATGTCATTCAAGGTTTGGCTGTTTCTTTGGAAGCTACTGCCTTACCAGCGTTGATTATTGTATCAGGAATTTTATATACCAATCATATTGCAGGTTTATTTGGAATTGCTATATCCGTAACCACAATGCTGGCCTTGGCAGGCATGGTGGTTGCATTAGATGCTTATGGCCCAGTGACTGATAATGCAGGAGGTATCGCTGAAATGTCGAATTTACCTAAAAGTGTTAGAAAAACAACAGATGCCTTAGATGCTGTTGGCAATACGACAAAAGCTATTACCAAAGGATATGCTATAAGTTCCGCTGGATTAGGTGCATTGGTTTTATTTGCTGCTTATACAGAAGATATTAAATTTTTTTCTAACATTAAAGGATCTGCTCTCGAAAATATTTCAGTAAATTTTGATCTTTCCAATCCATTCGTTATGGTTGGTCTATTAATCGGAGGGATGTTGCCATATTTATTTGGATCAATGTCAATGCAAGCTGTTGGAAGGGCAGGAGGTGCTGTCGTAATTGAAGTCAGAAGGCAGTTTAAAAAAATACCAGGAATTATGAAACGCAAAAGAAAACCTGATTACAGTAAGTTAGTGGACTTATTAACCAAAGCAGCTATCAAAGAAATGATAATACCATCATTATTACCAGTATTATCGCCTATAATTTTATACTTTATCATATTATTGATAGGTGGAATTGAAGCGGCGCTAGCTGCTGTTGGAGCAATGCTGTTAGGAGTTATTGTAACAGGTTTCTTTGTTGCCATTTCAATGACTGCAGGTGGGGGTGCCTGGGATAATGCAAAAAAATATATTGAAGATGGTAAATTTGGTGGAAAAGGATCTGAGGCACATAAAGCTGCTGTTACCGGAGATACCGTGGGTGATCCATATAAAGATACGGCAGGTCCGGCTGTTAATCCAATGATTAAGATAACAAATATAGTAGCTTTATTACTATTAGCTGTAATTGCTCACTAATCTTTTCTTTGTGTTTGCATTTTTTGTCTAACGCTAGACAAGAAACTATATACAAAGTTTTCTTTTCGTATTTCGTTTTCAGTAATATTTTTTGCAAAAGTTAGTTTTTTCATATCTTCTATAGAAGACAATTCCTTTTTTTTAAGGATACCATATTTGTCAAACTCTAATACTAAAACGTTATTTTTTGTAAGATAATTTCTACCTAACTTAAACATTTTTCCTTTAGTCATAGTTCTTTCAATATAAATCCATAAATTGTCATTTGTCATTCCCTTTGTGGATGGCTGTCCAAAAATATTAATTGTGTCATTTTTATTCGATTTGTTAACAAATATTAACTTCTCCCTTTTTTCTAAATATGCTATTCCATGTGTTTTTACTATTTCATTGCGTTGGCAACTAATGGTAAAAAGTAAAATTAATAACAAATATACAGTTTCTTTCATATGTCGAAATATATAAAGCAAATCAATACCCAAGAAGAGATATTATATAATAATATTCTTTTATTATCACGAAATAAATTATTTTACACTAAATTTGATTTGATTGATACTTTCCAAAATCGAATTCTTCTAATTTTTATACATATTTCTTTTATATTTATTAAAATAAAACAAGACAATAAAGATCAAATGTATAAAATTTTTTACCAGAAAATGTTTGATTTGATCTTTAATAACATTGAATCAAATATGAGAGAAATTGGATATGGAGATTCCGTTATAAATAAAAATATGAGATTTCTTACAAAAATTTTTTATAACATTTTGCTTAATTGCGAAAAGTATAAAGAAATGAAAGTAACTGCTAAAAATATTTTTTTTAATAAATATTTGGAACAAAATAATATAAAAAATATCAATAATAATAAGGGTATAATCGAATATTTTAATGAATATGTAGCTTTTTGTTTCGATTTGGGCTCTGATAGTGTATTAAAAGGTGAATTAAAATTTAACTATAAGTAAATATTTACAATGGCTGTACCAAAAAGAAAAACATCAAAATCTAGAAGGAACAAAAGAAGATCGCATCATAGAATTTCTTCTGTCAATATAGTTGCAGATAAAAAATCAGGTGAATTTAGACTTTCGCACCATGTTGATTTAAAAACAGGCCTTTATAATGGTAAACAAATACTAGAGCCAAAAAAATAATAGTATAAAAAAATATATTTTATTATGTCAAATAAAGTTAAAATTGCTATTGACGCAATGGGTGGAGAAAACTCTCCGAGAAAAATTATTGAAGGTATTGAAAT